>JAPOTO010000219.1:10447-14401 GCA_026709135.1 Gammaproteobacteria bacterium | reverse complement strand
GGGCGCGGTGGCCGGAACACATGGCCCGCGCCCTCGAACTCGCGCGCTCGGTGCTCGGTTGCGCCCCCAATCCCCGGGTGGGCTGTGTGCTCGTCCGCGGCGGCCGCGTAGTCGCCGAAGGCTTTCACGCCGGTGCCGGCCAGGCCCATGCGGAAGTCGCGGCGCTTGCCGCGGACCCGGAAGGCGGCGCCGGCGCCACGGCTTTCGTCACCTTGGAGCCCTGCTCCCACGAAGGCCGCACCGGGCCCTGCACCGGGGCGCTGATCGAAGCGGGCGTGAAGCAAGTGGTCATCGCCATGCTCGACCCCAACCCGCGGGTCTCCGGTGTCGCCATGCTCGAAGAAGCCGGCATCGAAGTGTTTGTGCTGCCGGACTTCGCCGCCGAGGCGGCGGAACTCAATTCCGGGTTCATCAAGCGCGTGTCCGCGGGAAGGCCATTCCTGCGGTGCAAGCTCGCCATGAGCCTCGATGGTCGAACCGCCCTCGCCAGCGGCGCCAGCCAGTGGATCACCGGCCCGCGGGCGCGGGCGAATGCGCAGATCCTGCGCGCCGCAAGCTGCGCGGTGCTGACGGGAATCGATACCGTGATTGCCGATGATCCAGCGCTGAATGTGCGCCCGGAATCGCTCGCTGGAAGCGGGCGCGACCAAGTGGAAAAACGCCTCGCCGTAGTCGCCGCCATGCGCGCCGCGGGCATGGCGGGCATAGAACGCCCATCCGCCGCGCCCGTTTCGGGACAGCCGCTGCGGGTCATTCTCGACAGCCATCTGCGCACGCCGCCGGCGGCCAAAACGCTGTCGCTCGATGGCGCGGTGAAGATCTTCAGTTTGCGGGAACCCGCGCGGGCCGGCCAGTTCCCGGAAAACGTCGAAGTCATCGCCGCGCCGGCCAAAATGGAAAAGGCGGGAGCGCCGGAAAAGGTGGATCTGGAATTCGTGCTAGACTGCCTCGCCGCGAGATTCGAGTGCAATGAAGTGCTTGTTGAGGCCGGCCCAACCCTTGGCGGGGCGTTGCTCGCGGCCGGCTTGGTCGATGAACTGGTCATCTACATGGCGCCCCGCTTGCTGGGCGGCGATGCGAAACCATTGCTGGAGCTTGCCGGGCCGGCGGCGCTGGCGCCGGCGCCGCCTTGGGAGATCCGGGATGTGAAACGCCTCGGCGATGATCTGCGGATCAGCGTCCGCCCCCGGGGGACTTGAACCGCCCAGGGAAGCTCGGAAAACATATGTTCACGGGAATCGTCGCGGCCATGGGGGCCGTGCTGGAGCGCAGCGCCACTGGCGGTGGCTGCCGGCTGCGCATCGCCGCCGGCGCGCTGGATCTCGGCGATGTGGACATTGGCGACAGCATCGCCGTGAACGGTTGCTGCCTCACCGCGACCCAACTCGAAGCAGACAGCTTTTTCGCCGATGTGTCGAACGAGACCCTGCGCTGCACCACCCTGGGCTCGGTCGAGCCGGGGCGGCGGGTCAATCTGGAAAAGGCCATGCGCGTTGGCGACCGCCTCGGCGGGCACCTCGTCAGCGGCCATGTCGATGGCGTCGGCACCTTGCTCAAGCGGGAAAACGACGGCGACAACCTGCGTTTGAAACTGGAAGCGCCCGCGCCGCTGGCAAAGTACATCGCCCCCAAGGGCAGCATCTGCGTTGATGGCACGAGCCTGACGGTGAACGAAGTGAACGGAGCCGAATTCGGCGTGAACATCATCCCCCACACCCAGGCCGAGACGATCATCGGCCAGTACCGGCAGGGGCAGCGGGTCAATCTCGAAGCCGACCAGCTCGCCCGTTATCTCGAACGGCTGTTGCAATGCGGCGAGACGGGCGCCGCGTGAGACCGAGGAAACCGCGCCAACAATGAAACTCAACACCGCGGCGGAACTCATCAACGACATCCGCCAGGGCAAAATGGTCGTCATCATGGACGACGAGGCGCGCGAGAACGAGGGCGACATCGTCATCGCCGCCGAGCGCGTGCGCCCGGAAGACATCAATTTCATGGCCAAGAACGCCCGCGGCCTGATCTGCCTGACGCTGACCCGGGAGCGCTGCGAATTCCTGCAACTGCCGCTGATGGTCAGCGACAACCGCACCCGGCACAAAACCCGCTTCACCGTTTCCATCGAAGCCGCCAGCGGCGTGACCACGGGAATCTCCGCCGCCGACCGGGCGCGGACGATCCAAGTCGCGGTGGCGAAGGGTTCGCAGCCGGAAGACATCATCCAGCCCGGCCACATCTTTCCGATCATGGCCCAGCCCGGCGGCGTGCTGCGGCGGGCCGGGCACACCGAGGCCGGCTGCGACCTCGCCAGGCTCGCCGGCTGCGCGCCGGCGGCGGCCATCGTCGAAATCATGAACGAGGATGGCAGCATGGCCCGCCGCCCCGATCTTGAAGCCTTCGCCAGCGCCCACGGCCTGAAGATCGGCACCATCGCCGACCTGATCCACTACCGCCTCGCCAACGAACACACGGTCACCCGCACCGCGAGCCACCGCCTCGACACCAGCCACGGCAAGTTCGCTGTGCACAGCTACGAGGATTCGATCAGCGGCAGCACCCATCTGGCCTTCACCCTCGGTGAAATCTCCCCGGACGAGCCGACCCTGGTGCGGGTCCACATCCCCAACACCTTGCGCGATGTTTGCGAGGTGATCGGCGGCGAGCGCGTGAGCTGGTCCTTCGGCGACGCGCTTGCGCGGATCCGCGAGGAGGGCGGCGGAGTCGCCGTGCTGCTCTCCGGCGACGACTACGGCCAGGGCTTGGATTCGTCCATGGAGCGGGCGTTGGCCAGCGGCCGCGGCGGCGGGGAGGGGGAAGAATTGCGCAGCGACCTCACCATCGGCACCGGTTCCCAGATTCTGCGCGATCTCGGCGTCGGCAAGATGCGCCTGCTCAGCCATCCGGCGCGGTTCAACGCGATTTCCGGCTTCGATCTCGAAGTGACCGGATTCGTCCGTTTCCGCAAGTCGCGCAATGGCGGCCCCGGCAACGGCGGCAATCAGGGAGGACGCAAATGAGCAAGGGCGCGGTCATCAAGGGAGACTTCCAGCTGGGCGGGGCGCGCTACGCCATCGCCATGAGCCGCTTCAACAGTTTCATCGTCGAGCGCCTGCTCGACGGCGCCTTGGCGGCCCTGCTCGAGCAGGGCGTGGTCCGGGAGCGCATCACCATCGTCCAGGTTCCCGGCGCCTGGGAGCTGCCGGTCGCCGTGGGCTCGCTGGCGCGGCGCCGCGACATCGATGCGGTTATCGCCCTCGGCACCGTGATTCGCGGGGAAACCGCGCATTTCGACTATGTCGCCGGCGAATGCGTGGGCGGATTGAGCCGGATCATGCTGGAAACTGGCAAGCCCGTAACCCTGGGTGTGCTGACGGTGGAAACGCTGGAGCAGGCCGAGGCGCGCTCGTGCCCAAGCGACAACAAGGGTGCCGAGGCGGCGCTGGCGGCGCTGGAAATGGTCAGCCTGCTGGCCCGCCTCAAGTCCGAATCCGAGTCCCAGCCCGGGTGAGCGGCGGCAGCCATCGCAGGCGGGCGCCCGCCGGCCGGCGCGGGGCGCGGCGGCTGGCGCTGCAGGCGCTGTACCAGTGGATGCTGTCGGGCAACGATCCAACTGAGATCGCCCGGCAAATGCGCGAGGACGCCAGCGTGAACATCGACCGGGACTACTTCAACGCATTGTTTCCGGCGGTCGCGGCAAGCCGGCCCGAACTCGAACAGCAACTCGCGCCGGTTCTGGATGGGCGCAAGCTCGATCCGGTGGAGCAGGCGGTGCTTTGGCTCGGCGCCTTCGAACTCGCCCGGCAAGGGGACATCCCCTACCGCGTCGTCATCAACGAATCCGTGGAGCTTGCCAAGACTTTCGGCGCCACCGACGGCCACAAGTATGTCAACGCCGTGCTCGACAAGCTCGCGCCGAGGCTGCGCGGCGCGGAAACGGGCGCCGCCGGCTGACGG
>JAPOTO010000219.1:0-10422 GCA_026709135.1 Gammaproteobacteria bacterium | reverse complement strand
CATGGGCGAACACGACATCATCCGCCGCTACTTCGCCGTGCCGGAGTTGATGTTGGCGCGGCCGGAAATCGAACTCGGCATCGGCGACGACGCTGCGGTGCTGCGAATCCCCGAGGGCAAGCGCCTCGTCACCGCCACCGACACGCTCGCGGAGGGGACGCATTTCCCCACCGGCGCCGAAGCGGAATCCATCGCCAGCCGGGCGCTGGCGGTCAATCTCAGCGATCTGGCGGCGATGGCCGCCGAGCCGCTTTGCTTCACCCTGGCCTTGACCCGGCCGGCGGCCGAGGCGGACTGGCTGGCCGGTTTCAGCCGCGGCCTCGCCGGGCTGGCCGGGGAGTTCCGCTGCGCGCTCGTTGGCGGCGATCTCTGCCGCGGGCCGCTGCAAGTCACTATCCAGATTCACGGCCTTTGCGAGCCGGGGCGCGAATTGCGCAGAAGCGGCGCGCGGCCCGGACAGGCGGTTTTTGTCACCGGTTATGTGGGCGATGGCGCATTCGGTCTTGCGGGCTTGGGAATCGCGACACCGGGCGTCTCGCTTGATGCGCCGCCAGCCGATTTGCCGGCGGATTGCCGGGCGCACTTCCACGATGCCTTCTACCGGCCCCGGCCCCGCATCGCTTTCGCCCGCGCCGCCGCTGCGTTGATCGCGAGCGCCATCGATGTTTCCGACGGGCTACTTGGCGACGCCGGCCATTTGGCCGCGGCGGGGGGTGTCGGCATCCGCATCGACCCGGAATGCCTGCCGTACTCCCCCGCGGCGCTTTGCTGCGCCGGGGAAGCGTCCCGCCTCCATGCCGCGTTGCGCGGCGGCGACGACTATGAGCTGTGCTTCACCGCGGAACCGGAAAATGCGGGCGGGCTTATGGCAATCGCCGCTGGCATGAACCTGCCGCTGACCCAAATCGGCGAAGTGGTTGCCGGAGAAGGGTTTCAGGTGAAGGGAATGGAAGTGGGGGGCGGCTTATCTTTTGATCATTTCCAAAACCACCGATGACTAACACGCCCAATCCATCCTTCCGGGAGTTGCTCGCCAATCCCGTGCAACTGCTTGCCTTCGGTTTTGGCAGCGGCCTGTCGCCGTGGGCGCCGGGGACCGCCGGCACCGTGCTTGCCGCGGCGATCTGGTTCGTTTTGCCGGCCCAGGCGTTGCCATACAGCTTGGCCCTGCCCGCGCTAGCGGCGCTGGCGGGAATCTGGATTTGCGGCCGCGGCGCGAAAAAGCTCGGCGGCGGCGACCATCCCGGCATCGTCTGGGACGAGTTCGCCGGCTGCTGGATCACCCTCGCCCTCGTTCCCGCCGGCGCGCCCTGGGCGCTGGGGGGAATCGCCCTGTTCCGCCTGCTCGACATCGTCAAACCCTGGCCCATCAAGTGGCTCGACCGCAATCTCAAAGGCGGCGTCGGCATCATGCTTGACGATGTGGTTGCGGGTATAATGGCCGCCCTTTTCCTGCAATCCCTGCGATTGCTCGCTTGAACTTCCCCGCACCGGGAGTTTGTCAATTGACCATTGAATTCATCGCCCAGGCCAAGTTGCCGACCCGCTGGGGAGATTTCAGGATTTACGGCTTCAAGGACCTGCAAGCCGACAAAGAACATGTCGCCCTGGCGCTCGGGAAATTCAATCTCGAAGAGCCGTTGCTGTGCCGGATTCATTCGGAATGCCTCACCGGCGACAGCATGTTCAGCCTGCGCTGCGACTGCGGCCCGCAACTCGAATTCGCCATGCGGCGGATATCCGAAGCCGGCCGCGGCCTGATCCTCTACCTGCGGCAGGAAGGCCGCGGCATTGGCCTGCTCAACAAGCTGAAAGCCTACGCCCTGCAGGACGCCGGCGCCGACACCGTCGAAGCCAATGTCCAACTCGGCTTCGAGCCTGACAGCCGCGAATACCAGATCTGCAAGCCCATGCTCGATTTCTTCGATGTGCGCAAGGTCAAACTGCTGACCAACAATCCCGCCAAGGTCAAGGCGCTTGAGGACATGGGCATCGAAGTGGATCAAATCATCCCCATCCGCACGGGCGCCAATCCCCACAACGAGACCTACCTCGCCGTCAAGATCAACAAACTCGGCCACCTGCGGTGACCGCCGGCGGCAAGCACATCACGGTGGACCTGCTGCGCCATGGCGAGCCGGGTGGCGGCGACATCCTGCGGGGGCGCGTAAATCCCGAACTGACCGCCCGCGGCTGGCGGCAGATGGAGGCCTCGGCGGAGCGGGCCGGGGCGTATTGGACCCACCTGTTGTCCTCGCCGCTCAAGCGTTGCCGGGATTTCGCCCATCATCTCGCCCAGTCCCGCCAGCTTGCGCTGCGGATCGAGGATCAATGGCAGGAGATCGACTATGGCGACTGGGACGGCATGGACATCGCCGAGTGGCGCCGGCTCGCGGCGCCGCAGTTCCAGAGTTTCCGCGAAGACCTCACCGCCCTGGCGCCGCCCAATGGCGAAACATTCATCCAATTCCGCGACCGCGTGCAAGCCGCCTGGCGGGAACTCGCCGGATTGCCCGACGGCAGCCACGCGCTCATCGTGACCCACGGCGGCGTCATGCGGGTGGTGCTGCCGACGGTGCTCGGCATACCGCTCAATCAAAGCTCCCCCCTGCACATCCCCTTCGCCTGCCTGAGCCGCGTCTTGATCCACACGGAGAATGGCCGCAGCCAAACCAGCCTGCTGTTCCACAACGCCTGTTTTTCGGAGAATCAGTAATCCAGGCCCTTTTGGGCCTTGACGCCGTGGTTGAAGGCGTGGCGGATGTCCTTTACCTCGCTCACGGTGTCGGCGATTTCGAGCAGTTCGCGGCTGGCGTTGCGGCCGGTGATGACGACGTGCTGCCGCGCCGGCCGGTCTTGCAGCGCTTGCAGCACGGCGGCCTTGTCGAGATAGCCATAGGTGAGCATATAGGTCAGTTCATCGAGGATGACGAGCCCGGTGGACTCGTCCGCGAGCAGGGCTTCCGCCTGGCGCCAGGCTTTCTCCGCCGCGGCGATATCGGTTTGCCGGTTCTGGGTTTCCCAGGTGAAGCCGGTGCCCATGACATGGAACTCGACCAGCGGATGGTTGGCGAAAAGCATCTGTTCGCCGCATTCCCAAGTGCCCTTGATGAACTGCACCACGGCGCATTTAAGGCCGTGGCCGACGCTGCGGGCGAGCATGCCGAAGGCGGAGGAGCTTTTGCCCTTGCCGCTGCCGGTGAGCACGAGCAGCAGGCCCCGGTCTTCGGTGGCCGCGGCGATGCGGCTGTCGACGTGGGCCTTCTTGCGTTCCATGGCGCGCTTGTGGCGCTGATCGCGGGGGGATTCTTCAGTGGACATGGCGCGTTCGCTTTACTGGCTTTGGCTTTTGACTGGCACAGGCGATTTCGCGGCGCGGGGCGCTCGCGATGGGCGATATCGGCAATCACATCGCCCGGCGGTCGCGCTGCCCGGCGTTCAGCTTTTCCCGGATCGAGTTGGCGATGCCTTCGGCGTCGAGCCCCGCGTCGTGGAGCATTTCGGGGGGTTTGCCATGCTCGATAAAGCGGTCCGGCAGGCCGAGATTGAGCATGGGAACGCGGTAGCCGTCCCGATGCAGCACCTCGGCCACCGCCGAGCCGGCGCCACCCATGATGACGTTTTCCTCGATGGTGACAAGCAATTCGTGGGAATCCGCGGCCGCGCGGATGGCGTCTTCGTCAATGGGTTTGACGAAGCGCATGTCGTAGACCGTGGCGTTGAATTCCTCCGCCACCGCGAGCGAAGGCGCCACCATGCTGCCGAAGGCGAGGATCGCCACGCCGCCGCCTTCGCGCCGCCGCACCGCTTTGCCGATGGGAACGGTTTTCCATTCATCGCCCATTTCAACCCCGGGCCCCTTGCCCCGTGGGTAGCGCACCGCGGCGGGACCCACATGATCGTAGCCGGTGCAGAGCAGCAGCCGGGTTTCCTCCTCGTCGCTCGGCGCCATGACGATGATGTTGGGCACGCAGCGCAGATAGGTGAGGTCGAAACTGCCGGCGTGGGTCGGGCCGTCTTCGCCGACGAGTCCGGCGCGGTCGATGGCGAACAGCACATCGAGGTTTTGCAGGGTGATGTCGTGGATCAGCTGGTCGTAGCCGCGCTGGAGGAAAGTCGAATAAATCGCCACCACGGGTTTGACCCCCTCGCAGGCGAGGCCGGCGCCGAAGGTGAGGGCGTGCTGCTCGGCGATGGCGACATCGTGGTAGCGGTCGGGGAATTCCTTGGCGAATTGCACCATGCCCGAGCCCTGGCCCATGGCCGGGGTGATCGCCACGAGCTTCTCGTCCCGGCGGCCGGCCGCGCACAGCCATTGGCCGAAAACCTGGGAATAGGTCGGGCTGCTCTTCGCCTTCGCCTGGGGCGGCTTCTTCGCGCCCGCGACCGGCGCCACCTTGCCGATGGCGTGCAGGCCGAAGTCATCACCCTCCGATTCGGCGTAGCCCTTGCCCTTGCGGGTGACGACATGAAGCAACTGCGGGCCTTTCAGGTCTTTGATGTTGGTCAGGACTTCGAGCAGCTGCGGAATGCTATGGCCGTTGATGATGCCCATGTAGTTGAAGCCGAGCTGGTCGAACACGGTGCCGCGGGAGAGCACCCCCTTCATGAAGTTTTCGGTCTGTTCGGCGGCCCGCATCATCTTGGGCGCCTTGGAGAGCACCTTGCGGCCGCCGGCGCGGACGAAATTGTAGGATTTGCTCGCCCACAGCCGCCCGAAGTAGTTCGACAGGCCGCCGATGTTGTGGTCGATCGACATGTTGTTGTCGTTGAGGATGACGAGAATGTCCTCTTCGAGGTGGGCGGCGTGGTTCATCGCCTCGAAGGCCAACCCCGCGGTCATCGCGCCGTCGCCGACCACGGCGATGATCTTGCGGTCCTCCCCGTTCATGCGGCGGCCCACCATCATGCCGAGGGCGGCGCTGATGGCGGTGCTTGAATGGCCCACGCCGAAAGTGTCGTACTCGCTTTCGAACCGCGCCGGGAACGCCGCGAGCCCGCCCGCCTGGCGGATCGTCTGCATGCTTTCCCGCCGTCCGGTGAGAATCTTGTGGGGATAGGCCTGGTGGCCGACATCCCAGACGAGCCGGTCGGTGGGTGTGTTGAAGATGTAATGCAGGGCGATGGTCAGCTCCACCACGCCGAGGCCGGCGCCGAGATGGCCGCCGGTCTTGCCGACGCAGTAGAGCATGTAGGCCCGCACTTCATCCGCCAGCTTGGCCAGTTGATCGGTTTCCAGCCCGCGCAGATTCTCCGGCGAGTCGATCCCGTCGAGCAATGGGGTTTTTGGTCTTTTTGTTGGGATTTGCTTGAGCATTTTTTCCGCCGTTTCCCTCAAAAACACCGAGCATACCCCAAGCGGGCCAAAACGGGAATCAATTCACCCGGTCAACGATGTATTGCGCGAGTTGGCGCAGTGGCGCGGCTTCCGGGCCGAAATCGGCGAGGGCCCCGATTGCGCCGCTGGCGAGTTCGTTCGCTTTCAACTTGGCGTCTGCAAGCCCGAGCAGGGACACATAGGTCGTCTTGCCGCTTTCCTGATCGGAGCCTTGGGGTTTTCCCAGCGTCTCGGTGTCGGCGACGACATCGAGGATATCGTCCTGCACCTGGAAGGCGAGGCCGATGCGGCCGCCGTATTCCCGCAGGCGCTCAAGCTGCTCTGGCGCGGCCCGGCCGGCGCCCAGCGCGCCGAGCATCACGCTGGCCTCGATCAGGGCGCCGGTCTTGAGGCGGTGGATGGTTTCCAGCTCGGCCAGCGAAGATTCGACACCTTCCGCGGCGAGATCGCGCACCTGCCCGGCAACCATGCCTTGCGGCCCCACCGCGAGGGCGAGTTCGCGCACCATGCCGAGACGGTCACCCGCGCCGGGCGCGCTGAGCAGCTCGAAGGCCATGGTTTGCAGCGCGTCTCCGGCGAGAATCGCGGTGGCCTCGTCGAAAGCCTTGTGCAGGCTTGGCCTGCCCCGGCGCAGGTCGTCGTCGTCGAGGGCCGGCAGGTCGTCGTGGATCAGGGAATAAACGTGGATGAACTCGACCGCGCAAGCCGCGGCGTCGGCGTCCGCCCAGTCGCCGCCGACCGCCCCGCAGCCGCCATAGGCAAGCAGTGGGCGAACCCGCTTGCCGCCGGCGAGCAGCACATAGCGGACCGCCTCGCCAAGGCTGGGGCAGGGAAAGGGGTTGGCGTCGAGATAGCCGCTCAGCCGCTGGTCAACCCGCGCCTGGCAAGCCGCCCGGAATTGGTCGAAACCGCCGCTCATTCCGCATCCGCCCGGTCGAGATCGAGGTCTTCGGTGTCGCCTTCCGGCGAGGTGAGCACCTTGACCTTTTGTTCGGCCTCTTCCAGCGCCCGCTGGCATTCTTTCACGAGTTTCACCCCGTGCTCGAAGCTGCGCAGCGACTCTTCGAGGCCAAGCTCGCCTTCCTCCATGCGGCTGACGAGTTGCTCAAGCTCGCCGAGTCTGGCTTCGAAATTGAAGTCCGCGGCTTCGGTTCCGTTTTTGCTTTGGTTTTCGTTTTCGCTCATGGTTTTGTCCCGGATTTCCGGCCCTCGGCCGGTTGGGTGGGCCCGTGGGGAAGCGCCGGCCGGATCAGGGCTTGCCCAGTAACTGGGCGAGCCCGCGCATGACGATGTCGTAATCGGTCACGATGCCGATCACTTCGCTGTCTTCAACCACCGGCGCCACCCGCAGGTGGAAACGTTCAAACAAGCGCGAAGCGTACCGGATATTCATGCCCGGATGCACCGTCAGCACCGGCTTGCTCATGATTTCGTAGATCCGCACGCGCTCGGGCGAGCGGTCCGGGCCGATCACCTTGCGGGCGATGTCGGTGTGCAGCACGAGGCCGAACTCGTCGTCTTCATCGCGCCGGGCGACGATCATGCAGTGGGCGTCGGCCTCGAGCATGCGCCGGAAAGCTTCGGCCACGGTATCCACGCCGCCCACCCGGATGTAGCCCTGGTCCATGACGTCGCGGACGCTGACCCTGGTTTGCTCAGTCATTCGGTTCTCCTGTTTAAATGTGGTTGCCGAGTTGCCCGGCGAGCATTTCGACTTGGCTGGAAGCGCCGACCACATCCTCCACATCGAGCTGCAGGGCGATTCCGGCCCCGGACTTCTGGTCGAACTCGCCGGCTTCGCAGATTTTTTCGAGTATGCGCCGGGCCAGATACTGCTCCACGGTGAACAGCAGGATTTCCCGGCGCGAGTCCACCGACAGGCCGAAGATGCCTTTGTGCGCCTTCATGCCCTCGCCCCTGGCGGTGGGGATGATGGTCGCTCCGGTGGCGCCGTGTTCGCGGGCGGCATCGAGGATTTTGCCGGTCAGCCGGTCATCCACAAAGGCCACGATCAGTTTGAATTTCATGGTCGGAAACCTCTCCGTTCAGGCCCCGCGGGGCGCTTGCTCATGCCCTCCGGACTCTTGCTTACGCCCTTCGGGCTAGGAAAACCGAAAGCTGGGCGTAGGCCAGCACGGCGATGATGGGAAACAGGCTGGCGAAGGCGATCAGCCCGAATCCGTCGATCAGCGGATTGCGCCCCGGAACCGCCGAGGCGAGCCCAAGGCCAAGCGCCGCCACCAGCGGCACGGTAACCGTCGAAGTCGTCACGCCGCCCGAGTCATAGGCCAGCGGCACCATCTCCCGCGGCGCGAAGGCGGTCTGGATCACCACCAGTATGTATCCGGCGATGATAAACCAGTGGATCGGCAAGCCATAAATAATGCGGTAAACACCCAGGGTGATGCCGATCGCCACGCCGAGCGCGACGGCGATCCGCAGGCCCCAGACCCCCACCGAGCCGCCGGAGATTTCCCCGGCCTTGATCGCCACCGCGATCAGCGAAGGCTCGGCCATGGTCGTGCTGAAGCCGATGGCGAAGGCGAACAGGTAGATCCAGCCGTACATCAGCCAGCCGCCGCCCGCCGCTCCCGCCGTTGCTTGGGTGATCAGTTGCTCGGCCATGCCGCGCCCCAGCGGGAAAATCGCCGCTTCGAGGCCGATCAGGAACAGGGCGATGCCGAGCACGACGAAGACAAACCCGGCCAGAATCCGCGCCGGGTTGGCCAGGCTGCGCCGCAGCACGGCGAACTGGAACACAACCACAACAAGCACGATGGGCACGATGTCCCGCAAAGTCGCGAGCAGGGTCGAAAAAGCCGCGGGAATCCAGTCCATCGCGGCTCAGCCCGCCACCATGCCGTAGCCCATGACGAAGATCATCGGCGTCAGCGAGGCGAAGGCGATCAGGCCGAAGCCATCGAGCATGGGGTTGCGGCCCTTGATCGAACTCGCAAGCCCAACCCCGAGCGCGGTGACCATGGGCACGGTGATGGTGGAAGTCGTCACACCACCGGAATCATAGGCGATGCTGATGATCTCCCGCGGCGCCAGCGCGGTCATAACGACCACGAGGATGTAGCCGCTGATGATCAGCCAGTGAATCGGCCAGCCCATGAGAATGCGAACCACGCCGATGATGATGGCCAAGCCCACCGAAAACGCCACCACATAGCGCAATTCGAGAGCGTAGCGCGCGATGGCGGCTGGGTCGTTGGCGATCATGCCGGCCCGCGCCGCGACTTCGGCGGCCTCGGCGCAAACCGCGATCAGCGCGGGTTCGGCAACCGTGGTGCCGAAGCCGAGGCAGAAGGCGAAGGCGAGCAGGGCGCTGAGGCTGCCCTTGCGCACGAAACCATTGGCCATGCTCTCGCCGATGGGAAACAGCGCCATTTCCAGCCCGGCCACGAACAGCGTCAGCCCCGCCGCCACGCAAAGCAGCCCGCCGAGTATCGTCAGAAATTCATCGGGGGCCTGCCGCAGCACCAGCAACTGGAAAAAGGCGATCACCGCGATGATCGGCGCCAGATCGCGAAGACTGCCGCCAAAGGCCCGCCCGAGATTGCCGAGCCAGGGCGGCGGCCGAATCCCGCCCGCGGGCCTTGGCAATTTCCGCGCCGGAACGCCAGCCAGCGATTGAAAGTTGAAGGCCATCAACCGTCCTAGTACCAGAACCAGAGCGCGCGGCGGCGGGAATGGAAATCGAGGGGCAATATAGGCCAAAGCCCGCCGGCGTTCAACGCCAAAGGCGGCCCGGTTCTCACACCAGCGGCAACATCAGGACAGATCGGGAGGGAGGGATTCAAGCCGGACCCGCGGGGGATCAAATTCGATACCGCTCAGGCCCGGCCTGGACAGCGAGTCAGCCAAGTTCCGCCGCTGACCGGCGAGACGCAAGTTAGTCCTCATCGGTTTCTTGATCCTAGGAGCCTGGGCCGTAGGAATTCGCGAAAGCGAAAATTCGATATCGCCGCGCCCTCGGCTGAGGGCGGATTTGCAGCCGTGAATTCCTGCGGCGCAGGCTCGTAGTCCTTGATTCGAATCGCACTTCTGAATATAGTCCATTTCGTGAGAAAAAGCTGCCGAACGTTTTCGTCCAGCTTGAACCAGTCATCACCTATGAGCTAATCTGCCGTGAATATGAACAGAAATCAGATAAAATTCACGTTACTTTAGCATTCTACAGTGAATATATGGCAATCGACGCATGGCAACCGACCGAAGGCTGAGAGATCGCCTCCAACTCCTGAAGCGGGAGTTTGACTCCCTGCGGCCGGGCAGGGAAGCCTTGCTTGCGCACATTGACGAGGTGGAAGTCGCCGAGAGCGTTTACAACTCGAACGCCATCGAAAACTCAACGCTCACCCTCGAAGAAACCGAGCGCATCCTGTTCGAGCAGCAGCTCGCCCGGGACGTTTCCGTGCGCGAGCTGTTCGAGGCGAAAAACCTGTCCCGGGTGATGGAGCACAAGCGATCGCGCGCCGCCATCGGCGAACTCGACCGCGACCTGATTCTCAACCTGCACCGGATGCTTCTCGATGGCATCGATGACGAGATCGCCGGGCGCTACCGGCAAGCCGGCGAGTACGTGCGCGTCGGACCCCATATCGCCCCTGCGCCGGAGCACGTCGAGCTGATGATGGAGCAGATCACCATCGCCCACAACGCAGATCTCGAATCCTGGTTCCTCGACAAGATCGCCCGTTTCCATCTCGAATTCGAATCCATCCACCCCTTCCGCGACGGCAACGGCCGCATCGGCCGGGTGCTGATCAATTTCCAACTGCTCCAACTCGGCCTGCCCCGCGTCATCCTGCGGAACTCGGAAAAGCGTCACTACTACCGGGCCTTCTTGGAATACGAGCGCCGCGAGTCAACCCGGCCCATGGAGAGGATTCTCGTCCTCGCCCTGCTCGAATCACTCCACAAGCGCCTCGCCCACCTGCGGGGCGACCGCATCATCAAGCTGTCCGACCACATCCGCAAGCACAGCCTCCCGGCCCCAGCCACCACCAACGCCGCCCGCCGCCAAACCATCCCAGCCTTCCGCGAGCGGGGGGTTTGGAAGATAGGAGAGAAGCATG
>JAPOTO010000038.1 GCA_026709135.1 Gammaproteobacteria bacterium | reverse complement strand
TTGGCGTTGCGCTTCCGGCTTCGCCAATCCCCAGTCTCGACATCCATGTCGAGCCCGAAGCGTACAGGGATGTATTCACAGCGTCCGCTGCACCCCCCTGCCGCGGCAACGGCGGGATCGAAGCCATCCATCTGGGCCACACCGCTGGGCCACACCGCTGGGCCGCGCCGCTTGATTCGGGGCGGGAAAGCGTCTACGGTGGGTTTCTTCGCCCGAACTGGAGCGCCGCCTTCGATGAAAAAGATTATTGGCTTGGTTCTGCTGCTGATTTCCGGCCCAATGCTCGCGCAGGAGGACTTTGTGGCGCCGCGCACGGAGTGGGGGCACCCCGACCTGCAAGGCGTGTGGAACTTCTCCTCCAATGTGCCGCTTGTGCGGCCCGAACGCTTTGGCGAGCGCGAGTTCATGACGCCGGAGGAGGTCGAGGAGCTGCGCGCCCGCCTCGCCGCGGCCGACGCCGCGTCGGATCAGGCGGTGCCGCGGCGTGTCGCGGACGACGATCCGGGGGGCTACAACGATTTCTGGGTCGAAAGCGCCGGCATCACCGACCGCATCCGCACTTCCCACATCGTGTATCCAACCGATGGGCAAATGCCCGCCACCGTTGAAGGCGTGGAGATCGTCTACGGCGGGCTTGGCGACGACGTGCCCGGCCAGCGGCCGGTGCGCTTCGTGGTTGGCGGCATCGGCAAGGACGGCCCGGAGGACCGCGGCCTGTCCGAGCGCTGCATTGTTGGCTTCAACGCCGGCCCGCCGTTCATGCCGAGCCTGTACAACAACAATGTGCAGATCTTCCAGAACCGGGACACCGCCGTCATCCTCACCGAAATGATCAACGACGCGCGCATCGTGCCCATCGGCGAGCGCCCGCCGCTCGATGAAAACATCGGGCTGTGGTCGGGGGATTCCCGCGGCTACTACGACGGCGACACGCTCGTGGTGGAAACGCGCAATTTCAACGGGCTCACCCAGAGCTTCAGTGGCTTCGGCCATTCCGCCGACAAAGTGCTGACCGAAAAATTCACCCGTATCGACGAGTTCACGGTCGATTACGAGTGGACCATTGACGATCCCTCTACCTTCACCGACAAGATGACGGTGATCGTGCCCATGACCAAAGTCGCCGGCCAGCTATACGAATACGCCTGCCACGAAGGCAACTACGGCATGGCCAACATCATCCGCGGCGCCAGAACCCAGGAAGCGCTCGCTGCGGAAGGTTGAAGCTAACGATGCATCGAATGCAAATTCTACTCGAACAAGAGCAGTACCGTCTTTTGGGGATCGAGGCGAGGCGAAAAGGCATCAGTATGTCTGCTCTTGTCAGAACGCTGGTGGATACACATTTCCGCAGCCGCAATGAACACAGGGAAGACCCGCTTGAATCGATTATCGGAATTGGTTCCGGTACGGGCGAGGCAGTCGGCCGAGACCACAATCGGCATCTCTACGGTAGCCCGGATTGAAACGGATATTTGTCGACACCGGTGCCTGGTACGCACTCGTTGATCAAAAAGACCCGGACCATGCGGCGGTTGCCAAAGCCGTCCGCCAAAGTCGTGGGCGCATGCTGACAACCAACTTTATTATCGATGAAACATTGACATTGGTCAGGACAAGACTGGGTTGGAATGTCGCACAGCAACTGGGAAACCGCTTGCGCGTCGGCAGCCTCGCACAAATCGAACGCATATCCCCAAGAGATGAAGAAGCCGCTTGGACGATCTTCACCACTTACTCAGACAAGCGGTTCAGTTTCACAGACTGCACCAGTTTTGCCGTTTGCGACAGGATGGGATTGCTGCTTTGCCTAGCTATTGACCAAGACTTTCGCTCATTCGGTTTGCAGTGTGTTCCCTGACAAGCCGAGCATTGTCGATTTTTCTAAACAGCCCCCTTCGCTTTCAACCATTTTCCCATTTTCGCCGCGGCGACACATCTAACAAACATCGATCTGCTCGAGCAGGTTGTTGCGGCGGGTTTCGAGTTCGGTGATGGGCTCGGTGGCTGGCGGGTCGATGAAGTTGCCGGCGGCGTCTAGGTTGGATTCCTCGTATCTGGCCTGCTCCTCGGTGAGCGCGGCGAGCAATTGCTCGGAGACGAGCACGGCTTCGCGGATCGTTTCGTTGAGGGCGTCGCCGGCCGCGGCTTCGGCCTGCAATTCGGCGATGCGGGATTCGAGTTCGGCAATTTGGTCGAGTCTGGCTTGGCGCTCGGCCGCAGCGGCGGCGAGGCGTTGCTGTTCGGCCCGCTCCGCCTGTTCCGTCTGCTGGGCTTGCTCCCGGGCCAGACGCTCTTCTTCTAGCCGCTGTTGCTCGGCGACTCGCTGCCGCTCTTCCTCCGCTTCCCGCTCGGCCTCCGCCTGCCGCCGCGCGAGTTCGGCCTGACGCTCGAGATCGGCTTCGGCGATGCGCCGCGCCCGCTCCGCGGCCTCCGCCGCCTGCTGCCGCCGCAACTGCTCGTCTTCCGCCGCGGTGGTGGCATTGCTGGTGGTTGTGGTGGCGCTGGAGGCAGCCTCGGGCGCTTCTTCCACAGGCGTTTCCGGCGTCGAGGCGCAGGCGGCCAGCAGGAGGGCGAGCGCGGCGGCGGCGATGGGCCGCTTGGGGTCTGAAACACAGGTCGCGAAATTTGCCATGGTCTTGCTCAATTTGGCTGGGTCTTGCTGGAGATTATAGCGATTGCGGGCCGTGGTGTAACACTTGGCATGAACAGACGGCAGGGGCAAAGTGCCTTGAATTCCGCACTGAGGGAGCGCGGCGGTGTCTGAAAGGGGCCCAGCGAAGCTGGGAAAGCATTCAGACACCGACGGTAAGCGACCGGTGCCTGAACGAAGAGATTCTGCGACGGATGGCAGCCACAGCGTTAGTCGCCGTCTGGCTGGGTGGCGTTCAGCGGGCGTGCGAGACACGATGTCGAGCCCGAAGCCCACATGGATGTGTTTACGGCGTCCGCTGAACGCCGCCCAGCCAGACGGCGACGGGTCGAAGCCACGATGCTAAGGCAGAATTGACGCAAGCTGAATGCTTCTGCTTCAATTCGCGGTGATGGGTAGGCGGGATATCTTTCGCGCGCCGGAACGGAAGGCGGGATTGCCTTGGGTCGGGTTCTGGCTGCTTGGTCTGGGCGCGCTGGCCGCGCCGATTTTGCTGTGCCTGCAATTCACGCCGCTGGTTGAACCGAGCCCGCAACTGAGCCGGGCGGAGGCTGTGCGGGTCGAGGCGCTGCTGCTCGACAGCGTGCCGGCGGACCCCGGCGTGGCGGCGCCGCATTCGCTGCGCTGGAACCAGGAAGAGTTGAACCTGCTCGGCCGCCATTTGCTGTCGCTCTCCCGCCTCGGCGCGGATTGGGCGGCGGAAATTGAATTGCGGCAGGGCGCGCTCGCCTTCCAAGTCAGCCGCTCGCTGGGCATCGCGATCCCGGCCTATATGAACTTCCAAGGCGAAATCGCCGAGCGCGATGGCCGGCCCGGCCTGGCGCGGCTGCGGCTGGGCTATCTGCCGGTGCCGCGTTCGCTGGTGGCATGGGTCGCGCCTACCGAGGCCGAGGCGCTGGCCTCGGACAATCCCCTGCAAGCCGAAGCCGCCCGGCTGCTGGCGAGCGTCGAGCGCTTCAGCCTCGGCGCCGATGCGGTCCATGTCGAGCTGCTGTGGGACCCTGAGCTGCTCGCCCGGGCCGGCGACCAGGCGCGGCAATGGCTGTACTCGGAATCCGACCGCGAGCGCATTCTGCAATACCATGCCGTCATCGGCGAAGTTGCCGGGCAGACTCCCGCCGATGAGCGGGCGATTCCGCTCAGCCGCCTACTCGCGCCGCTGTTCGCCGAGGCGCGGCGCAAGTCGCTCGCCGGCAGCGACCCCATCGCCGAAAACCAAGCGCTGCTGCAAACCCTGGCGGTTTATGTGAATGGAGAGGACATCGCCCGGCTCGTGGGCGAGGAGGCGGCGCCGGCGGCCGAGTTCATCGAAGTGCGCCTGCTGCGGCGGCAGGATTTGGCCCAGCACCTGACTTCGATCGCCGCGATCACCGTGGCGCTTGGGCCCGACCTCGCGCTGATGCTGTCAACCGCCAAGGAATCCTTTGATGCCAGGCACCGCTCGGGGTTCAGCTTTTCCGACCTCACCGCCAACAGCGCCGGCGTCACCCTCGCCCGGCTCGCCACAAGGGACCGGGAAAGCGCCCTCGAAATGCAGCGCCGCATGAGCGAACTGCGCTCCGATTCCGACTATATGCCCACGGTTGGCGACAACCGCGACGGCCTTACCGAGGACGATTTCAGCGAACTGTACCGCGACACCGGCAGCCTCGCCTACCGCGAGCGGGTCGCTGAAATCCAGCATTTGATAGAATCCAGCCGCGTATTCGCCGGTTTGTAGGCGCTCGCCGCCAGGGGATTCATTCCGATGCCAGCCAGGGGCTTGACCACCCGCAATCTGCACGCCGACCGCGCGGGCGGGCCGGAACACGGCGTGCTGCACAAGCCAGTGCATCCATCGGTGGCCTTTGGCTACGCCGACGCCCGGGAACTCGCCGAGGTTTTCCAGGGCAAACGCGCAGGCTACGCCTATGGCCGCCAGGCCAATCCCACCGTGGCCGCGCTCCAGCACCGCGTCACCACGATGGAGGGGGGCGCGGCCAGCGTCGCTTTCGGCACCGGCATGGCGGCCATCGCCGCGGTCGCGCTGACTTTGCTGAAAGCCGGCGACCACATGGTCTCCAGCGCCTATCTGTTCGGCAACACCAACAGTTTTTTCCGCACCCTGGCCCGGTTTGGAATCGAAGTCGATTTTGTCGATGCCACCGGCGCGGGCGCGGTGGCGGAGAAAATCCGCCCGCAAACCCGCATGGTTTTTGTCGAAACCATCGCCAATCCGGTGACCCATATCGCCGACCTCGAAGGCATCGGCGCCCTGTGCGCCGAGCGGGGCCTGGTGTATGTCGTCGACAACACCATGACCTCGCCGCATCTCTACCAGCCGAAGTCCGCCGGCGCCGGACTCGTGGTGAATTCGTTGACCAAGTACATCGGCGGACACGGCAACGCCCTCGGCGGCGCGGTGACCGACACCGGCGGCTTCGACTGGAGCGGCTTCGTCAATATCCTCGACCTCTACCGCCAGGGCGACAGCCGCGACTGGGGGCTGACGCAGATTCGCAAGAAGGGCCTGCGCGACATGGGCGCGAGCTTGGCGCCGGAAGCCGCCCATACCCTGGCGGTCGGCTCGGAATCGCTGCCGCTGCGGATGGACCAGGCCTGCGCCAACGCCATGGCGCTGGCCCGCCTGTGCGCGGACCATCCCGCGGTGGCCAAAGTCAACTACCCCGGCCTGCCGATGCATCCCCAGCACCAGCGCGCGCGGTCGTTGTTCCGGGCCTTCGGCGCGCTTTTCAGCATCGAGCTCGCGGCGGGAATCGACTGCTTCGATTTTCTCAACAGCCTTGAAGTCGTGGTGGCATCGAGCAACCTCGGCGACACCCGCAGCCTCGGCATTCCCGTGGCCCACACCATCTACCACGAGATGGGGCCGCGGTGGCGGCAATCGATGGGCATCGCCGATTCGCTGCTGCGCTTCTCAATCGGCATCGAGGACCAGGCCGACCTGCTCGCGGATTTCAGCCAGGCGCTGGCCCGGTGCGGGACATGATCGCGCTGATCGCGGCGGACG
The DNA here is from genome assembly GCA_026709135.1 of Gammaproteobacteria bacterium. GTDB lineage: Bacteria > Pseudomonadota > Gammaproteobacteria > Pseudomonadales > Pseudohongiellaceae > UBA9145. The sequence goes on along the minus strand of JAPOTO010000038.1, from coordinate 9,075 downwards.
CGGTGGCGGAAGGCCGCTCGAAAGAGGCCGAGGCCGGCGGCGAGGCGTTTTTCCTCGTGCGCAGGGACGGTCAACTGCATCTCTACCGCAATATCTGCCCCCATCTGGGCACGCCCCTGAATTGGGATGAAGACCAGTTTCTCGATCCAGATGGGGCGCTGATCCTATGTTCGACGCACGGTGCGTTGTTCCGCATCGAGGACGGCCTGTGCCTGGCCGGGCCATGCCACGGCGCGCATTTGCGGGCGGTTCCGTTCCAGCTCGTGGATGGCATGGTGATGATCGAGCCGGCGGCGGGACCGCCGGGCTGATTCGCCAGATCACGGATTTCTCAGAGAGTAACCGGCACTTCCCGGTCGAGCGTCGCGCTTCCCCTCGCCAAATCGTAGGTCGCGCCATAGGCGAGCAATTCAACCCCCTCGCCGGCGGCTTGCCGCAGCAACTCGCCGAAACGCGGGTCGATATCGTCGGCCGGGCGGACTTCAACCACGCCGTCGTGGGCGACACAGAAGATCACCATGGCGCGGAAGCCATCGCGCCGCACCGCCATCAATTCGCGCAAATGGCGCTGGCCGCGCTCGGTGACCGCATCGGGGAAGCGGCCGACGCCCGCTTCGGCCAGGCTGACATTCTTGACCTCGACGTAACAATCCCCGCCCGGCAAGCCAAGCAGAAAATCCGCCCGGCCGCCGGATTCATAGGCCGCCTCCCGCTTTATTCCGGTGTGGCCGGCGAGCGGGCCAACGAGGCCGTTGCCGATGGCCTCCTCCACCAGCGGATTCGCCAGCGCGGTGTTGATCCCCACCAGATGGCGCCGGTCCACCTCGACGATTTGCCAGGTCTGCCGGTACTTGCGCTTCGGATTGCGCGATGTTGTGTGCCAGACCCGGCTGCCCGGCTCGCGGCAGTTGCGCATCGAGCCGGTGTTGGGGCAGTGGATCGTCAGCACCGCGCCGGCGGCTGTTTCCACATCGGCGAGAAAGCGCTTGTAGCGGCGGAGCAGGACAGCCTCCTCAAGCGGGCCGGGATAGTTCACGCCCAATTCACGCGAGCGCCCGGCGCAAGCGCTCGACGCCCAAGCGCAGGTCATCCATGCCAGTGGTGAAGGCCATGCGCACGTACTCGTTGCCGTTGATTTCGCCGAAATCGGTTCCCGGCGTGATCGCCACGCCGTGGTCTTCGAGCAGTTCCCGGCAGAAGGCTTCGCTGTCGCGGCTGAAGGCCGAGATGTTGGCGTAGGCGTAGAACGCGCCCTGGATTTCCCGGGGCAGCAACATGCCGAGAGCCGTCAGTTCGGCGGCGACATAATCCCGGCGCTGCCGGAACGCGGCCCGGCGCTGCTCGAATATCTCCCGCGCCGCCGGGGTGAAAGCGGCGAGCGCCGCGTGCTGGGCGAAGCTCGAGGGCGAGATGAACAGATTCTGGGCGAGGATGTTGGCGGCTTCGACCTGCTCCTCGGGCACGACAATCCAGCCCAGCCGCCAGCCGGTCATGCCGAAGTATTTGGAAAAACTGTTGACCACGAACGCCCGGGGATTCAATTCCAGAATGCTGGGCATGTCGTCGGTGAAATGCAGGCCGTGGTAGGTCTCGTCGAGCAGCAGATGCGCCCCGTTGGCGTCGGCCCAATCGCTGATCGCCCGCAGGTGCGGCCGGGAGATGACCGCGCCGGTGGGATTGCCCGGCGAAGCCAGCCACAGGCCCGCGGTGTGATCCCGCCGGTGCTTTTCGAGCAGCTCGATTGAGGGCAGGAAATTCTCTTCCACCCCCACTGGCATGAGTTGCGGCTCCGCTCCGGCGAGCCGCGCGAGATTGCGGTAGCAGGGGTACGACGGATCGGTGAGCAGCACGCCGGCCCCGGCCCGCAACAGCAGATGCGACAGAATCGCGAGCCCGCCGCTGGCGCCGAGAGTGATCAGAATGCGCTCCCTGGGCAGTTCGAGGCCGTGCCGCTGCCGGTAATGGCCGACGAGCGCGTCGCGCAATTCCGGGATGCCCGGCGCTTGGGTATATTGGGTGATGCCCGCGTCGAGGGCGCGCTTGGCCGCCTCGCGGATTGGCGCGCAAGTGGCGAAGTCGGGCTCGCCGGCCCCCATGTGCACGATCTTGCGGCCCGCCCGCTCAAGCTCGGCGGCGCGGTCGAGCACGGTCAGCACCCGGAACGGGTTGACGCCCCGCGCCCGCAACGCGCATTCTGCGGGTGTTCCGGTCTCGTTGCCAGTCTCGATGCTGGCCTCGCTGATTGTCTCGCTTATCTCGTTCATCCTATCCAGTCCTGTCCTTGTTGATTTTGAAGATCGCCGTGTTCCAGCATATTGAGAAACGCGGGCGCATTATAATTCCTCTGGCGTCCATAAATCGATTCTGGTAGGTTAGCCTGCTTCTTGCGAGGGCCCCACGATGTCGGACAGTGCGAGCTTGCATTCCCAGCCAGTGCTGAAGAGTTTCTCTCCCTACCAGCCGGAACCCGGAGAGGAATATATGAACGAGAAGCAGCGCGCGCATTTCCGCGGCATTCTGCTCGGCTGGCGCAACCAGTTGATGGAGGAGGTCGACCGCACCGTCCACCATATGCAGGACGAGGCGGCCAATTATCCCGACCCGGCGGACCGGGCGACCCAGGAAGAGGAATTCAGCCTTGAACTGCGCACCCGGGACCGCGAGCGCAAGCTGATCCGCAAGATCGACAACACCATCGAGGCCATCGCCCAGGACGATTACGGCTACTGCGAAACCTGCGGCATCGAGATCGGCATCCGCCGCCTCGAAGCCCGGCCCACCGCCGACAAATGCATCGACTGCAAAACCCTGGACGAAATCAGGGAAAAACAATTCGGCATTTGACCGCGCCATCCAAACCGCTGGATCAAAACCCCGGGCGCTTGGCGTCCGATTCCCATATGGAGCGCTTCGCGTCTTCTCCTTATGTGGGGCGCTTCGCGTCTTCTCCTTATGTGGGGCGCTTCGCGTCTTCTCCTTATGTGGGGCGCTTCGCGTCTCTTTCTTATGTGGGGCGCTTCGCGCCCTCGCCCACCGGCCCGCTCCATCTTGGCTCGCTGGTGGCGGCCTTGGCCAGCTTTCTCGATGCCCGCGCCGCGGGAGGCGACTGGCTGTTGCGGATCGAAGACCTGGACCCGCCGCGGGAGGCGCCCGGCGCCGCCGACGCGATTCTGCGGCAACTCGAAGCGCTTGGGCTGGAATGGGATGGCGCGGTGCTGCGCCAAAGCGCGCGAATCGCCGCCTACGGGGAGATTCTGGCGGAGCTGCGCGGGCGGGCGCTGTGTTACGACTGCGATTGCAGCCGGGCCGAGGTCCGCGCCATGGGTTCGGTTTACGATGGCCGCTGCCGCGGGCGGCGCGACCCCCCGCGCGGCAGCAGCGCCATCCGGCTGCGCACCGCGCCCGGCACATTCGGCCTCGACGACCGCGTCCAGGGCCGCTTCGAGCAGGATCTGGAAAGCGAGGTCGGCGATTTCGTCATCCGCCGCCGCGATGGTTTGTTCGCCTATCAGCTCGCCGTTGTGGTGGACGACGCCTTCCAGGGCGTGAACCAGATCGTGCGCGGCACCGACCTGCTCGATTCCACGCCGCGGCAGTTGTACCTGCAATCGCTGCTTGGCTATCCGCGGCCGGCATACGCCCATTTTCCCGTGCTGCTGAACGAGCGGGGGCAAAAGCTGAGCAAGCAGCACTTCGCCGCGCCAGTCGATGCCAGCCAGCCGGAAGCCTTGCTGCGGCGGGCGCTGTCCCATCTCGAACACCAGCCACCGGCGGAGCTTTCCGGCCCGGCCGAGGTTCTCGATTGGGCCATCGCCAACTGGGATATACTGCGGATTCCAGCCCGGCACGGCATTCCGGAGTGATCCGCGCTTGTACCTTTCCCGCTCCCTGCTGTTCCTTGTGGCCGCGCTGTATCTGCTGTTCCTGCTCAGCGCCGATTGGATGACCGCGGCTGGCGGCGCTTGGTACCGGCCCCATCTGGTGGCCTTGGCGGCCATCGCCGCGGCGGCCCTGATCAGCCGCGAACACGACGGCGATGAACTTTGAACTCGCCACCCTGGCCCTGCTGAGCTGCGGCTACCTGCTTCTGCTCTTCGGCATCGCCTGGGCCACCGACCGCCGCTGGATTCCCGAACGGCTGGTTCAACACCCCCTCGTCTACACCTTGTCGCTCGGCGTCTTCGCCGGGGTTTGGGCCTATTACACTTCGGTGGGCATCGCCATGCGCCAAGGCTATGGCTATCTCGCCGGGCACCTTGGCATTTCGCTGGCCTTCCTGTTCGCGCCGCTGCTGCTGCGGCCGCTGCTGGCGATCTCCAGAACCTACCAGCTCGGCTCACTGGCCGACCTGATCGCCTTCCGCTACCACTCGCGCCCGGCTGGCACCCTGGTGACGCTGCTCACCCTGGTCGCGGCGGCGCCGCTGATCGCGCTGCAGATTCGCGCCGTTGCGGCAACCGCGCTGATATTGTCCCCCCAGGCGCCGCCACTGGGCGTGGCGGTGGTGTTCTGCCTGGTGATCACCTTGTTCGCGCTGATGTTCGGCACCTCCCGCCAGGCCGGAAAAAACCACAACAACGGCTTGGTAATGGCCATCGCCTTCGAGTCGCTGGTCAAGCTCGCCGCGCTGCTCGCGGTCGGCGCGTTCGCGGTGTGGGCGGGTTTCGGCGGTCTCGAGGCCATGGAGCAGTGGCTGCGCGCGCGGCCCGAATTGACCGGCCCCGGCGATGCCCGGGGTTCCGCAGCCTCGCTGCATGTGCTCGCGCTGCTGTTCTTCGCCGCCGCCGTCGCCATGCCGCACATGTTCCACGCCACCTTCAACCCGAACCGCAGCGCGGGCTCGCTGCGTTTCGCGAGCTGGTGCCTGCCGCTGTACTTCCTGCTCATCAGCCTGCCGGTGCTGCCCATTCTCTGGGCGGGGCTGGCCTCCGGGCGCGATGTTCCGGTGGAATACTTCCCGGTGGTGATCGGCCACGCCTGGGACGCGCCATTGCTCAGCCTGCTGGCCTACCTCGGCGGGCTTTCCGCCGCCAGCGGGCTGATCATCGTCATCAGCCTGGCGCTCGCCAACATGGCGCTGAATTATCTGCTCCTGCCCCTGCGGCAGCCCCGGGCCGGCGACGACATCCACGACTGGGTGCTGCGCCGGCGCCGGGTGCTGATCGCGGTGGTGATCTGGGCGGGCTTCGTTGTCCAGTTGGTCCCGGATACCCGGTTCAGCCTCGAATACCTCTCGATCCTGGCGCTCACCGCCGTTGTGCAATTCCTGCCCGCAACGCTCTCCATCCTCTACTGGCGGCGGGGCAGCGCCCGGGGATTTTTCGCGGGGCTGGCGGGCGGCGTGGCGATCTGGGCCTGGCATATCGGCTTGCCCGGATTTTTGGAATCCGGCCCGCTGACGCTGGAATCGGTGCCTTGGAGCGAAGCGGTGGCGCTGTCGCTGCTGGTCAACACCGCGCTGTTCGGCCTGGTTTCGCTGCTGGGCAAAACCAGCGACGCGGAAAACCACGCCGCCGTCATCTGCTCGGTGGATTCGGTCAAGCGCGGCGCGAGGGGCGGGCTGGTGGCGAAGTCGCCAGCCGAGTTCATCGCCGCCCTCGGCGGGCCGCTTGGCGCGGAGGTCGCCGACCGGGAGGTGCGGCGCGCACTCGGGGATGCCGGCTTCGGAATCGATGAGCGCCGGCCCTTCGCCTTGCGGCTGCTGCGCCTTACCCTCCAAGGCAACCTTTCCGGGCTGATGGGCCCGAGCATGGCCCAAGAGCTGCTGGACAGCCATCTCCCCTACCGCCACCCGGCCCCGGACCAGCGCCGGGCAGATGTGCCCGGCACCGAGCACCGAATCGACAATTTCACCAGCAAGCTGACTGGGCTCGCGGCCGAACTCGACAGCCTGCGGCGCTACCACCGGGAGATTCTGCGCCAGTTGCCGCTTGGTGTTTGTTCAATCAACACCGACCGGCAAATCGTCATGTGGAACCGCGCGATGGTCGAGTTGACCGGAATCGAAACCAGCGAAGCCATCGGCCTGCCCATGGCGGAACTCGCCCCACCCTGGCGCGGACTGCTCGGCGACTTCATCGCCGGCCAGGCCGGCCACGCGCCCAAGACGCGCTTCGAGCTCGGTGGCAAGTGGCGCACCGTCAACCTGCACCAAGCGGCCGTTGACGAATCACTCGAGGCCGGCGCGCCGCAGGAGGGAACCATCGTCCTCATCGAGGACATCACCGAAACCGCCGACCTCGAAGCCGGCCTCGCCCACAGCGCCCGGCTGGCGTCGATCGGCCAGCTCGCCGCCGGCGTCGCCCACGAGATCGGCAATCCAGTCACCGGCATCGCCTGCCTCGCCCAGACGATCCGCGACGAATACCCGGACGGGGAATTGCGCGAGCTGGCCAAGCAGATCATCGAACAGACCGACCGCACCTCGCGCATTTTGCAATCGCTGATGAATTTCGCCCACTTTGGCGAGCGCGGCGCCGGCGGCGAATTCGAGGCGGTGAACGCCTACGAGTGCATGGAGCAGGCCGCCACGCTGATTTCGCTCGACAAGCAGGCCGCAGAGGTGGAAATCGTCCTCGAAGGCGACCGGGATGCCGTGATCCACGGCGATTCCCAGCGCCTGCTCCAGGCGCTGGTGAACCTGCTCAGCAACGCCAGGGACGCCAGCGGCCCCGGCAACCTGGTGCGGCTGCGCTGCGGGCGGACCAACAACGGCGTGGAGCTTGCCGTGGAAGACCACGGCGGCGGCATTCCACCGGCGATCCGGGAACACATCTTCGAGCCCTTCTTCACCACCAAGGAGCCCGGCGCCGGCACCGGCCTCGGCCTTTCGCTGGTGTATGGCACCGTGGAAGACTTCAAGGGCGATATTGCTATAATCAGCCCCATTGATCGGGAGCAGGGCCGCGGCACCCGCGTCGTTCTGCGATTCCCCGCGGCACCCGGAAGTTCCGCCGAATTCAATGGCCCGGCGGGCCACTGAACTCATAAACACAAGTATCCCGGAGCTTCCCCGCAAACCCGGACACCGGCGGCAGCGAGATTCCAGCATGGGCGCGGAACGCGAAGTTCTGGTCGTTGAGGACGAGACCGTTATCCGCGGCGCCCTCAAACGCCTGCTCGAAAGGCACAGCTACCGCGTAAGCGAGGCGGCTTCGGTGCGCGAATCGCTCGACCGCTTCAACGTCAACCGCTTCGACGCGATCATCAGCGATCTCAAGCTCCCCGGCGCCCCCGGCACCGATTTGATCGGGCTTTCCTCGGCGCCGGTTTTGATCATGACGAGCTATTCGAGCATCCGCTCGGCCATCAACGCGATGAAGCTCGGCGCGGTGGACTACATCGCCAAACCCTTCGATCACGGCGAATTGCTCGCGACGCTGGAGAAGATATTCAAGGAACACGGCCCCAAGGAATCCGCCAATGGCGACGGCGGCAATGATGCCGGCGCGGCGGGCCCGGAGTTGTCGCTCGAGGATTACTTCCAGCATTTCGTGCTCGAGCACCAGGACACGATGACCGAAACCGAACTCGCCAAAAAGCTCGGCATCAGCCGCAAATGCCTGTGGGAGCGCCGCCAGCGCCTCGGCATCCCGCGCAAAAAGAGATCACCCGCCTGAGATGAGCCGCGCCAACTCGCTGCCGGGGCTCGATAAGGCGACCGTCATTCCCCGCGAAGAACACGGTATCTCCCGCAAGGACATCTCCGAAGCGGCGCTGCGGGTGGTGTACGGCCTGCAAAACGCGGGCTTCGCCGCGTTCCTGGTGGGGGGATGCGTGCGCGACCTGCTGCTCGGCCTGCACCCCAAGGACTTCGATGTCGCCACCGACGCCCATCCCGAGGACGTGCGGCGGGTTTTCCGCCGCTCGCGGATCATCGGCCGGCGCTTCCGCATCGTCCATGTCCGCTTCGGCCGTGAAATCATCGAAGTCACCACCTTCCGCGGCCACCACGAGCAGGAGAACCGGCTCCGCGAGGCGCCAACCCGGGAGCAGTCCCGGCAGCTTGATTCCGCCCATTCGCATACTGGCATGACGCTGATCGACAATGTCTACGGCAACATCGACGAGGACGCCGCCCGCCGCGACTTCACGGTCAACGCGCTGTACTACACCACCGACGGCTTCAAACTGCTCGATTTCCACAATGGCCTCGCCGACCTGCGCGAACGCCGCCTGCGCGTCATCGGCGACGCCGCCGGGCGCTACCGCGAAGACCCGGTGCGGATGCTGCGCGCGGTGCGCTTCGCCGCCAAGCTCGGCTTCACCCTCGACAGCGCCAGCGAACAGCCGCTGCGCGAACTCGGCGAATTGGTCGAGTCGGCCTCATCGGCAAGGCTGTTCGACGAACTGCTCAAGCTGCTCTGCGGCGGCCACGCCGAGGAGACCTTCCGGCTGCTGCGGGCGCACGGCCTCGACCGGGTGCTGTTCTGCCACCCATACGCAGACCCGGCGCCGGCAGCGGAAGAAGCAATGACAGAAGCCCCGGAACAAAAACAAGCCCCCGCAGAAAAGCTGGTCCCGCTCGCCCTGCGCAACAGCGACCGGCGCATCGCCGAGGGCCTGCGCGTCACTCCGGGCTTTCTGCTCGCCGCCCTGCTCTGGCCACCCTTGCGGCAAAGGCTGCAAGCCCTGGACGGCCCGCCGAACCTGATGCAACTGCGCGAGCGTGGCGAACAAACCGTGCTGGAACAATCACAGCTCACGACGATCCCGCGCCGGATCAGCCTGGTCGCCCAGGAAATCTGGGAATTGCAGCTCCGCCTCGAGCGCCGGGACCGCCGCAGCCTGCGCTACTGCTTCGACCACCACCGCTTCCGCGCCGGCTACGATTTCCTCCTGCTGCGCGAGGAAAGCGGCGAGGACACCGGCGGCATGGGGCAGTGGTGGACGACTTTCCAGCAAGTCGCCGAAGCCGAACAAACCCGGATGCTCGAACAAATGTCCGCCCGCCCCAAACGCCGCCGGCGGCGCGGCGGCCGCGGGGGCCGCTAGGAGCCTGCGCCGTAGGAATTCGCGATAGCGAAAATTCGATATCGCCGCGCCCTTGGCTGATCGATTGAGGCGAATATTGGC
>JAPOTO010000227.1 GCA_026709135.1 Gammaproteobacteria bacterium | reverse complement strand
AACTCGAAAAATACAGCATCCCCCTCCTCGAATACCCAGCCCGCATGTCCACCCGCGTAGACTGGGACATGAGCCGCCGCGTGCTAACCGACCAGTACTCACCCGGCAACCTGCTGCGGGATTAGGGAAACGTTTCAATCCCCGCCAACATGTACCGTCAGCACGTCGCAGGTGGCGTGGTGGAGGAGTTTCATGGCGGTGGAGCCGATCATCACGGCTTTCCAGCCGGAGTGGCCGTGGCTGCCGATGACGATGGCGTCGGCGCCGATTTCCCGGGCGAGGTTGGGAACCTCGGCGGCGGGCGGGCCGGGCAGGGTGTAGGCCTGGCCCTCGGGCAGGCCCTCTTCCCTGGCGATGGTTTTCAGCCGCTCGCTGGCGAACGCGATGGCTTCCGTGTGCAGTTCGTTGATATTGACCGCGTACCAATCCATGCTGTAGGCCGCCGCCACCGGCTCGACCACATGAACGAGATAGAGCCTCGACGCATCCCCGGCAAGCCGCACCGCGGTGGCGATCACCTTGTGCGAATCATCCGACAAATCCACCGCGACCAGAATCTTGTTGTACATCGACTTACCCCCTCCGAATCGTCGCAGGCCAATAGATTCTAGCCCTGCTATGTGTTCACAGAAAATCTGTGCTGCGCCAGCTTCACCGCGCTGCCTTGTGGTCGTATTGCTCCTCAAGCAGATTGCTGCCCCGAAAGTCGCGCAAATCAGGAGGCTTTCGGCTGTCTATAAATTCAAGCAGTGCTTGTTGAACCACTGCATCTGTTGCCTTGATACCGCTTCGCAACTTCGCTTGGTTAAGCAGTTTTTGGTCAATTTCGATATTCATTCGCATTCACAAACTCAAGCATTCCGCATCATGTTTCTGGCGATGACGAGTTGCTGGATTTGGCTGGTGCCTTCGTAGAGGCGCAGCAGGCGGACGTCGCGGTAGAAGCGTTCGACTGCGTATTCGGCCATGTAGCCGGCGCCGCCGTGGATTTGCACGGCGCGGTCGGCGACTTTGCCGACCATTTCGGCGCAGAACAGCTTGCAGGCCGAGGATTCGAGGGTGACGTTTTCGCTGGCGTCGCGCTTGCGCGCGGTTTCGAGCACCATGCAGCGCGCGGCGTAGGCCTCGGTGCGGGAATCGGCGAGCATCGCTTGAATGAGCTGCTGCTCGGCGAGGGGTTTGCCGAACTGCCGGCGCTGCATGGCGTAGGCGAGGGCGTCGGCGATGAGGCGCTCGGCGATGCCGACGGCAACGCCGGAAATGTGCAGCCGGCCGCGGTCGAGCACCTTCATCGCGGTGATGAAGCCCTCGCCTTCACCGCCGATGATGTTGGCCGCCGGCACCGGGCAATCCTCGAAGATCACATCGCAGGTGAGCGAGCCCGCCTGCCCCATCTTCCGGTCCACCGCGCCAAGGGACAGCCCCGGCGCGCCGCGCTCGACGATGAACGAGGAGATGCCCCTGGCGCCTTGGATATCCGGGTCGGTGCGGGCCATGACATTGAAGGTCTGGGCCATTGGCGCGTTGGTGATGTAGCGCTTGGTGCCGTTGAGCAGGTAGCGGTCGCCGTCGCGGGTCGCGGTGGTGCGCAGCGAGGCGGCGTCGGAGCCGGCTTCGGGTTCGGTCAGGCAGAAACAGCCGATCCACTCGCCGCTGGCGTATTTTGGCAAGTATTTCCGCTTTTGCTCTTCGGTTCCGTTGAACACGATCGCCGCCGAGCCGATGCCATTGTTGGTGCCGATCAGCGAGCGGAACGCCGGCGAGGTCTTGCCGAGTTCGATGGCGATGAGGATTTCCTCCTCCATGGTCAAGCCGAGGCCGCCGTACTCTTCCGGGATCGTCAAACCGAACAGGCCGAGCTGCTTCATTTCGGCGACGATTTCCTCCGGCACCCGCTCGTCCTCGGCAAGCCGCTCCTCAGCCGGCACGAGCCGCTCGCGCACAAAGCGCTCGATCAAGGCAAGCAACTGGCCGAGCGTTTCCTGGTCTCTGATCATGGGTGCACCTCGCGAGCTGACGGGCAAACTTAACACAGCCCAAGGAGATTCCGCGACTTGAATCTTGCACGTAGGCGCATATGGGCGGGGTGGAGTTTTGCGCGTCGTTGAGGAGGAGCGTCACAGGGACGTGTTAAGCGACGACGAACCGATTCGAACCCGGACAGGATGTCCGGGTGAGATTAAGCGCAAAACCCCACCCCGCCCGTGTGCGCCGGACCTGAACAAAGAGCAGCGTCACTTACTGCTCCCAGCCCTGTGATACTATTTCGCGCTGTCCAGCGCGGGTGCGTTTCAATCCTTCGCAAATCCTCGCCCCAAGGCCACCAATTTCCCAGGAGCCAATATGTCCCAGGCAGTCAGTTACTCGATTCAAGACCGGGTCGGTGTCATCAGTGTCAACAGCCCGCCCGTGAATGCCCTGTCCCAGCCGGTGCGCGAGGGGATTCTCGATGCGGTCCGCCAGGCGCAGCGGGATGATTCCGAAGCCATTGTGCTGCACTGCCAAGGCCGCACCTTCATCGCCGGCGCCGACATCACCGAATTCGGCAAGCCCCCCAGGGAACCCCATTTGCCGACAGTGCTCGGCGCCCTCGAAAACTCAAGCAAGCCGGTGATCGCGGCGATCCACGGCACCGCCCTCGGCGGCGGCTTCGAGGTTGCGCTCGCCTGCCATTACCGCTGCGCCATCGCCAGCGCCAAAGTCGGCCTGCCCGAGGTCAAGCTCGGCCTGCTTCCCGGCGCCGGCGGAACCCAGCGCCTGCCGCGCATCGCCGGCGTCAAAGCCGCTTTGGACATCATCACCTCGGGCAATCCGGTTGCCGCGGGCAAGGCCCACGACATGGGCCTCGTCAACGAGATCATCGAAGGCGATCTGCTCGAAGGCGCGATCCGCTATGCCCGGGAACTCGTCGAATCCGGCGCGCCGCTCAAGCGTATCCGCGACATCGTGATCGACCCGGCAACCATCGAGCCGGGCTTTTTCGAGCAGGCCCGCAAGCGGGTGAACGCCCGGGCGCGGGGCCAGATCGCCCCGGACCGCATCGTCAGTTGCCTCGAAGCCGCGGTCGAATTGCCAATCGACCAGGCGCTCGAGCGCGAGCGCGAACTGTTCCGGGAGCTCGTCACCTCGCCGGAATCCGCCGCCATGCGCCATATCTTTTTCGCCGAGCGGCAGGCGGCGAAGATCAAGGGCCTGCCCAAAAACACCCCGGAGCGCGAAATCGGCAAGGCGGCGATCATCGGCGGCGGCACCATGGGCGGCGGCATCGCCATGTGCTTCGCCAATGCGGGGATTCCGGTGACGCTGCTCGAAATCAGCGACGGCGCACTCGACCGCGGCATGAAAATCATCCGCAAGAACTACGGCATCACCGTCAAGCGCGGCAAGCTGGGCGAGGACGATGTCAAGCGCCGCATGGGCCTGATCGCCGGCACCACCGACTATGCCGAAATCGCCGATGCCGACATTGTGATCGAGGCGGTGTTCGAGAACCTCGAACTGAAGAAGGAAATCTTCGCCAAGCTCGATGCCACCTGCAAGCCGGAGGCGATTCTCGCCACCAACACTTCCTACCAGGATGTGGATGCCATCGCCGCGGCCACTTCCCGCCCGGAAGACGTGCTTGGTACCCACTTCTTCAGCCCGGCGAACGTCATGCGCCTGCTTGAGGTTGTCCGCGGCGAAAAAACCGCCGACGATGCGCTCGCCACGGTGATGAAGCTCGGCAAGCGCATCGGCAAGGTTTGCGCGCTTTCGGGGGTGTGCTATGGCTTCATCGGCAACCGCATGCTCGGCGGCTATGGCCGCGAGGCGCAGTTGCTGCTGCTTGAAGGCTGCACGCCGCAGCAGGTGGATTCGACGCTCGAGCGATTCGGCATGGCCATGGGGCCGGTGGCGATGGGCGATCTCGCCGGGCTTGATGTGGGCTACAAGGCAAGGCAGTCCCGGGGCACCGCCGGCGACGATCCGCGGCCGTACGCGGTGAGCACGCGCTTGGTTGAGTCGGGCCGCCACGGCCAGAAGACCGGGGCGGGCTTCTACCGCTACGACAGCGAAACCCGCAAGCGCATTCCCGACCCGGAAGTCGAGGCGATGATCCGCGAGGAGGCGGAGAAGTTCGGCATCGAGCGGCGGGAAATCGACGCGGACGAGATCATCGCCCGCTGCCTGTATCCGCTGGTGAACGAGGGCGCGAAAATCCTCAAGGAGGGAATCGCCCAGCGCGCCTCCGATATCGATGTGGTGTATGTTTTCGGCTACGCTTTTCCGGCGGCGAAGGGCGGGCCGATGTGTTACGCGGATCAGGTGGGCTTGAAGGAGGTTTACGAGCGGATTTGCGGGTTTCAGGAGCAGCATGGTGGGAAGAACTGGGCGCCGGCGGAGTTGTTGCGGGAATTGGCGGAAAGTGGGGGCAGTTTTGCGGAGTGGGATCGGGGGCGGGTTTGATTTGTTGGCTTCGATTCGGAGTCGCGAGCGGGAGGGCCTGCGCGCTTAATCTCACCTCGCCATCCATGGCGAGGTTCGAATCGGTTCGCCGTAGCTTTGGGCCATCCATGGCACGCTCCGGCTCAACGACGCACGCAGGCCCTCCCGCTCACGACTCCTTGCTTTGATGGCTCCCGAAGCTGGGTAGCCCGTTGAACGCAGCCCGCCAGACTGCGACTTACGACTGTGCAGACCCGGGGCCATCCCATGTTTGAGCATAGCGAGAATACGAGAACAGCAGCACGAAAAAACCACTGTTTGAATTGAGAGGCTGAGATGATTTCTTGGGAGACGACGAGTCCGGGGGCGCCGTTGGTTGAGGTGGCGGGGGAGACGCCTTCGCCGCGGGGGTCGGAGGTGTTGTTGAAGATGCTGGCCTGCGGGGTTTGCCACTCTGATATTCATCTGCATGACGGGGTGTTTGAGCTTGGGCATGGGAAGCAGCTTGAGGTGGGCCGGCCGGGGCAGGTGCTTGGGCATGAGATTTATGGCGAGGTTCTCGCGCTTGGGCCGGACGCTGGAGACCATGGCGTGGCGGTTGGCGAGCGCCGGGTGGTGTTCCCTTGGATTGGCTGTGGCGAGTGTCCGGCTTGCCGGCGCGGCGAGGAGCAGCTTTGCATGCCGGGCCGGGCGCTTGGCATTGTCGCCCCCGGCGGTTTCGCCGACCATGTGCTGGCGCCCCATCCTCGCTATTTGTTCGATTGCGGGGAGGTTCCCGGTTCGCTCGCGGCGACTTACGCCTGTTCCGGTTTGACCGCCTACGGCGCTCTGAAGAAGGTCGGCGAAATCGCGCCGGGTGATGAAGTCGTCATTATCGGCGCCGGCGGTGTGGGCATGATGGCGATTCAGATTGCCCGCGCGGCGTTCGGGATTGACCCCATCGTGGTCGATATCGATGAGGCCAAGCTCGAAGCGGCGCGGAGGCTCGGGGTCGCGCGCACCTACAATTCGGGGGACCCGCAAATGGCCAAAGCCATCCGCAAGGCCTGTGGCGCTGGCGGGGCGCTCGCGGCGCTCGATTTTGTCGGCAACGAGGCCAGTGTCAATTTTGGCCTCGCCTGCCTGCGCAAGGGCGGCGCACTCGTTGTCGTTGGCCTCTACGGCGGCGCCCTCAATATGCCGATTCCTTTTTTCCCCATGAACGCGCGGATCATCCAGGGCAGTTATGTTGGCACGCTTGCGGATTTCGCCGAACTGATGAAACTCGTCCGCGCCGGCAAAATCGACCCGATCCGCATCACCGAACGCCCACTCAATGAGGCGACTGCGGCGCTGGCGGATCTGAAGGCCGGCAAGGTCGAAGGCCGGCAGGTGCTGGTGGCGCAGTAAGCCGGGGCGTCTTCGGTCGGTCGTGGCGACCGCGCAAGCGCGGAAAACTATAAGCTGATGCGGATTCCCGCGCGCCATCCGGCTTTGCGCGCGTCTTCCAGAAAGGAAGCGTCAATCCCCTTGCGCGCCGCCACGACTTCGACAGCCGCCTCGCCCACCCGGTCGCCGAACAGCAGCAGCGCATCATCCGGGTCGCATAGATTGGAAGTCCATATCAGCCCTTGGACATCCGCGAAGCGCTGGTGAATGGCTTCCGCCCATTGGGCTGTGCGCGCGTACAGCGCGGCATGGCTGCCAATCAGTTGTTCGCGGCCGAGGCGCCATTTGGCCAGGTCCGGCGTCCGCAGGCTGGCCAATCGCAAATCGGTTTGCAGCAGCAAAGTGCTGTGCAGGCGGAATGCAAGCGCGGATGCGGGGACGGTCTTGCTGTCCGCGGTCAATGGGATGTCGTGGAACACGGTCTCAAAGATTGCCGATTCCACGGTGCCGCCGGCGCAGAGCGAGGGGACACAGCGGCCGTTCCTGTCCCGGGTCGGCGCGAAGCGGGTTGGGCCGCCCCGGCAGGGATTGAACGCATTGCCGGGATAGGTGCGGGCGTGAACCCGGTGCAAAACCGTTTTGGCCGGAACCAGAATCAGGTTTGGTTCCGTCAGCTTGTCAGGTGGCGGGGGAACGGTTGTCACGGCGCTCCTAGGCTACCCAATAGCGGGATTCGCCAACTGGCTCGCGGCGCTTACGACCGCCTCCGCGTCTTGCAGGCAGTCCCGGGGCCTGCCGCCATCAAGCCAGCCATTGGCCGAGGAGAACCAGAGCGCGATCTGCCAAGGGGACAAGTCATCCGGCAATGCGTCGAGAATGCGCTTGACCGCCGGCCGCGGCGCGCCACCCTCGAACTGGAATGCTGGATACAAATCCCGGCCGCCCATTCGCACCGCGAAAATTTTGCCTTCCGCGCGCCAGCGCGATGCCGGCACGCTTTTGTTCTTGGAGCGCGACTCGGACAAACCATGGATCTGCGCCGAGTTCAGCATGGGCGTCTCTTTCACGTAGCGCCCGCGCAATTCCAAGTTTTCCACGGCGAGATCGCCCTGGGGCCCATCTTCGGCGGCGAGCAGCAATTCCAGCGCCCGGTCGAGAAACCGCTCGCGGCTTGAATCGGCGAGCCCCTGCGGGAACATCCCGTGCAGCCGGTTCAGTTTTTCGATCAGGCTGCGCATGGGCCCGGCGGGGGCGCGCAACAGAATCCACTCGGTGCCGGTATGCCGCGCGTAAGCCCCCGGCGGTTCATTCAGCTCGGAAGGCAAGACGCGGGAAGGCAGGCGCGCAAGATCGTCTGCGTCGAGTGTTGCCCAGAAGAATGGTTTCGTTTCCATGGCGGGTCCAGGATTTCATAAGAATCGTGATATGCGTGGGATTCTAACGGAGATAATGAGGGCTGGCAAGCGCTGCGCCAAGCGTGATTGGCATGGGAAAAATAGTAACACCTAGGTGAAGATTCAACAGAAGAGTCAACAGATGTTGCAATTAACCACTTTTATCTGTGGGAAAAATAAGTAGACTAGCCCGAAATCGCCCGGTCGCCAAAGAACCGGGGCGGAATTACAAAACCTCAGAATTAGTCATACACGAGGGGAGAGCAACGATGCAAAACAAGTTTCCGTGTGCCCGCAAAACGCTCACGCTGGCGGTTTTCGCCGGCTTGGCCATGCCAGTCGCCGCCCAGGACGACGAGATTGAAGAAGTCGTCGTCACCGGCTCTTTCATCCGCGGCACCCCGCTCGACGCGCCCTCGCCGGTGCAGTTGATCGACCGCAACAGCATCGAGGCGCAAGGCGCGGCGGTGATCTGGGATGTGGTCAAGAATCTCGAGGTGAATTCCGGCTCCTTCACCAACCAGGGTTCGGGCGAGCGCTCGCAAACCGAGGGCACCGCGGTGGTCAACCTGCGCAACCTCGGCGAGAACTCCACCCTGACCCTGATCAATGGCAAACGCATGGCGCCACACGCCGGCGAAACCACCACCGGCGGTGAGTTCGTCAACATCAACGCCATCCCCATCGTGATGACCGACCGGCTCGAAGTGCTGACCGACGGCGGCTCGGCGTTGTATGGCGCCGACGCGGTGGCCGGCGTGGTCAACATCATCATGCGCACCGAGTTCGAGGGCATCGAAATCTACGGCGATATCCAGGGTGTGGAATCCGCCGGCGACGCATTCGACCAGACCCTCAGCGCGATCTGGGGCTGGGCGAGCGACGACGGCGACACGCATTTCGTCATCTCCGGCGAAGTCTTCGAGCGCGATCCGCTGAATGTGCTGTATGGCAACCATATTGATGAGAACTCGGAGTTTTTGGGCACTGTGTCCTCGATTGGTGGCGCGGTAGCTTCGCCCTTTTTCGGCGCGAGAGTGAATCCCGCTTACGTCAACCAGGACATTACCGCGTACAACGTTTCCCAAGGCGGTGAAGATACGGTGATTTACAGCGATCCGCTCTGCGAGACATTGAATGGAGCCACAGGCATCCCGTTCCAGTTGGGCACCTTGCGCGAGCAGCGCGGTGAACGGGGAGGGGCGTGCCGGGAAGATACCGCCCGCTTCCGCTTCCTCGAAAACAAAACCGAGCGCAGCAGTATCGCGCTCTCTTTTGACCATACTTTCAGCGAGTCTGCGGAGTTTTACCTGTTCGCCTCTCATTCGGAAAATCAGGTCACGCTGGAGGGTAGCGGCTTGAACAATACGGGTGGGTCAAGCACAACCCGCGGACCGACGGTTTTTCTCGCGCCTCCGGGATCATTCAACCGCAATTTTTTAGCCGCGATAAATCCTGCTCTTGCCGGAAATGCGACCGGCCAATACCTGGAGTTGGGTTATTTCGCGCCGGCGATAGGCTTGGAACGACCCACCATGGCGGACATGCCGAATAACCCGCTGGCGTTGGAAAACGGCGGAATCAATACCATGATTTGGGCCAATCCGCGCGACAATATCCCCAGAAACGGGCAGCGTTCCAATTTCACCAACACCTCGGCCGATCTGATTCAAACTGGCCTGCGCGGAGATTTCCAGTTCATCGACCGCGACTGGAACTACGATGTCGGCCTGTCCTGGTCGAGCACGAGCAACGAGCAGTCGTATCAGGTGTTCAATCGCGAGCGAACCGAACTCGCCGCCTTGGGCCTTGGCGGGCCAAACTGCACGCCGAATGGCGTGCGCGATTTCGATTTTGGCAATGCTCCGGGTTTTCTCGGGTCTTTACTCGGGGCGCCCGGCCCTGTTGAGATAGTCCCCGGATTGTTCGACAACGCTTGGGCATCGTACTACGGGCCGATGACCCAGACGTTCTTCCCTGGCTATGTTTTCACCACCAGGGAAAACATTTCTTTGGGCTTGACGAGCAATAATCAGGGGCAGGATGGCTGTATGTTCTACAATCCATTCCTGACCCAGTTTACCGATCCAAATCTCGCCAACAGCCCGGAACTGACGGAGTGGATGAACCAGACCGTATTGCGGGCGGACAAGCGCAACAAGCTGCGGGTATTCGACGCGGTGGTCGGCGGCGGCCTGTTCGACATGGCCGGCGGCGAGGCGGCGATTGCGGTCGGCGCCCAGTACCGCGAACGCACCGCGCATTCCATCGCGCCGGATCTGAATTATCCCGGCCTGCAGGACCGGATTCTGGGCTACGACGGGAACGGCGTTCCCAACCGGTTCCATTACGTTTCCAACAACTACGAATGCTCGAACTGCATCTTCAACTACAACAATATCCGCACCACCACCGCGGTGTTTGGCGAGTTGTCGCTGCCGTTCATGGAAAATGTCGAGTCGCAGATCGCCCTGCGCTGGGAAGACTACGGCGGCAATATCGGCAGCGAGCTGTCGCCGAAAATCGCCCTGAGCTGGCGCCCGATCGATGAATTGCTGCTGCGCGGCTCCTTCTCGCAATCCTTCCGCGCCCCCAATATCGGCATCGTCGAGGAGGGCCTCGAAGCGGGCAGCATCGTCTTCCGCGACCCGATTTCCAACCAGCGGGTGCGCGCCGGCCTCATCGACCCGACGCCGGAGAACGGCGAGGTCGAGCAGACCTTCACCCTCGGCGGGCCGGCGCCGAATGCCGGCAACGAGTACGCCGACACCTACTCGGCCGGTTTTATCTGGACGCCTTCCGGGGCGCTTGAGGGATTGTCGGTTCAGGCCGATTTCTGGCGCTTCGAGGTTACCGACCGGGTGCTGCCGGAACCGGGCATCTCGGCGGTGCAGCCGGAGATCGAGCGCTTTTTGGCGGTGCGCGACAACCCGGACAACTATATCCTCAACGACAGCATTTCGGCTGATTCGGACAGGCTGGATGTGCCCTGCAACCCCAACGAGCTGGAGGCCATGCATGGCCGCGATTCAGACGAAAGGTTGAACTGCGTCGTCAATCCCGTGCTGTACGAGGTGGGAGATCAGGGCATCGGCATCAGCCGGTCCGCGCGGAGCGAAAGCGCCAACCTGATCACCCTGACCTTGCGGGCGATCAATGCCGGTCGTATCGAAGCCGACGGCGCCGATGTCAAGATCGGCTACAGCTGGGACAACGATCTCGGCGAGTTCCGTGTCAGCACCGACTACACCCACGTGCGCCAGTACAAGCTGATCGACGTGCCGGGGCTGGAGCTGGGATTGCAGGACACCGGCATTTTCGATGCCGCGGGCACCACCGGCAACGGCTTGCATGTGCGCTCGCTGCCCGACAACAAGGGCAACATCACCTTCTCCTGGCAGCGCGACCAATATGGCGTGACCTTGATCAACCGGCATATCGGCTCCTACCAGGAGTTGTCCTACGATGCCGCCTACGAAACCGGAAACGACCTCGTTCGTTCCCTGTTGCGCCGCAAGATCGACAGCTACCAGACCTGGGATGCCCAGTTCCGCTACAGCCATGACTGGGACAACCCGGCCTGGGGCAGCACGCTGTTCACCGTCGGCGTGCTCGACTTGCTCGATCAGGACCTGCCCTACCGCGAAGTCAGCGCCGGCAATTACGACGCTTTGGTCTTCGACCCCCGCGGCCGCAGAATCTACGCCAGATTCAATTGGAGTTTCTGATAGGACTTAGGCGGCCCGCCAGACGGCGACTTGAGCTGTGCTGGCCCTCAGCTCACCAATGGGCGGGATTGTTTGATAAGGCGTTTGCCGGCCCGGGCGGCGGCGTCGCCGAGGCCTTTGATCCAGCGTTGGTCCTGGAAGGCCACGCGGTGAACGAGGCCGATTTTGCGCTTTGGTTCCGGGTCCGCCAGCCGCAGGAATTCCAGCTCCGGCGATGCCGCCTGTTCAGCCGCCGCCGCGGTGGCGGGGATCAGGGTCAGGCCGGCGCCGGTGTTGGCGAGCCGGGCGAGGCTGCCAAGCGATTCGAGGTTCCGTTGCACCCCTTCCGGGGTGTTCTTGCCGCAGGCGCCGAGCAACTGCTCGCCAAGGCAATGGCCCTCGCTCAGCACGAGCAGGGGGCCGAGATCCAGCATGGCGAGATTTTCGGCCTTGGGGCCATCGGCGAGATTGCGGAAGGCGGCGAGCCTCGATGGGCTGCCGGCGAGCAGCAGCGGATCTTCGAACAACTCCCGCTCGGTGAGTTCCAACTTGCCCACCGGCAGTGAAATCACCGCGGCGTCGATATGGCCGCCGAGCAATTGATCGAGCAATTGCCGGCTTGTCGCCTCGTGCAAGGTGAAGTCGATCCGCTCCTCGATTTTCCCGAGTTCGTCCTGCAAGCCGGCGACGAGGTAGGGCGCCAAGGTTGAGACGATTCCCAACTCGATGGAAAAAGGCCCCTCGTTGAAGCGCCTGCCCAAGGCTTCGAGCAGCAGGGCTTCGTCGATCACCCGCAAAGCCTGGGTGTGGACTTCGCGGCCGAGCGCCGTCAGCGCCACGCCGTGGCTGTCGCGCTTGAACAGCGGCCAGCCGAGTGTTGTTTCCAACTCGCGAACCTGCAGCGAAAGCGCTGGCTGGGATACGAAAACGCTTTCCGCGGCACGGGCGAAAGAGCCGTTGTCAACGACTGCCTTGAAATAGCGGAGCTGGCGCAGGGTTACTCGCATGGTTCAGGCTGTCCGGCCCGGTTCGCGTCCGTTCCCGGAGGCGCGACAGAGCCGCATTGTCGCACTTTCGCCTGTTTGTGGGAAACGCCGCTGCCGGGCGGTGCCGGCGCCCGCGCCGAAGAAGCCGCGGGGAGCGGCTCCCACAAGCAGAAACCGCTCCCCGCAATACCGGTCCATCGGAATGATCCGCCTGGTTCTGGTGCCAGACTTTCTCGCTAGCGTGCTGCCAACCCTTCGGAATTCTTGTGCTGGGCCGATCAGCTAACGATGCCTCAAGCTTGGCGCAGATCGGCGAAGCAATCCAATATCGTTTTTGTTTGGTGGCGATAAGAAAAGTTAACGGCGGCCTTGGTTATGGTGGTTCAAGCCATTGCCGCGCGATGGCCGGCGGTGCTTCGAGGCTGCGCAGGAAGGCCTCGAGCTCACGCAGCTCCCGGCGCGAAAGGCCAAGCGGCTTGGCCTCGTTGTGGCCGAGCATGGCCACCGGCGCCTCGTTGTAGTGGCGCAGGACCTCCGCCAGCGACTCCATCCGGCCGGTGTGCATATAGGGCGCGGTGCGGGTGGCGTTGCGCAAGCCCGGGGTCTTGTGGGCGCCGGCGAGTTCCTTGTCGTCCTTGGCGAAGCGCAGCTCGGCGCATTGGCCGGCGTCCGCGTCGCTGAACTCGCCGAGGCAATTGAAGGGGTTTTCCCGCGCTTCGCGCACGCCGTCGAAGCGGCCCATCGATGGCATTCGCCCGGGCGGGGCGAGGATGCCGGTGTTGTGGAAGTCGTGATTGGTGAACAGCGGCCCATTGTGGCAGTTGACGCATTGCGCCTCGCCGATGAACAGCTTGAGGCCGGCGATTTCGTCGCGGCTGAGCAATTCCCCCTGCCGCGCCGCGGCGTTTGGCCCAGCCGCGCCAACCGCATCCGCATAATCGTCAAAGCGCGCCCGGCCGGGGCGCAGTTTGCGTTGGTATGCCGCCAAGGCTTTGCCGGCGTTGGCGAAGGCGGTGTTGACCGCCAATCGCAGGCCTGGGTCGAGTTGGCGCCAATGCGCCTTGGCCGCTTCATCGCCGAGGGGCGAGGCTTGGCGGGGGATTTGCCCCGGGTCGGGCAAATGTTCGGGCAAATCGCCAAACAGCGCGCTGTACAGCCTCCGGTATTCGTCGTCTTCGGCGAGCAGGCGGACGATGGCGCCGCGGCCGGCGCCCTGCTCGAAATGCGTTTCCAGCGGCGCCAGGGCCTGGGCCCATTGGCTGTCGCGGCGGCCATCCCAATAGAACCAGGGGCTGTGGGAAAGGCCGATCAGCCCCGGCGTGTGGCGTTGTCCAACGCCGACTCCCACGGCGATGGGCAGGCCGTCGCTGAAGTCGAGTTCGGGGCGGTGGCAACTCGCGCAGGATACCGCGCCGTTGCTGCTCAGGCGGGGGTCGAAAAACAGCCGGTGGCCAAGTTCCGCGGCAATGCCGTCGTCGGCCACGGCATTGCCCGGGTCAGCCGGCGCTGGCGGCAGGGCGCTGAGCGACAGCGAGGCGATCAGCGCGGCTTCACTCCCGCTCCAGCGCTCTGGCAATGGTGGCGGAACCAGCAGCGCGGCGAGCCCGGCGGTGGCCGCCAGCGAACCGATGAGGAGGATGCTTTTATTCACAATGGGAATGTGTGCCGGAAGGCGGTCACAGCTCGAATTCGAGGCTGGCGTTGTCGGCCACGCCATCAATGGCGATGTCGAAAGTCAGCAGCCAGCGGCCCGGCATGTGGAAGCGCAGCCCTTCGAGCCGATACACACCGGGTTCGCTTTCGCCGGTGACTTCCGGCTCGGTCGGCAGGCCGTGGTCGTGGTCGGGCATGCCGCCCGCGACGCGGATGCTGGCACCGGTGAGCGGAATGTTGCCGGCCGTCGTCAGCCGCAGGCGCCAGCCGTGCATGCGGTTGATCGCCAGTGGCGACAGTTCGCTGTGGATCTGCAGGAGATTGCCGCCGGCGGTGACCAAGCTGAAATCCGGCTCGTCGGCGGCGCCGGCCGACAGGGGCGCGGCCCACAACACCAGCGCGATCGGGAAATGACGGAGCATGAACAGCAACTCTCGATTTGATGGTCGGCAGATGGGTGAGTGGCCTCGAATCGTCGCCTGCTGGCGGGGCGCGCATGGCGGACGCCGTGAATCCATTCATGGGGGGCTGACATGTTGTTCATGCCATCCTTGGCGCGGCAGTGGTGGCTTCGATTAGCCCCGGCCTTGCCTTCCTTGGCAAGGCGTTCGGCCCTCGAAAAGCGATGCTTTTCGTCTGCTTCGCAGACCGGGCCTCACCCTCGCACGCCCGCCGCGCGCGGCCCGCCAGACGGCGACTCAGGCTTTTGCAGAGCCGGGAAAACCCATGTTTCGACGCGGTGGATTTTAGCAGATTCGACCCCGCATGCCCGATTCGCTCATTCGGCCCTGGTGCGGGCGACCATTTGGAAGCTGCCGATAATCATGCGGCCGTGGTCGAAAATCTGCTCGAAGGGCACTTCGGTTTGGCCCGGCTGCATGCGCGGGTCGCGCATGACTTTTTTCATGCCGGCGTCCCGGGTTTCCTTGGATTCCCAGACGATCCAGGAGAAGCAGACGGTTTCGCCTTCCTTCAATTCCACCGCTCGGGGGAACGAAGTCTGTTTGCCCGGCGGCACCGCATCGCCCCAGCTATCGACGTATTCGAGCGCCCCATGTTCCACAAACACTTTCGCCGCGAGCCGCGCGGCTTTGAGGTAGGCCTCCTTGTTGGCATTGGGGACGGGAGTGATGAAGCCGTCTATGTAGTGCATGGCGTTTTCCTCAAGCTGAAGGACTAGGAGCCTGCGCCGTAGGAATTCGCGAAAGCGAAAATTCG
>JAPOTO010000155.1 GCA_026709135.1 Gammaproteobacteria bacterium | reverse complement strand
ATATGTCGGGGAGCCCCGCCGGCGCACTCCCGGAATCGGCGAAGCTTTCCATCCGCTTTGTCGATGCCATCGCCGAAATCGGCGCCGAAGCTTGGAACGCGCAGACGGGAACCGGCAACCCGTTCATGCGCTACGAGTTTCTGCGGGCGCTGGAAAGCACCGGCTGCACCGGCCCCGCAAGCGGCTGGCTGCCGCGGCATCTGGCCCTGTATGAAGGAGATCAGTGCGTCGGCGTCGTGCCCCTGTACAGCAAGACCAATAGCTGGGGCGAGTATGTTTTCGATTGGTCTTGGGCCAATGCCTATCAACAGCACGGGCTAGCCTATTACCCGAAGCTGCTGACCGCGGCGCCGTTCACGCCTTCGGTGGGCCGGCGCCTGTTCGGCCGCGCCGCGGACGAGCCGGCGCTGGTCTGCGAGCGCATCCGGCGGCTCGCGCTCGCCGAGGGCGCCTCGTCCTGGCATGTGCTGTTCCCCGCGGATGAGGAGGTCGCGCTGTTGCGCGGGCAGGGCCTGCATATCCGCCACGGCACCCAGTTCCACTGGCGCAACCGGGGCTACCGCAGCTTCGACGATTTTCTCGCCTCGATGGTCTCGCGCAAACGCAAGAACCTGCGCAAGGAGCGCCGCCGCGTGCGCGACCAGGGCATCTGCTTCCACCTGACCGAAGGCGCCGACATCGGCGAGGCGCAGTGGGCGAACTTCTATCTGCACTACCAGACCACCTACCTGCAACGCGGGATGCAAGGCTATCTCAGCCAGGCGTTCTTCCATGAGATCGCCCGGGAGATGCCCGAGCAGCTATTGTTGATCAATGCCGAGCACTCGGGCCGCGATATCGCCGCGGCGCTTTTCTTCCACAACGACGAAACCCTGTTCGGGCGCTACTGGGGCTGCCGCGAGGAGCGCGAATTCCTGCATTTCGAGACTTGCTACTACCAGGGCCTCGATTACGCCATCACCAAGGGGCTGCGGAGCTTCGACTCGGGCGCCCAGGGCGAGCACAAAATCCAGCGCGGCTTCGAGCCCATCACCACGCACTCCGCCCACTGGCTGGCGAATGCCGAGTTCAACCGCGCCGTGGGGCGCTTTGTCGAACAGGAGCGCAGCCACATCAGCGAGTACCAGCAAGCGGCGCGGACCCTGCTGCCCTTGCGGGAAGAACGGGAATAAGGCGGTTCGCCAATCAGGGTGCTAGCTGGCCGCCCATGCGCCAGACGAGCAGTTGGTTGTTGGCGGGCATGGGATGGTCCTGGACCAGCGACAACCCGGCGGCTTCGGCGAGGCTGTTGACCCATTCAAAGTCGCGGATGCCGCTGGCCGCATCGCGCTGCTTCAGCCAGCGGTCGAAATGGGCGTTGCTTTCGGAAGTGTAGGCGTTGCGGTAGCGGAATGGGCCGTAGATCAGCAGCAGGCCGCCGGGGTTGAGATGCGCGCCGAGGCCGCTGAAAAAGCGCTCGACCGAGCCGGCGCCGACTATATGCAGCACGTTGGCGGAGAAGATCGCGTCATGGCTGCCGCAGCGCCAAGCGGATGCGTCCACATCAAGGGCGATGGGCGCGGGCAGGCCGGCGCGGGCGATGCGCGGCCGCAGCGCCGGCAGGTTCGCCGCGATGTCCGAGCTTTGCCAGCGCAGGCCGGGGAAATGCCCGGCGAGAAACTCGGCGTGCTGCCCGGTTCCCGCGCCGATTTCGAGCAGCGAGGCGGCATCGCCAAGATGCTGCTGGAGCACCGCGAGGATCGGTCGCTTGTTGTTCTCGCAAGCTTGGCTGTAGGGCAGGGCGTCCATGTCGGCTGCGCCCCGCTCAGGGCGCGCGGTCGCGCAGGAACACCAAGCGCTCGGCGGTGGATTCGCCGGGGTTGAAGCGGTAGCCGGTTTCGTCGAATTTCTTCAAGGTGGCCGCGGCGTTGACGCGGTTTCTGATGATCCACGCCGCCATTTCCCCCCGCGCCCGCTTCGCCATGAAGCTCAGCACGCGGTAGTCGCCGCGGCTCGTGCGGTCCTTGAACACCGGCGTGATGATGTCGGCCTCGAGTGTCTCGGGGCGGATCGACTGGAAATACTCGTTGGAAGCGAGATTGACCAGCAGCTTGCGCTTTTGCGGCTGGGCGGCGAGGTCTTCGTTGAGCGATTGCGTCAACCTCCCGCCCCAGAAGTCGTAGAGGCCGGATTTGCCATCCACGGCGACTTGGCGGCCCATTTCCAGCCGGTAGGGCTGGATCAGGTCGAGCGGGCGCAGCACACCATACAAGCCGGACAGGATGCGCAGGTGCTTTTGGGCGAAATTGAGCTCGGCGGTGCCGAATTGCTCCGCCCGCAGCCCCAGGTACACATCGCCGCGGAAGGCGAAAATCGCCTGGCGGGCGTTGCGCAGGTTGAATGGCGTCTGCCAGGAGGCGTAGCGCCGCCAGTTGAGTTCCGCGAGATCGGCGCTGATGTCCATCAAGTCCGACAGATCGCCGGGGTCGAGGGTTTGCATGTGCTCGACGAGGCGGGCCGCGTCATCGAGAAACCGCGGTTCGCTGTGCTTGCGGGTGCGGACCGGGCTTTCAAAGTCCAGGGTCTTGGCGGGTGAAACAACGGTCAACATTTCCAGCGGCTCTCATTGCATGGGGGCTTGGGCAACATGATACATGAGTAACGATGGGTGTCCCATTGATGTACTTGGCTTCGTCCCGTCGCCATCGGGTGGGCGTTGTTTGGCGGACGCCGAAGCGACCAGAACCCCCTCGCCGCTTCGCGGCACTCCCCCTTGTCAGGGGGAGAGTTGTCCATCCGGTGCGGCCCGCCCGACTCCCCTCCTTCAAAAGGAGGGGTGTCCCCGAAGGGGCGGGGTGGTTGCCCCCGGGCCGCTTGGGTGCCGCAAATTCCAAAAACCGCGAGACGAGGCCCGCACCCGCAATTCGTCAAGCCAACAATACAAGCCCCAAACTTTGCTATGGTTGCCGGATGGTTGATCTGATTGACCGGCTTGGGCGCATCGCGGTGATTGTTCAGCGCGGGCGCTGGCTGTGGATTGCGCTGGCCTTGGCGGCGGCTGTGCTGACCGCCGCGAGCGTGGTCGAGAATCCCTGGCTGGCTGGCGACCGCTGGCTGATGCCGGGGATTGTCGCCCTGTGCTGGCCGCTGACCTTGCTGAGTTTCGGCAGGTTGTTCGATTCGGTGCCGCCCGCGGCCACGGACGGGATGACTTGGCGCGGCCGCCTCTCGCGGCGCCTGCACCGCGGCGTGTTGTGGCTGCTCGGCCTGGCGATGATCGGCTTGACGCTGGCGGTGTTGCTGCTGACTTGGCAGTTGCTGCGGGTCTGGTTCATGTCATGAGCGGGCCCGCGACGCAAACTCCCGGCGGCTTGGGCGCGGGGCTGGTGGCGGCCATCGACGCCTTCAGCGAAAAAACCGGCCGCGTCATTTGCTGGCTGGCGCTGGCCGAGGTGCTCGTGGTGCTGCTGATCGTGCTGCTGCGCTACCTGTTCAGCATCGGCCATATCGGTTTGCAGGAATCGGTGATGTACCTCAATTCGGCGCTGTTCGCTTTTGGGGCCGCGTACACGCTCAAGGCCCGGGGCCACGTGCGGGTGGATTTTTTCCACAACCGCCTGGGGCCGAAGTGGCGGGCGCTGGTCGATATGCTTGGCGCGGCGCTGTTTCTCGGCGTCACCTGCGTGTTCATCATCTGGGCGAGCTGGGACTATGTGGCGCTTTCCTGGAGCAGCCTGGAGAGCTCGCCGGAATCGAGCGGATTGCCTTTCGTTTACTTGCTGAAAACGCTGATTCCGGTGCTGGCGGGGCTGTTGCTGGTGCAGGGCGTGGCTGAATTCCTCCGCTCGCTGGCGCAATTCCGCCAGTGTTGAGCGCGTCGCCGCCGGTGCCCGCGGGTGCTTGAGCTGCTGCCGCTGCTGCTGTTCCTCGCGGTCTGCCTGTTTCTGCTCGCGGGCTATCCGGTGGCGCTCACCCTGTCGGGCGTTTCGCTGCTGGCCGCCGGGCTTGGCGGGGCCGCGGGCGTCTTCGACGAGGCCTTTCTCGGCCTGATTCCCAACCGCATCTACGGCGTATTCGTCAACCAGAATCTCTACGCGGTGCCATTGTTCGTCTTCATGGGCACGATGCTGGAGAAATCGCGCATCGCCGAGGAATTGCTGCAAAACATGGAATCGGCGTTCGCCGGGCTGCCCGGCGGGCTGGGCATTTCGGTCATTCTGGTGGGGATGCTGCTCGCGGCGAGCACCGGCATCGTCGGCGCCACCGTGGTGACCATGGGGATTCTCTCCCTGCCTTCCATGCTCAAGGCGGGCTACCGGCCATCGCTGGCGAGCGGGACGATCTGCGCGACGGGAACCCTGGGCCAGATCATCCCCCCTTCGATTTGTCTGATCCTGCTTGGGGAGGTGATCGGCAACGCCTACCAGCAAGCGCAGCTCAACGCCGGCGCTTTCGCCCCCGATTTCGTTTCCATCGGCGATCTCTTCGCCGGGGCGGTGGCGCCCGGTTTGCTGCTGGTTCTCGCCTATGCGGTTTATCTGGTCATCGTCGCGCGGCTTGATCCGCAGTCCGCGCCGCCGCTCAAGCGCGAAGGCCGGGAGGTCGCCTTGGGCCGTCTCCTTGGCGGGTTGCTGCCGCCGGTTTCGCTGATGATCGCGGTGCTTGGCTCGATCCTGTTCGGCTTGGCGACGCCAACCGAGGCCGCCGGTGTGGGCGCGGCGGGGGCGGCCCTGCTCGCGCTTGGCCGGGGCAAGCTCAATCTCGAAGTGCTGCGCGGCGTGTCGCTGGAAACCGTGCGGATCACCTCGATGGTCTATCTGATTCTGGTTGGCGCGACGATCTTTTCCTCGGTGTTCCGCGGCTTCGGCGGCGAGCAACTGATCGAAAGCCTGTTTGCCGGGCTGCCCGGCGGCGCCTTTTCAGCCACCTTGATCGTGATGCTGGTGATCTTCTTGCTCGGCTTCATCCTCGATTTCATCGAAATCACCTTCCTGGTGGTGCCGATGGTCGGCCCGGCGCTGCTCGGCATGGGGGTCGATCCGGTCTGGCTCGGCGTGATGATCTGCGTCAACCTGCAAACTTCCTTCCTCACCCCGCCTTTCGGCTTTTCGCTGTTCTATCTGCGCAGCGTCGCCCCGGAAAGCCTCCCCACCGGCGCCATCTACCGCGGCGCCATCCCCTTCGTACTAATGCAGCTCGCCGTCCTGCTCCTGCTCGCACTCGCCCCGGGCCTCGCCACCGCACTGCCGGATTGGCTCCGCCAATGAGATTCTGCGACTTGGACAGCGCTTGCGCTGCCGCTTAGCGGTGAGGGGCAAGATGCCCCGAATCACTTCGCTCCGCGCAGATGACGGGGAGGGGCTGGCATAGCGTTAGTCGTCGGCGGGTGGCGGGCGGTTCAGCGGGCGTGCGAGGCAGGAAGCCGAGCCCGAAGCCTACAGGGATGTATTCACGGCGTCCGCTGAACCGCCCGCCACCCGCCGACGACGGATCGAAGCCACAAGCAACCGGCGCTCAGCGCAGAATGACAGTGTGGGGCCGCTAATCCAGTGGCAGGCGGCGGGCTTCGATGAAGGCTTCTTCGGCGATTTGGCGGTAGTTCATCACGTTTTGGCGGAAGTCGCGCCAGGAGGCGTGGATGCGGGCGGTGGCGGGGTCGGCTGCGGCGAGTTCGGCGATGACTTCCTCGGAGATGCGCTTGAATTCGATCAGCACGTCGTCGGGCAGGCGGCGCAATTGCACGCCGTGTTCTTCGACGAGGACGCGCAGGGCCTCGTTGTTCTTGGCGGTCAGCTCGTCGTGTAGCAACTGGTTCATCGCTTCGGTGGCGGTGAGCAGGATTTCTTGCAGATCCGGCGGCAGTTCGTTGAAGGCGGCTTGGTTGATGATGGTTTCCAGCGTCGAGCCCGGCTCGTGCCAGCCCGGGTAGTAGTAATAATCCGCCACGGTGTGGTAGCCGGCGGCGAGGTCGTTGTAGGGGCTGACGAACTCGGTGGCGTCGAGGACGCCGGTTTGCAGGGCGTTGAAGACATCGCTGAACTGCATCGTCACCGGTGTGCCGCCGGCGCGGCGGAAGACTTCGCCGCCGAGGCTCGGGATGCGCATCTTCAGCCCCCGCAGGTCATCGAGCGAGTTGATCTCGCGGTTGAACCAGCCGAACATCTGGGTGCCGGAGTTGCCGCCGCGGACGGGAATCAAGCCGAACGGCTCGTACAATTCGCGCCACAGTTCATTGCCGCCGCCATGGGACAGCCAAGCGTCCTGCTCCGAGCCGGTCAGCCCGAAGGGGATGCTGGAGAAAAACGGCGTGGCGGCGATCTTGCCCTGCCAGTAATACGCCCCGCTGTGGCCCATCTCGGCGACACCCTGGGAAACCGCGTCGAACACCTCGAGCCCGCCGACGAGTTCATTCGCGCCATACACCTCGATTCGCAGGCGGCCATCGCTCATTCGCGCCACCCGCCGGGAAAAGTCCTCCGGCAGGGTGCCGAGCGCCGGCAGGTTGCGCGGCCAGGAGGTAATCATCTTCCACTCGAAAACCCTGGGACCTGAAGGTGCTTCCAAGGCGGCTTCCGGCACAGCTTCCGCCGTGGCCGCGGCTGGGGCGGTCGGCTCGCCACAGGCGGCGAAAAACAACAGCGCCGCGAACAGGCAAAGCGGAAACAGGCTGCGCATATCGCTCTCTCCGTTGTCAGGGCCCGATGAGTTCGAGTTTGGCGTGGGACAGGGCCAGCCATTTGCTGCCCGCCGAGTCGAAATTTACCTGCACCCGCGCGTTTTCGCCATTGCCTTCGCTTTGCAGCACGACGCCTTCGCCGAACTTGTTGTGGGCGACGCGCTGGCCGAGCGGCAGGCCCGCTTGGGGAGGTTTGGCGGGTTTCGCCGCGGACGGGTGCTTGCGGGGCGGCTTTGCCGCCCAGCTCGGCCGCCTCACCCGGGCGCGCAAACGCAGGTTCTCAAGGAGCTCTTGGGGAATCTCGCTGATGAAACGCGAGGCCATGCCGTAGCTGACACTGCCGTGCAGCCGGCGCGATTCGGCGTAGCTCAGGTACAGCTTGCGCCGCGCCCGGGTAATGCCGACGTAGCAAAGCCGGCGCTCCTCCTCGAGGCCGTTGGCGCTTTCCATCGACATCCGGTGGGGGAACAGCCCCTCCTCCATGCCCGCGAGGAAAACCAGCGGAAACTCCAGCCCCTTGGCGGCGTGCAGCGTCATCAACTGCACCGCGTCATGGTTTTCACCGACTTGGGAATCGCCGACGTCGAGCGCGGCCTGGTCGAGAAACTCCGCGAGTGGATCCGCCTCCCCGGCACTCTCCTGCTCGATCAATTCGGCGAAGCCGCTGGCGGCGTTGACCAGCTCGTCGAGATTCTCGAGGCGGTTCTGGGCGATTTCGCCGCCTTCCTTTTCGTGGTGTTCGCGCAGGCCGCTTTGCTCGATGACAAAGCGGACCCGCTCGCCGAGATTGAGCCGGCCGGATTCGCCGCCGAGGGCGTCGATCAATTGCAGGAAACGCAGCACCGCGCTAGTTGCCCGGGGGCTCAGGAGTTTAGCGTTGGCGCATTGCACCGCGGCGGCCCAGAGCGAGCTGCCGGCGCGCCGGGCGAGGCCGCGGATTTCCTCCAGCGTCCGGCCGCCGATGCCGCGGGGCGGCACATTGATGACGCGCTCGAGGGCGGCGTCGTCGTGGCGGTTGACCAGCAGGCGCAGGTAGGCCAGGGCGTTCCTGATTTCCAGCCGCTCGTAGAAGCGCAGGCCGCCATAGATCCGGTAGGGGATGTTGACCCGCAGCAGCGCGTCTTCCAGCTCCCGGGACTGGACATTGGAGCGGTACAGCACCGCCACATCCGAGTAGCGCTCGCCCTGGCCGAACCAGGCGTCGATCCGTTCGGCGATGAAGCGCGCCTCGTCCTGTTCGTTGAAGGCGTCGTACAGGCCGACGGGTTCGCCTTCGCCGGCGTCGGTCCACAGGGTTTTGCCGAGGCGGCCATGATTGCGGGCGATGAGCTGGTTGGCGGCGTTGAGGATGTTGGCGGTCGAGCGGTAGTTGCGCTCGAGCCGCAGCAATTGCGCGCCGGGGAAATCGCTCTGGAATTGCTGGATGTACTCGACCTTGGCCCCGCGCCAGCCATAGATCGACTGGTCGTCGTCGCCCACCACGGTCACCCGGCCATGGTCGCCGGCGAGCACCCGCACCCAGGCGTACTGGAGCGAATTGCAGTCCTGGAATTCATCGACGAGGATGTTGCGGAAGCGGTTGCGGTAATGGGCGAGCAGGTCTGGGTTGTTGAGCCACAGTTCATGGGCGCGCAGCAGCAATTCGGCGAAATCGACCATGGCGCCGCGCTCGCAGGCGCTGTGGTAGGCGCTGTACAAATCGAGCAATTCCCGCGAGCGCGCGTCCCGGCCCGGCTCGATGTTGTCGGGGCGCAGGCCTTCCTCCTTCCAGGAGTTGATCGCCTTCTGGCATTTGCGCGCGGGCCAGCGGGTGTCGTTGACGTTCAGTTCCTTGGCCAGGCGCTTGATCATGCGCAACTGATCGTCGCTGTCGATTACGGTGAAGCCATCGGGAAAGCCGGCTTCGCTCCGGTGGCTGAGCAGCAGCCGCCTGGCGATGGCGTGGAAGGTGCCGATCCACATGCCCCGCGCCAAGCCATCCGCGGCGGCGCCGGGGGCTGCGCCCATTCCCGCCGACAGCAAGGCGCCAACCCGCTCGCGCATTTCCCTCGCCGCCTTGTTGGTGAAGGTCACCGCGAGCAACTCGAAAGGCGAGGACTGCCCCGAGGCAAGCAGCCAGCCGATGCGGTGGACAAGCACCCGGGTCTTGCCGCTGCCCGCGCCGGCGAGCACGAGCAGGCTCCGCGACTCGCTCGTTACCGCTTCGCGCTGCTCTTCGTTGAGGGGGTCGAGAATCGGGGTGGCATCCATGCCGGCATTCTAGCAAAGCGCCCACCGCCCCGGACCCCCTCGCCGCTTCGCGCCACTCCCCCTTGACAGGGGGAGAGTTGGCCTCGTTTTACTAATCCAGCGCCGGCAGGCTTTGGCGCAGCACTTCTTCGCCCCGCGGGTCGAGGATCACGATTTCGGCGGCCTCGCGCAGCGGGGGCGGGATGCGGGCGGCCCAGAAGCTGCCTTCGCCATCCGCCATCGATATGACGGACAGTGGTTCGGCGTGGACTTGCACGCCGGCGGCGTCGAGCAGGATCAGCCTGTGGTCGCCATGGTCCGCCGGCGGGCGCGGTAGCCGGTTTGAGCGTTGCGCCTGGTCGAGGCGCCAGATGCCATCGGCGCCGATGCGGCCGGAAAAGGCGATGCTGCCGCCGGTTTCCGCGAAGCTGGCGGCCTGGGCCTGGCTTGCTGCTGGGGGCGCCGGCCCCGCGACCACGGCGCTCGTGCTCGTTTGCCGTCCCTGGGCGAGCCAGTACTCCGCCGCCAAGCGGTAGTTGTAGTCGGAAATGAGCTTGAGTTCGGTGCAGTAGGACATGATGTCGGTGTAGTCCTCGTCCTCGGCCGAGGCGAACAGCCGCCAGTTGCGCTCCCAGGCCGGGTCTGGGCCGAGCGCGCCGTCGGCGTAGGGGTATTCCTCGTCGACGTTGTCGGCAAAGCAGCCCGGCGTGTGCTCCAGGCCGAGGTTGTGGCCGAACTCGTGGGGAATCACGCGGTGGATCGACAACTCGCTCAGCGCCACCCGGGTGCCGAGCAGGGCGACCCCGCCGCCCATGCCGTTGATGACGCCGTGGTAGAACTCGTCGGGTTCGGCTTCGCTGTTCCACAGCGCAAGCAGATCCAGCAGCGCGGAATCGACATCCCCATCGGTTATTTCCAGGCTGGGCCCGAAACGCGCCGCGAAATCATCGGCGATCGGCATGAAGGCCAGGGTGCCCGCCATCAGTGTTGCCGGGTCGCGCCCCCGGTGCCATGCCGCCTCTCCCGGCGCGAGCACCGGGATAAAAACCGCGCGGAACTGCGGTGGCCGCTCGCCGTGGAGCTTGATCGGCGCGCCGGTGTTGTCCGCCTCGTTGGTTTCCTCGACGGTATTTTCCGGGTCGATGACATGCACGAGCTGATTGCCGGCCTCGAACCATTCGCCGGGCAGATGGAACAGAAACTCCGAGCGCCACCGGCCTTCCTCCACCGCTTTGGTAACCGGCGGCGCGGCCTCGGCGAGGCTTTCGGCGACAACGGCGTCTTCGCTGTCGAGCACCCGGGTGATAACCGGCGGCGGGGTTTGCGTCGCGTGGTCGATGCGCACGGTGATCAGCGCCCAGCGGCCGAGTATTGGCGTCTGGTGCTCGATGCGCTCATTGCGCCAATCCCATTCGAGCACCAGCGGGCCCTGATACCAGGCAACCGAATGATGCGAGGCGTTACCCTTCGCCTCGGGCTGCGCTGGTGCCGGTTCGCGTTCGGGCGGCGGTGCCAGGCCGGTGATCAGGTTGCCGCCGGTTTCCAGCCGCAGGCTGCCGCCGGCGATGCGCTCGCGGAAGGCCCAGTCCACACTTCCCCGCAGGCGGTTGAACGACACATCGAGGGTTGCCAGCGAGGACGCGCTAGCGAACGCGGCGGGGATGCCACCCTCCAGCCGGTTCATGGCGAGAATCAGATCGGCGAGGCTGGGCAGCCCGGCCAGCGCCGGCGGAATCGCCCCGCCGAGTTCATTCCCGCTCAGGTCCACACTGCGCAGCTTTCGCGCCATGGCCAATTCGGCGGGAATGGCGCCTTCAAGCCGGTTGCTGGAAAGCCGAAGTTCTTCCAGTTGGCCGAGTTGCCCGAGTTCTGGCGGGATCGAACCCGACAGCTTGTTCGCGGACAGGTGAAGCGTTCGCAGATCGCCAAGCTGGCCCAGCTCCGCGGGGATGTCGCCGCTGAGATTGTTTGCGGTCAGGTCGAGTTTCCGCAGCTTGGCGAGCCCCGCGAGTTGGGCTGGAATCGGCCCGCTTAGCTCGTTGCCGGCCAAGGACAATTCCCGCAGCGAGGCCAGTTGTCCCAGTTCGCGCGGGATGCCGCCGGACAGCCCGTTCCCCTCAAGCCGGAGTGTTTGCAGCAGGCCAAGCCGGCCGAGCGCCGCTGGAATGCGCCCGCTGAGCCGATTGGCGGAAATGTCAAGCGATTCCAGCCGGGCGAGATTGCCGAAGCCGGCTGGAATCGGCCCGCTTAGCTCGTTGCCCCGGAGATTGAGGCGCGTCAGCGCATCGAGCTCGCCGAGCGCGGCGGGCAAGGCGCCTTTGATCTCGCTGAATGGCAAATCGATGCGGCTGATCCGCCCCTCGTCCACGCCGATTCCCGGCCAGCTCGCGAGCTTCCGCCGCCCTTCCGCGCCCCATTGCCGGATCGCATCGCCATCCACGACGAATCCGCTTTCGATCAACGAGTTGGCAAACCCGACAACAGCCCCGCAGTCTGCCACCAGCTTTGGCTGGGCGGATGGATTGTCGACAAAGCCGCCATCGGAGCAGCCATTGGCGCCGATCGGGATTCGCTCGCTCTCCGGCACGGTGACGGTTATGGTGAACTTGAGCGAGTCGAGGTCGAAATCCGCATCGGCTGCGTTGTAGGTCATGGGATAGACGCCGGTTCGCGTTGGCGCGCCGCTGAGCCGCCGGGTTTCGCTGTCGAAAACCAGGCCGGGGGCTTCGGGCGTCAGGAAATGGAACAATGGCGCGTTGCCGCTGCTGGCCTGCGGGAATTGCAGCGGCGCGATCTCGACACCCAGGGTGTACGATTGATCCGGCAGCGCTTCGCCGCTGGCGAAGCTCGGCGTGGTATTTGGCCCCGGCACGAGAACCACCAGCGGGTGCAGCCCGAATTCGCCATTGGCGTCCTCCACCCGGTAAGCCAGCGGAAACTCGCCAGCCTCGCTTGGCGTGCCGCGCAGTTGCCGGGT
Source organism: Gammaproteobacteria bacterium (assembly GCA_026709135.1). Taxonomy (GTDB): domain Bacteria; phylum Pseudomonadota; class Gammaproteobacteria; order Pseudomonadales; family Pseudohongiellaceae; genus UBA9145. The sequence goes on along the minus strand of JAPOTO010000155.1, from coordinate 2,923 downwards.
CGCGGGGTCGAAGCGCAGGCCGGGAATCTCCGGTTCGAGCGAGTAGGCCAGCGGCGGTTCGCCGTTGATGGCCTCGGGCAGTTGCACGGGCTCGATGGCCTCGTCAAGCGCGAAGACCAGCAGCGGCGGGAAACCCGTCAGATTGAATGTGAGTTCCGGCTCCGGGATGCTTGCATCCAGCCCTAAAACCGCCGGCGCCAGCGCGGTGAAGGTCGTTCCGCCAAGCGGCAGCGCGATGGCGGCCGCCGGCGCCCCGCAGTTGACCGACACCCTGACGCCGGTGACGTTTTCCACTTGCAGCGATGCCGCATCGAATACATGTACCCCGGTCGTGGCGGGGCCAACCGCCAAGGCGGTAGTTCCGTAGTCGATGCCGAACCCATCCTCGAGTTTCGCCTCGCAGTTGAGGGTGGCGTCGGAGTCATTGCCGATGACGAGCGCCATTGCGCCGATTTCCGGCAGCGCGGGAAAAAGGAAAGACCGCGATTTCGGCGCGCCCGCGATGTGCGCCATGCCGAGCAGCTCGCCCCCGGTGCCAAGGCTGAGCGTGTTGCTGGCGATGACCGGCTGATCGCAGGCGATGCTGGCATGGCCAATGCCAAGCGCGCCGCCGCCTTCGCTTGTGATGCCGATGGATTGCCCACCGGGGAGGTCGACCGGCAAACCGGAAGCGACGCGGAGAAAGGGATCCGTGTTGAGGCTGTCGCCATTGATCCCGATGGTGCAGGCCGCGGTCGCTAGGCCGGGATTGAACAGCCGCAAAGCCGAAACGAAGCCCTCTCCGTTCGCGAGCAGGGGGATGATCTGACTGGCGCTGGCGCGGGGGTGGCTTCTCGCAGTCAGGGAAGTCATCGGCAGGGTGGAAAAAACCGCGCCTTGATAAGCCAGTCCCACCGCGCCAACCGCGCTGTCGCAGGAAACCAGGGCGGCTTGCCCCGAGGTGGCGGTTGGCGGTTGGTCGGACAATTCGATATGGGTGGCGCCGGCCGGCAGCGTGATGCTTTGCGAGGTGACCAACGGCCTGTTCGCCGGCGCCGGGAAAGTATCGAAACCAAAGAAACAGTTGACCGCCCGGGAAGACGGGTTCGACAAGGCGAAGCCGATGCTGGCGCGGTGCGGCATGACCAATTGAAAAGAGGTCCCGGCCTGAAGGCCTTCGAGCGCGGCGAGGGCGATGGGAGTGCCGGGATTGTCGCCGGTTTCATCGGGGCTGGTCAGCGTGAGCAGCGCCTGGGCGTGGACCGGCTGCTGGCATTCGATGGTGGCGTAGCCTTGGGCGAAGTCCCGCCCGCCAGCGGTCGCCAGCACGACGCTGGCACCGGGGAATCCCAGCTCAACGCGCGCGCCGGAACCGCTTGCCGCGAACGAGTCGCTGGCCCCGAAATCAAAGATCTCGCCGCCGAATTGCAAGGCGCATTCGTTCGCCGAATCGGCGGTATTGAAAAGAATGAGCCGGGAGCGGAATCCGCCGCCATCGACAAGCAGGGGAAAGAAATGTTCCCGGCCCGCGCCGGCGTCCACTGCCTGCGCGAAAATGGCCGGCGCAATCAGCAACAGCGCCGAAGCGATTCTTGGCATTTCCCCCCTATCCCCCGCACCCATGCGCCCATAATGCCACCCTCGACCCCAAAAGCAATTCTCCCTAGCCATATCCCCGTCATTTCTGCGCGGAGAGAAGTCGTGGCTTCGATCCGTCGCCGTCTGGCTGGAGGGTGTTCAGCGGACGCTATGAATACATCCATGTACGCTTCGGGCTCGACATCGTGTCTCGCACGCCCGCTGAACACCCTCCAGCCAGACGGCGACTCACGCTGTGCCTACCCCCCCCTGTCTCTGCGCGAAGCAAGCGGGTAACGACGCTGCTACAGATTGTCGAAGCTGATGTTGCCGGTGTCGGGGGATTCGTCGAATTCGAGTTCCTGGGTTTGCGGTCGTTTCCAGCGCAACTGGGCGAGCCGCAGCAGCGAGGGCATGTGGTGGCCCGAGAGGATTTGCGCGTAGGCGAGGTACAGCGCGCCGCAGTCCCGCAGGGTGGTCATCGCCTCGCCGTCGAGTTGGCCGAGCCGTTCCTGGTCGATCGTGAGCAAGCCTTTGACCTGGATCGGCTTGTCCTCGTCGCCGGCGGCGATTTCCCAATCCCGAATCAACTCGTATTGCGCCAGTTGCGCCGTGGCGCGCTCGGCCGCCACGAGATCCGTGGCGTGCCGCTGCATCTGCTTGACGAGTTCGGCCACTGGCTCGGCGATATTGCCTTCGTCGTCGAAGAAGGGGCGCCAGGCTTTCGCGTCCGCCGGCAGGTCAGCCGCTTTGGCGATGAATTCGGAATCTTCCTCGGTGCAAACCTGGTAACGCTCGGCGTCGAGCCGCGCCATCTTGAAGGGAAAGCCGAGGTAGGCGTCGGGCAGGTGCGCCGCCAGCCATTTCCCTGATTCCTCCACCACGAGGCTCTGGCCGTTGCGCAGGCCGAGAATCGACACGAGCAGGAACTTTTCCTCAAGCCGGATGAAGCCAACCGGCATGCCCATAGCCGCTTTGCGCACTTCCCGCAGGCCCAGCGGCATGAGATGGTCGGCGGCGGCGAAGTGGAAATTCGAGGGCCTGCGCCAGCGCATTTCCGCGTGGCTCTGCGGGGCGATGGGAAGCAGTTTGCTCAATGTGAAGCCAATCCAGGTCCGCCAAAAACAGCACAGGCATTATCCCAGAATCCCCGGGGAGATTCTGCGGCTTTGCGTCGCACAGAATGACGGGGGCTGGCACAGCGTGAGTCGCCGTCTGGCTGGATGGGGTTCAGCGGGCGTGCGAGACAGGGTGAGGTCTGGTCTGCGAAGCAGACGAAAAGCAGCGCTTTTCGAGGACCGAACGGCTTGCCATGGATGGCAAGACCGGGATCAGTCGAAGCCAGAAGCGTCGCGCCAGGGATGGC
>JAPOTO010000085.1 GCA_026709135.1 Gammaproteobacteria bacterium | reverse complement strand
TTGCGGGCCTTGCGGGTCTTCCGGCGGCCATTCGACCTGGGGAAAATCGGCGGCGGCGAGGGGGCGGTTGCGCAATGCCAACATCTGGCTGAAATCCCGGCTTAAGTCGGCATCAAGCGTGCTGCGCAGCCGCAATTCGACCCGTATCCCGCGCACATCGCGCCAGTCCGCGACCTGCTGCGCCGGCAGCGGGTTGCCCGAAGCGGAAGTTTGGTACGAAAAGCGAATCGCTTCCAGGCCTTCCACCAGTTCTCTGGCGGGGCTCGCGGCATCATCAAAGCTCGACAACTCGCGCAGGAACAGCGCCGGCGGATTCCCGGCGTCGTTGCCGCGCCGACTGATATAGAACAGGCTGCCGCGCAATCCGCCGCCGCCACCTGGTGGCGGCCGCAGCTCCCGGGGCGCGGCATCGCCGCAGCCAGCGACCGACCACCACAGCGCGATGACTTCGCCTTCCTGCCCGGCACCGGATTCCGGGTGTGGACGCTGGGCGTTCCAGCCCTCCACCGGCGCGAAAGCCGGCGGCCCCCGCCAAGTGGAGGCGAAGGGCGAAAATTCATTGGATTCGCCGAGGCAGCCGGGAAACCCCGCGAGGCGGATACTGTTGCCGAGGGCGTGGAAGGCGTAGCGCGCGCCCTCGTGAAGCCGCAGTTCCGCGGTGACGTCCCGCTGCATCAAATCGCCGGCGAGATAGGCGCGCAGGGCCAGCGCCGCCAGCGACAGGCTCAGCGCCGCGGCCACGAGCAGTTCAACCAGGCTCCAACCACTCGCGGCCCGGGGCCGCGGGGGTGGCGGGCGCCGCCGCTCAGGGGCGCAGCACAGTGATGCGCGCGCGCTCGGCATTGCCGTCATTGTCCTCGTCCCACCACAGCTTGATCGCCATGAACCCGCCGCCGCCATCGCAGGCCGGGGCCTGCGCGCTGCCGTCGAATGGCGTGCTGTCGCCGCATACGACTCCCGAGCCTTGCGGCAGCGAAGCGGCGATTTCCGCCCGCCACCGCTCCAGCGCCGCCTGCCCGGGCGCGCCGGCGCCCTCGAGTTGCTCGGCCATGTCCGCCGCGAACAGCGCCGCCCGGGATTCCTGCACCACAACCCGCAAATGCTCCAGCGTCCGCAATTGCGTGGCGGACAATCCCGCCAGCCCAACAGAAAGCACCGCAAGCGCAACCAAAACCTCGATCAAGGTCGCCCCGCCACTGGCCGCACGAGCGGAAAATGCCTCGTTATACATAGCGTCCCCGGTTTTGCCGCATATTTCTTGGAGGGAACTCGCACGTCCCAGTGGGTGTTGCAGTGTTATGCGGCATAACGCAAGTCGCTGTGTATAGCTTCCATAACGCATAACCGATAATCTGCCGAACTAAATCGAAGCCTCCCCGCGGCACAGGGAAGTGCCGCCGCTTCAATCGCAAGCGATTGAAGTCGCGAGCAAAACAAAACCACGTTTTGTTTTGCGACAATAAAAAATTTCAGGGACTGAAATTTTTTATTGATTTGCAAACAGTATAGGAAGCTTTTGGCCATTCAGCCCGATCCAGCAACAATCGCCCTGCTCTGCCTTGCCGGTTTTCTCGCCGGCGGGGTGAACACCATCGCCGGCGGCGGCTCCAACCTCACCCTGCCGGTGCTGATGATGCTCGGCTTGCCGGCGGATGTGGCCAATGGCACCAACCGGGTCGCCATCTGGCTGCAATGCGCCACCGGCGTCGGCGCCTTCGACCGCCACGACGTCCTGCCGAGGGCGGCGGTGGTTCCGGTGTTCCTGCCCACCCTAGCTGGCGCGCTGGTCGGCGCCCTGCTCGCTGTGGCGCTGCCGAATCTTTATCTGAAACCGGTGCTGCTGCTGTGCATTCTGGCCATGGCCGTGGTGATGCTGCTGCGGCCCGAAATCATCGCGCCACCGCCGGGAACGCGGACAAGATCGCCGGCGGAGAGCCCGGCGGCCTGGTGGGGACTGTTCGGCGCCGGCCTGTATGGCGGCTTCGTGCAGGCGGGGGTGGGCTTTATTCTGCTGGCGGTGCTGACCGCCGGCCTGCGCTACGACCTGCTGCGCGCCAATGCGCTGAAATTGAGCTGCTCGCTGGCTTTCACCACGGTCGCCCTCGGCGTTTTCATCGCCTTCGGCAAGGTGAACTGGATCGCCGGGTTGCTGCTTGCGCTGGGGTCGATGGCCGGGGCTTGGCTGGCGGTGAAAATAGCGGTTCGCATTTCCCAGCGGGCCCTGCGCTGGATCCTTTTCGCGCTGACGCTGGCGGCCGTCGCCGGCGGGTTTCTCAGTTAGTGTGCTGGCTAACGCCGCGGCGCAAGGCGGGAGAAGCGCAGTTCGGTTCCGGTTGGATCGGCGCAGTCGGTTTCGCCGCGGACGAAATCCTGGCGGGTGCAGGAAAGCAATTCCAGCCGCAGGTTTTGCGGGTTTTCGATCTCGACGCCGTAGACGGCGGTTCTGCCATCGCTCAGGGCGGGATCGCTGGTGAGGCGGTTGCCCTCCGCTTTGGCGCCAGCGCCAGCATCGGAATTAGCATCGGCGTCGGCGTCGGTGTCATTGCCTTCTAGGGCGATGTGGCCGGTCATGGCGCTCCATTGCCCCGGCCCGCCGCTGGCATCGAAGTACAGCGGCACAGCGACGGCGGCGCCATCCGCGGCGTGGAGCAAAAGCATGGCCTGGCCGGGGCCAAGCCAGATGTCGGTGAGCGGCCCCTGCCACGGGGTGGACTCCCCCGGCCCGGTGGCGGGGTTGGCGCCCGGATCGGTGCCGGCCGGCAGGCTGGCCGGCGCGGGAATCGGCATTGGCGCGGGCAATGCTTCGCCGCGTGGATAGATTACCAGGGCGGTGGAGGCGCAGCTTCGCAGCACGCCCTCGAGCGCTTCGGCCTCGGCGCGGTCCACGCTGAGCCGGTACTTGGCCTTCACTGCGACAATCCGCCCGGCGAACCAGCAGAAGTTGTACTCGGGCAGCCATTCGGCGGCGTCTTTCGATGATTTGATCGAGCGGTTCAGGCGCGGCTCGGACAGGGTGAGGTTGAGCAGATCATTGGCGAAAGCGCGCCGCTCTTCGGCGGGCCGGGAGCACATGCCGGAATCGTGGGCCTCCGAGCGGGCGACCATGTGCTCGATGTCGGTTTCGGTGTCGCTGGCGAACCATTGCCCGGTATAGGGTGAATACACCCCGCCGTACTCCGCCACCAGCCCATCCTCGACGCTCTGGGAATAGCGGTAGTCGCCGCTGCTGTACGCCGAACAGCGGTTTTCCGGCGCCACCACAAGCCCGCGCCAAGTCGTGGCCGACCAGGCGGGAGCGCTGCACACGAGCGCCGCGGTGGAAAAAAGCGCCGCGGCGAAAAAAAGAGTCGCGGCGGCCACGAGCAGCGGCCCGCGGGCGGCCTGCCACTTCCCACCAGCCCGGCGCACAGTCGATTGTTGTTGGAATCGCGCGCTCTCCGGCGCTTGATCCTCTTGTTCCGATCTCATTTTGCTTTTGGCGGTTGTTGTTTTCGTTCGGGGATATGTTTCCCCGTCCAGAATCCAGCGTCGGCGCTATGCCTGTTGTTGCCGCCGGATTTCGTTTATGGCTTTTGGCTGGTTCAGTCTAAGTTTTGGGTGTGATCGCGGTCAAGCCGCTGGTTCTGGCGCGAGCCGGGAGGCTCCGATCCGTCGCCGCATGGATTGGTAAAGCCCGTGCGGCGGAATCTCTTGAATTTTTCTGAATCAGCCTGATTATACGGGGTACTCGCGCGGTATCGTTCGCGCCTTCCCAGCTGGGGCCAGTTTCATGTCCGCATCCCAGGAAATCTACCGGGTCACTTTTCTCAACAAGGGCAAGGTCTACGAACTCTTCGTGCGCCAGGTCTACCAGAGCGATCTCTATGGCTTCATCGAGGTCGAGGACTATGTCTTCAACGAGAAATCCCAAGTCGTCGTCGACCCGAGCGAGGAGAAGCTGAAGCAGGAATTCGCCGGCGTGAGCCGCAGCTTCATTCCGATCCAGTCGGTGATCCGCATCGACGAGGTGGAGAAAAGCGGCGTCAGCAAAATCTCCAGCGGCGACAACATCACCCCGCTGCCGGTTTCCTTCATCGGCGGCAAGACCGATTCCGCCCGCAAAGACTGAGGTCGGAAGACTCCCGCCCCTTCCCGTCCCCGGCCGATACGGCGGCTTCGGCCATAACCCCCTCGCCGCTTCGCGCCTGCCCCTTGACAGGGGGAGAGTTGACCCGACCGCCGCGGCCCTATCAACTCCCTTCCTTAGGAGTTGCTTTCCGGGCTTGTTGGTGGCGCCGACCATTGCGCGCCGCGGGCGATCAGGCGGTCGATATCGGACTGGGCGCCGATGTCGGCGCGGTATTGGAGATTGCCCGCGACGCACCGTTCGATGCCCTGATTGACCCGGTCCGACGCCGAGGCGATGTCGGCGGCGGTGGCGCCGATGGCGAGCACCCGGGAAGAGCCGAGGGTGGTGAAGCGGTCGTCCTCGACCGCTTCCGCGGCGCCGAAGAGAACATGCAGCCCCATTTCCCGCAGCGACGCCAGATCGACGGTGAATTCGAAGGGGGCGGGGCTGCGGTTGGGATACTCGGCGGCAACGAGATACTTGATGACGCTGGCCTCGCGGATGAAGGCAACCGAATCAGCCGAAATTGTCTCGGAGTGGATCGCGCGGAGAACATCGGCGAACGGGCTGTCGAGAATGCTGAGAATGTTCAGACCCTCGGGGTCGCCGAAGCGGCTGTTGAATTCCATGAAGCGAATGCCATTGGCGGTGCGGAAGAATCCGCCGTTGAGCACGCCGTTGAAGCGGGCGCCGGCCCGGTCGAGGCCGTCGAGGACGCGGCGCATGATGACTTCGCAATCATCGATGTCCGCATCGGACAGGAAGGGCAGTTTCTTTTCGGCGGCGGTGAAGCAGCCCATGCCGCCGGTTCCCGGCCCGGTATCGTTCTCGAAGCGGAAGGGGTAGTCGTAGCTCGCGGGGGCCATCGCCAGGTTCTTGCCATCGGTGAGGCCCATGATGGTGAATTCGATGCCGATGAGTTTTTCCACCAGCAGGACGCGCTCGCCGGGCCGCGTGGCCAGGAGTTCGCGGGCGTATTCGGCGCAATCGGCGTAATCGCGCAGGTGTTCGGGCATCACCTTCACGCCCTTGCCGCCGGTGAGGCCCTGGGGCTTGACCACGACTTCGAGTCCGCGGCGCTGAAATTGCCTCAGCGCTGGTTCAATCCCGCCGGGATCGCCGACGATCTCGAAGAATGGCGTGAACTCCGGCGCCACGTCCCGCATCAGCTCCATGGCGTAGATTTTGTCCCATTCGATCCGGGAAGCGGCTTGGGTGGCGCCCACGGTCTTCACCCCGGCATCGCGCAGCGCGTCGACGACGCCGTTGGCGAGCGGGTCATCCGCGGAGACGAAGGCGTAGTCCACTCCGGCCTCAAGCGCGAACCGCGCGACCGCTTCGGCATCGCGGACATCGCCAACCGCGAGCGTTCCCCCGGAGGATTCCACCGAGTCCACAATCGTGGGATTCCGGTGGGTGACGAAAGCCGAGACGATGGAATCCCTGGCCAGGTTGAGCGCAAACGAGGCTTCGCGTCCGCCGCCGCCGACGAGGAGAAAATGGTCTTTTGGCCGGCTCATGGGCTGTCCTTCGGGGCGTGGTGCGGGGCTTCTTGCGAATTCAAGCGCGCGATCCCCATTTCAGTCGGCAGCGAGCTCGTCCTCGATGGCCTGCTCGATCAATTCGATGTCGCCGTTGCGGAAGCCCACGTGGACGAGCTTGACGGTGCCGTCGCGGCCGATCAGGAACGAGGTCGGCATGCCGAAGACGGCGTACAGATCCATCACCTCGCTTTCCGGGTCGGCGGGGATCGGGAAGTCGAGCGGCACATCGGCGAGAAATTCGAGCCCGTCCTCGATGGGGTCGTCCACGGTGATGCCGAGCACTTCAAGGCCCTGGTCGCGGTAGCGCAGGTACAGGTCGTTGTACAAGGGCAGCGAAGTCAGGCAGGGCGCGCACCAGGAAGCCCAGAAATCGATGTAGACGACCTTGCCGGCGAGTGCCGACAGGCGGATCGCGGGCTGCCCGGCATGAATGGAGGCAAGGGTGAAATCCGGCGCCGCATCGCCCTCCTCAACCGCCCGGGCGGGAAGCGCGGCGAAGCCGGCGATGAGCGCGAGCAGCGCAAGCTTGTGGATTGCGCGCATCATTTCGCGGGCCTCATTCCAGAATCTCGACATCATGGGCTTGGACGCCTTTTTCGCCCATGACCACGCCGAACTCCACCCGCTGCCCTTCCTCAAGCACCCGGTGGCCATAGCCCCGGATCGAGCGGAAATGCACGAAGATGTCGCTGCCGTCCTCTCGGCTGATGAAGCCGAAGCCCTTGTTGACATTGAACCATTTGACCGTTCCCGTCTCCCGCGGACCCCGGGGCTGGGCGTTTCCGGGTGGTGGCGCGGGGCTGCGGGCGCGGCTGCCGCCACCACTGCCTCCGCCGGCGCGGAAGCGCTGCCCGCCGCCTCTCGGCGCGCCCGCCTGGGCCGCCCGCGCGCTCCAGACCGCGGTGCCGATAAAGAATACCAGCAGCGAGATCAGGAACAGCGGAAAATGAACGGTTTCGAATTGATATCCCCACAGCGACAACAGGTAAAGTGGAACACTCGCCAGTACCGCCATAATGATTCCGATAACGAAAGGATGATTGAACATGGAAACAAACTCATCTTGACTGAAACAGGAACCGCACAAAATACACCAGCCGGAGCTTTTTTGAAACCTTGGGTTTGAAACTGTGGGTTTGAAACCTTGGCTTTGAAACCTTGGGCTAGCAACCGCGCCGCCGCGAGCGTGTGCGGGCGATTGTGCTAAAACGGCTCGGTAGAGCGCGGACTGCCCGATGTGCGGATGCGCGACTGCAAGTCGCCGGTAGGGTTGGCTCAGTCTTGCAGGTCGTTGACCAGGTGGAACAGCGGGGAATCTTCGATGTGTTCCATTCGGGGGGGTTGGGCTGGGTCGAAGCGCATGCTTTCGATGTATTCGAGCAGGCGCTGCCTTGCCTCCGGGTCAACCGGCGTGGTTGGGGCGTCGGCGACTTCCACCACCGGCAGCGGTTCGGCGCCCAGACTGTCCGCGGCCGTCGGCCCGGCGACATCGCCGGCTATCTCCGGCGTTGCGGCGCCTTGGTTGAGGCCTTGGTCAAGACCAGCCCGCAGGCCGATGAAAACCGCCAGCGCCACGCTCGCCGCGATGGCGAACTTGCCGGCGAACTGCCGCGCGGAAGGCCCGCCAAACAAGCCCGGCACCGGGGCGGCCTCTTCCCGCAGCCGGTCGGCAACCCGCAGATGGAAATCTTCGCTAAGCGGCGCGACGCGCTCGCGGTGGAGGACCGCTTGGGCGAGGCTGTAGTCGCGCCAGGCGCGTTCGAGTTCCGGCTGCCCGCCGGGCTTTTTCAACAGTTGCGAAAGCCGCCGCAATTCCAACTCGCCGGCTTCGTCATCAAGCATCGCGGAAAGCGTTTCCCGCTGTGACTTATCGTTCATGCCCATATGTGCTGTTTATCCTCTTGCTTCATTCTCGTGCTTCATTCTCTCGCGCCGCGCAGTTCCGCGATTTTCCGGTCGATGGCCTCCCGGGCCCGGAATATTCTGGACCGCACCGTACCCACCGGGCAATCCATGACTTCCGTGATCTGCTCATAGCTCATGCCGGAAAATTCGCGCAAAGTAAAGGCCGTGCGCAACTCCTCGGGCAATTCCTCGATGGCGGCGTCGATCACCGCCCGCAGATTCTCCATTTCCGCCTCGCTTTCCGGGTCCGCTATATCGCGCAGGGCCGGAGCGGTTTCGGCGTTTTCCGCTTCATCGACATCAACACTGGCCAGCATCAGGCGGCGGTTCCGGGAGGCCAGATGGTTCTTGGCGGTGTTCACGGCGATCTGGTACAGCCAAGTGTAGAACGAACTGTCGCCGCGGAACTGGGCCAGCGCCCGGTATGCCTTGATGAATGTTTCCTGGCTGATGTCCTCGATTTCCTGTGGATTCTGCACGAAGCGGCTGATCAATCCAGCGACCCGGTGCTGGTAGCGCAGCACCAGAAAGTTGAACGCATTGACCTCGCCGGCCCGCACCCTCTCCACGAGTTGCCGGTCAGTATCCGGGGGCATTCCGACCTCGCTGTGTTCTCCAGAGGCGCTGTGAATTTCCCCGCGGTGCCCGTGCTAAAACCATGGCGTGTTATCCCTGAGACAGCGGAACCGGGAAAAAGTTCTCACCAGCCCGCCCCGCGCAATCCGAGCTGGATGGGTTTGTGCTTTGAAGCCTGCACAAACTGCGTTTGTGCTCTAAACCCTGCACAAACTGCGTTTGTGCTACTGTACCCGGCCATCGCAGTACCCAGGAACCGCCGCGAGCCAAAAATCGGCCAGCCGCCGCATGACCCTCTCCAGCGCTTGCAAATTCGATATTCTCATCATCGGCAGCGGCGCCGCCGGGCTTACCCTCGCCCTGCGCTCGGCCGGCTTCGCCAGCGTCGGCGTGCTGAGCAAGGCCAGCCTCGAGCAGGGTGCGACATTCTACGCCCAGGGCGGCATCGCCGCCGTGCTCGACGAGGGGGACAGCCTCGAATCGCATATCGAGGACACGATCACCGTCGGCGCCGGCCTGTGCCACCGCGGCATGGTCGAGCATGTGGTGAACAACAGCGCCGGGGCGGTGCGCTGGCTGCTCGAACAGGGCGTGCCATTCAGCACCCGCTCCGGCGCCGGGGCTTCCGGGGGTGGCGGCGACCTGAGTTCGCTGCATCTCGCCCAGGAAGGCGCCCACAGCCACCGGCGCATCATCCACGCCACCGACGCCACCGGCAAGGCGGTGTTCCAGACTTTGCGCCAGCGCGCCCGGGAACATGCCGGCATCCGCCTGATGGAAGGATGGACCGCGGTTGACCTCATCACGCAGGATGTGGGCGCGGGCCGGCGCTGCGCCGGCGCCTTCGTGCTCGATGACGCCAGCCGCCGGGTCTTCGCCGTCGAGGCGAAATTCGTCGTCCTCGCCACCGGCGGCGCGAGCAAGGCTTATCTGTACACAACCAATCCCGACAGCGCCAGCGGCGACGGCATCGCCATGGCCTGGCGCGCGGGCTGCCGCGTTGCAAATATGGAATTCAACCAGTTCCATCCCACCTGCCTGTATCATCCCCACGCCCGCAGCTTTTTGATCACCGAAGCCATGCGCGGCGAAGGCGCCTGGCTCGAATTGCCCGGTGGCGAGCGCTTCATGGAACGTTTCGACAGCCGCGGCGAACTCGCCTCCCGGGATATCGTCGCCCGGGCCATCGACCACGAAACCAAGCGGCTTGGCGAGGATTGCGTCTACCTCAATATCAGCCACCAGCCCGCCGAGCTGGTGCGCGAGCGCTTTCCCACCATCCACCGCCGCTGCCTCGAACTCGGCATCGACATCACCCGGGAGCGGATCCCGGTGGTGCCCGCCGCGCATTACACCTGCGGCGGCGTGATGATCAACCGGCACGGGGAAACCGATATCGAGAATCTCTACGCGGTTGGCGAAACGAGTTTTTCCGGGCTGCACGGCGCCAACCGCATCGCCAGCAATTCCTTGTCGGAATGTTTCGTCATCGCTTTCAGCGCCGCCGAGTCGATCGCCCGCAAATTCGCCGGCACCGGCTTCGCGGGGCACTGCCCGGCCTGGCCCGAAGGCCGCGCCGAATCCGGCGACGACATCCTCGTCTCCCACAACTGGGATGAACTGCGCCGCTGCATGTGGGACTTTGTCGGCATCGTCCGCAGCGACAGCCGCCTCAAACGCGCCGAGCGCAGGCTCGAACTGCTGCGCGGGGAAATCCACGACCATTTCCGCAGCCACCGCATCAGCCGGGACCTGGTCGAGTTGCGCAACCTCGCCCTCGTCGCCGGCCTGATCGTCCGCAGCGCGGCCGCGCGCAAGGAAAGCCGTGGCCTGCATTACAATCTCGACCATCCCGAGCCCGCCCCCGAGGCCTGCGACACGGTAATCGCCCCCCGCGAACACGGCGACTTGCTGCGCGGCGATCAAGCGCTGTCGTAGCGCAGCCAGCGGCGCAGACGGCGCAGGTCGTCCCGGTCGAGCGAGTCCGGGAACAGGCACAGCCGCAAGCGGCCGAGGCCCAACTTGGGGCCCGGCTTGCGCTTCGACTTGAGGCCCGGCCTGAGAGCCGACCCAAGAGCCGACTTGAGACCTAGGTCAAAGCCAGGGCGCGAAAACTCAAGCACGATCAGCCACTGCGAGCAATGCAGAACCCGGGGCGGCGCCACCTCCTCGAATTCTCCTTCCAGCCCATCTTCCAACCCCGCGCCCATCCGCAGCGAAACCGAGCCTGGGCCAAAGCGCAACGCCAAAGCGCCTCTCTTGCCGCGCCAAGTCAGGTGCTCGCGCCACAGGCTCGCGAATGCGACCGCCGCAAGGACAGGCTTGAGCCAAAGCGGCGCCCCCGAGTGAAGCACCGCCAGCAGCGCCAGCCCATGGATGAGCAGCGCCAGCAGCCAGCGAAGCCGGGAAGGCGCCGGATGAAGCAGCAACATGGACAAAGCCTAGTCGGCTTTGTCCGCTTTCGCCTCGTTATAGGCCAGAATCCGGTCGACCAGGCCCTGCCATCGCCCCGCCGGCTCGCGCTTCACCAGCCAGGCGAACAGCTCCTGGTCCTCGCCGGCGAGCAGTTGTTCATACTCGGCTTGCTCCGCGGGGGAGAGCCCGGCCCAAGCTTCGAGGGTGAAGGGGAGCAGCAACAGATCCAGCTCTAGCATGCCGCGGCGGCTGCGCCAGTAGAGCCTTCGCTGTTTGCCCGTGTCGCTGGCTTGATTCATTGGCTTCCCGCGGGATGAAGGAAAACAGCGGCGGCTTGCTGCTACACTGCGCGTTCCCGTTTCCCGGATTGTGTTTTCCATGCCAGTGTACGCCCTTCCCGGCCATGAATTCATCGAGTTCACTGGCCCGGACACCCGCGAATTCCTCCAGGGCCAGGTGAGCTGCAATATCGAGCAGTTGACGGAATCCCGCTCGCTGCCGGGCGCGATCTGCAACCTGAAGGGCCGCGTCATCGCCGATTTCCGCCTCGCGCAAGTCGGCGGCGCCTGCCTGATGCAGACGGAGACGGGCATGGCGGAGACGATCATCGCCACGCTTTCCCGCTACGCGGTGTTCTCCAAAGTGGAACTGCGGAGAATCGACCCGCCATTCGTCCTCGGCCTGTGTGGCGGCGGGTACGGCCCGGCGCTGGCCAGGCTGTTCCCGGAGGCACCGGCGGCCGACCACGGCTGCGCGGTTTCCACGCAGATGTGCCTCCTGCGGCTGCCGGGGGAGCGATTCGAGTTGTGGTGTGTGGATGCCGGGGCAGTTTCCCCGCTGCGGGAACTGTTCGGCGAATGGCAACCCAGCCCCGGCGCCGACTGGCTCGCCGCGGACATCGAGGCCGGCGTGGTCCATGTCACCCCCACCATGAGCGGACACTACACGCCACAGTTGCTGAACTACGACCTCTCTGGCGTCGTCAACTTCAGCAAAGGCTGTTACACCGGCCAGGAGGTCGTCGCCAGAATGCACTTCCGCGGCAAACCGAAAAAGCGCCTGTTCCTGTTCGAGAGCGAACAGCCGCTTGGGGAAAACAGCGTTCTCGCGGCGCAAGCCGGCGGCCCGGAGGCGGGCGGCGAACCGCTGCTCGTTTATGTGAACCGCGGGGTTTACCCCGACGGCGACACGAGTCTGGCGCTGGCGGTGGCGAGCATCGAGGCCGTCAAAGCCCGGGAGCCATTTTTCCTCGATGGCAGCCGGCAAGCCAAAGTGTTCGGTTATCCGCTCAAATACGGCGGCGACGCGCCATCCGCATCCCCTCCCCAAACCTGATTGATCGACTTTCCACCGCTGAACCGCGACAAAAACTTGCGACGCATTCGTCGCTGTTGTTTACCGAATATGGTGTCCCCGGCAGGGGTCGAACCTGCAACCTACGCCTTAGGAGGGCGTCGCGCTATCCAGTTGTGCCACGGGGACTGGTGAAGCGGGTCTCGCGCCGCGCGCCGCGCTCCACGAGACCAGCGGCGAAGTATACGGCCCCGATGGGAAATTGTGAAATCCGCGGGCCGGGGCTTGTCAAGGCGGGTCGTTGCGCCGGTAAACCTTTCGCCTAGTCTACCGATAAAGCGGGTAAGGGCCGGGAGCTTGATTCCATGCACATTCCACGCAGCCAGCGGCAGATTCTGCACAGCCTGAAAACCCGCGGCGCCCAGTCGGTTCGCATTCTCGCCCGGCAACTGCAAATGACGACCATGGGCGTGCGCCACCATCTCGCCGACCTGGCCGGGCTTGGGCTGGTCGAACAGACTCCGGCCGAGAAGCAGCATCGCGGCCGGCCGGTATCGTGCTGGCGGCTCACCGGGAAAGGCCACGGCTGGTTTCCCGAGGCCGGCGCCGAGCTCGCCCGGGAGATGCTGCGGGCGGCGGAAACCTGCTGGGGTGGCAATGGCGTGGCGCGGATGGTGGACGAGCACAGCCAGCGCGTCGAACAACGCTACCGCGCGGCGATGCGCGGCCCGGACGCCGATCTGCGGCAGCGGGTCGAACACTTGGCCAGCCTGCGCAGCGCCGATGGCTACATGGCGGGGCTGCGGCTGCTTCCCGATGGCTGGCTGCTGGTGCAGAACCACTGCCCGATTCGCGCCTGCGCCGAGCAATGCCCGCGGTTCTGCGAGGCCGAGGCGCGGATGTTCCGCGAACTGCTCGGCCCGGAAGCCGCCCTGGAGCAGACCGACCACCTGCTCGCCGGCGACCGCCGCTGCGCCTGGCGCATCCGCCGCAAGGCCGCCGCCGTGGAACAGGCCGCCTGAAGCGTCTTCAGTTTGTCATTGCGCGCCGAATAAAGCGTAATCGCAGAATCTCTTCGTTGAGGGACCGGTCGCTTTCCGGCGGTAATCGGATTCCTTCCCGGCTAACGCCGGGCCCCTTCCGCTCACCGCCGCGCTCCCTCGGTGCAAGATTCGAGGCACTTTTTCTCGGACGCACTAAATCTATTTTGTTATTCCGCACGCAGCCGCGTAGGGCGCGAAGCAAGCGGAGTTGCGGAATTCCTTGGTTCGAGCGCGGGTTGGATCAGCGCTTGTTTTTAAGCTCTTGTTCGATGTGGCCGAGCATTCCCCGCAGGATGTTCATTTCCATGGTGTCGATGCGGATGCGGCCGAACAGCCGCCGCAGGCGCTGCATGAGCTGGCGTGGATTTTCCGGGTCGTGGAAGTCCAGGGCGACGAGTACTTGTTCGAGATGGCCGTAGAAGCGCTCGAGATCGTCCGCTGTCGCCAGTGGCTGATCCCACTGCCGCTCCAGCGTCTCATCGCCGGTTTCGCCCGCCTCGACCGCGCGGCGTAGCTCGTAGCAAACCACCATCACCGCCGCCGCCAGGTTCAGCGAGGGGTATTCCGGGTTGGCGGGAATGCGCACGTGATAGTGGCAAAGCTGGAGTTCCTCGTTGCTGAGCCCGGTGTCTTCGCGGCCGAAAACCAGCGCCACGGGATGTTTGCCCGCTTCCGCCACCGCCCGCCGCCCGCACTCGGCCGGGGTGAGCAATGGCCAGGTGATCCGCCGCGAGCGGGCGCTCGCGCCAATCACCAGCCCACAGTCCGCCACCGCCTCGGCGAGCGAATCGACGACCCTGGCCCGGCTGAGAATCTCCACCGCCGAAGCCGCCCTGCCGATGGCGACACCGCTCGGAAACTCCTTCGGCCCCACGAGGGCAAGCTTCGACAGGCCCATGTTCTTCATCGCCCGGGCGCTCGCCCCGATGTTGCCCGGATGCGAGGTGTTGACCAGCACGACGGAGATGTTGCCTAAGTCCGGTTCATTCATGGCCGAAGCCTGCTCCAAGTATGCTGGAAATGGACGGTGCCCGCATTGTACATGCCCCGCCCCAAGACAGTGGACGGCACAATGGGTGTCCCATTCCGAGCAGTGGGTGTCCCATGTCAAACATCCCATGCCAAACAGCGCACTCGGATGGAGGGATTCATTTCCGCTTCTGCTATGATTCGCGCCTTGCCTTTTCCACCGGCCGCCCGCCATGGATTCCCTGCTCAATGTCGCGCTGATAGCGGCCCGGGCCGCCGCCCGCAATCTCGCCCATGGCGTCGACCGGCTTGACCGGCTCACCGTGCTCGACGATTCCGCGGACAACTTCGCCACCAGCATGGACCGGGACGCGGAGCGCACGCTGATTTACCAGATTCGCAAGTTCCACCCCGAACATTGTATCCAGTCGCGGCTTAGCGGCGATTGCGGCGGCGGCGACGGGCGGATCACCTGGCTGCTCGAACCGCTGGCCGGGAACCGCAATTACCTCGCCGGCCTGCCCTTTTTCGGCGTCGCCCTGGCCTGCCGCGTCAAGAACACGCTGAGCCATGCGGCGCTGGTGTTTCCCCAGACCAACGAAGAGTTCAGCGCCAGCCGGGGCCAGGGCGCGCAACTCAACTCGCGCCGCATCCGCACCGGCGGCGATTCCCGCCCCGACGGCCGCATGATCGCCCTGCACGCCCACTTCCGCCACAGCCAGACACTCCAAGGCATGCAACAGGCCCTGCATTCCAGGCAGGCGCTGATCCGGCAAAGCGGCTGCGCGGAATTCGATATCGTCCAAGTCGCGGCGAACCGGCTGCAGGGGGGCTGGCTCGGCGGTCGCGCAAGCATCGGCGCCCAAGCGGCCGGGCTCGTGCTGCGCGAAGCCGGCGGCATGCTGGCGGGCGAGGCTGGCCAGCCCGATTGGCCCAGCGCCGATGAAACCCTCTTCGGCAACCCCCGCCTGCTGCGCGAACTGCTGCGCCTGCGCGCCAACCTCGGGCCGAAATCCAACGGCGGTGTAGCCGCTGAAAGCAAGGGAATATGCGATTCCAATCAGTAGACTTTCCAGCCAACAAGTTTTGGTTACA
>JAPOTO010000173.1:9780-14984 GCA_026709135.1 Gammaproteobacteria bacterium | reverse complement strand
AAAAAAATCCGGTTGACAGGTCTGCGGGAATGATAGGAAAATGATTACATCATGTTGGAGAGTTTGTAATCATGCCATCATATGTCAGAACCCAGATCCAACTCACGGCGGAGCAAGCCGGCGCGCTCAAAATGCGCGCGCGGGAGGAAGAGCGCTCAATGGCCGACCTTGTGCGCGAGAGCGTGACTGAGTATCTGGCGCGGCGGCCCGCGGCGGACCGCGGCGCCCTGCTGCGCCGCGCTTCCTCCTTGACCGGACGATTCCGCTCGGGATGCCGCGACGTGGCGGAAAATCACGACCGGCATCTCGACGAGGCATACGGCCCGTGAGCCTATTCATCGACACATCGGCGCTGTACGCCCTTCTCGACGGTGACGAACCCCGGCACGCGGAAGTCGTTGAATCCTGGCAAACCGCAATCGGCGACGGGCGTATTCTGTATACGTCGAATTACGTCTTGGTCGAAACCTTCGCGCTTGTTCAGCGCCGGCTCGGTCTTGACGCCACCCGTGGTCTCGCGACGGTTTTCATGCCGCTTTTGCATCCCGTTTGGGTTGACCAAGAACTCCATGCGGCCGCGACCGCGTCACTTTTCACCGCGGCGCAACGGCATCTGTCGCTGGTGGATTGCACCAGTTTCGAACTCATGCGCCGCCTGGGATTGACCGATGCCCTGGCACTGGATTCGGACTTCGCCCGGCAAGGGTTCAACCTTCTTCCTGCTTGAATTTGCGGATGTCGCGGCGTTGTTTTTTGCTGGGGCGGGTGGCGGGCGGCCAGTGGGCGGGTTGGATTTTCCGGTTGGCGGCCTGTTCCTCGCGCCGGCGGATGCTCGCTTCGGTTTCGCGGTAGAGCCGCTGCGCCTCCGGCGCCGGGCGGCGGTCGTTGCGGACGCCTTCGACGATGATTTCGCGCTCGCAATCGCCCTGTTGCAGGCGGATGCGCAAACCGGGTTCGACGGTTTTGCCCGGTTTGGCGCGGAAACCCTCGCAGCGCACCTTGCCGCCCTCGATCGCCTGGCGGGCGATGGCCCGGGTCTAGTAGAAGCGCGCCGCCCAGAGCCATTTGTCGAGGCGCACTTTCACGCCGGCTTTCGCGCCGGCCTTCCCAGCCGTATCGGATGCGCCTTTCATATCGGGGAGAACAACATCAACATTGCGCATTGCGCCCGGATGTGGAATCGCCGATTCCGGGCAGCAGGTCGGCGAAATCCCGCACCAGCGGGAATTCGCCGTGGTCGAGGGCGGGGCGCTGGCTGTCGGGCTGGTGGATGCCGTATACAAAGCCGACGCCTTCCTTGCTGGCGCGGCGCAGCACCGGCAGCGAATCGTCGAACAGGATCGCGCGGCGGCGGTCGAAGGGTTCGAGGCTTTGCAGTTTTTCCCAGAAACCGCGGCCTTCCTTGGCGAGATGCAACTGGTGCGCGCTGATGCAGCGGTGGAAGTAGGCCGCGATCTCGGCGTTGTTCATCTTGATTTCAAGGCTCGCCGGGTGGGCGTTGGTGATCAGCAGCATGCGCCTGCCGGTGTACCATAGCTCGCGCAGGAAGCGCTCGACGTTGGGGCGCAGGCTGATCCTGCCGGTGATCGTGCGTTTGAGTTCGGTGATTTCGAGATCGAGTTCCCGGGCCCAGTAGTCGAGGCAGTACCAGTCCAGGCTGCCGTAGACTTCGTCGGTTTTGCGCTCCACGAGCGCCAAGGCGGCGGCGAGGCTGACGCCGTGTTTGGCGCTGTAGGTCTCGGGCACGAGTGTGCGCCAGAAATAATTGTCAAAATGCAGGTCGAGCAGGGTGCCGTCCATGTCGAAGAGTACGGTGTCGATCTCGCGCCAGGGTGGAATGGGAACAGACATGAATGCGGAACTGGTGGAAATTGAAACCATCGCGCGGCGGGCTGGCGCGGCCATCATGGAAGTGTACAGCAGAGCCGAAACCCTTGCCGTGCAGTACAAGGAAGACGACTCGCCGCTGACCGAGGCCGACCAGCGGGCGAACGCGGTGATTGCCGCAGCGCTGGACAAGCTCGCGCCGCGGCTGCCGGTGTTGTCGGAGGAATCGGCGCGGCCCGGCTGGGAAACCAGGCGGCGCTGGCGCCGCTATTGGCTCGTGGACCCGCTCGATGGCACCAAGGAGTTCGTCAAGCGCAATGGCGAGTTCACAGTCAACATCGCCCAGGTGAACGGCGGCTTCGCCGAGCTCGGCGTGGTGCATGTGCCGGTGAGCGGCGTGAGCTACCTCGGCGAGATTGGCCGGGGCGCGTTCCGGCGGGAGGCGGGCGCGGCGCCGGTTCCGATCAAGTGCCGGCCCATCCTCCGCTCTGGCGCGGAGTCCGCCCCCCGGCCCTTGAAAGTGGTCGCGAGCCGCAGCCATCTCGATGCCCATCTGCGGCCGGTGGTGGAAAGGCTGGAGAGCGAATTCGGCGCGGTGGAGCTGGTCAACCTCGGCAGTTCGCTGAAGTTCTGCCTGATCGCCGAAGGCAGGGCCGATGTGTATCCGCGGCTCGCCCCCACCTCCGAATGGGACACCGCCGCCGCCCACGCGGTGCTCGCGGCGGCGGGTGGCGAGGTCTGCGATACCCGCTTCAAGCCCTTGCGCTACAACCAAAAGGATGGGCTGCTCAATCCGAACTTTGTCGCGATGGGGGATCTGCTGCAGGACTGGCCCGCGATACTCGCAGGTGTTCTACCCGACGCTTGAGTAAGCGCCGATCAAGCCAGAGCATCAACAAGACGCTTTGCAATAGTGGTCGATGAAGCGCTGGTGGCTGGGGAGCTGGCTGACGAGCTTGTCCACCGAGCCGTGGATGCCGCTGAGGAAGCGTTCGAGTTCATCCTCGCTCATCATGTTGACGATGGGGTGGTATTGCTCGGGGAGCAGGCCCTGGCCGAGCATCACCTGAATCCATGAATTCTCGCCGAACAATTCGGTCGGTATCTTGAACACCCGCCCCGCCTGCTTGAACAACTCGATGCGGTGTTTGAGCGAATCGGGGATGTCCATGTTGCGGCACTGCCGCCAGAAGCGGGTGTCGCCGCGGTTGGTGACGTGGTAATGCAGGATGATGAAATCGCGCACATTGTCGATCTCGAACCGCATCTGGTTGTTGAATTCCGCAACGTCCGGGGCGCGGATGCCGTCGTAGGGGAACATCTGCATCAGGCGGATGATCGAGCGCTGGATCAGGTGGATGCTCGTCGATTCCAGCGGCTCGATGAAACCGGAAGACAGGCCCATGGCGACGCAGTTCTTGTACCAGTGCCGCCGCCGCTGGCCGGCGTTGAAGCGGATCACCCGCGGTTCGGTGAGCACCTCGCCCTCGACGTTTTCGAGCAGCTTGCCGATCGCCTCGTCGGCGCTCCAGTGGCGGCTGCTGAAAACGACGCCGTTGCCGACCCGGTGCTGCAGGGGGATGCGCCACTGCCAGCCCGCTTCCCGGGCGATCGCGCGGGTGTAGGGTACGGGCTCTCCGACCGATTCGGTTTGAAGGGCGACGGCGCTGTCGCAGGGCAGCCAGTGCTTCCAGTCGTCGTAGCCGGCGTTGAGGGTTTGTTCGATGAGCAGGCCGCGGAAACCGGTGCAATCGATGAACAGGTCGCCCTCGATGAGCTGCCCGGATTGCAGGCGGATGGCGGTGATGTGGCCGCTGTCCGGGTCCTGCTCGACGAATTCGATTTTGCCTTCTTGGCGCGTGGCGCCGAATCTCTCGGCGATGCCGCGCAGGAATTTCGCGTAGAGCGAGGCGTCGATGTGGTAGGCGTAGTTGAGCCCCTGGCTTGGCAGCACGGCGAATTTGTTGCGCACCGCCGCGGCCCATTCGTTGCAGTATTCGCCGAACTCGCGGCTGAGGCCGAGCTTGCGCCCTTTCAGCCAGAAATGCTGAAAACCCGCGGCCCAACTGTCCTTGCCGGTCCAGCCGAAGGAGTGGATGTAATCTTCGTTCACATCGCGCCAGCTTTCGAATTGGATGCCGAGCTTGAAGGTGCCCTGGGTTGCCTTGAGAAAGTCCTGCTCCTTGACCTTGATGAGGTCGTGGTAGGTCAGCAGGGTGGGAATCGTGGCTTCGCCAACGCCGACTGTGCCGATTTCCTCCGACTCCACCAAAGTGATGTGGATGGTTTTGCCGAGCAGCCGCGCCAGCGCCGCGGCCGCCATCCAGCCCGCGGTGCCCCCGCCGGCGATGACGACTTGGTGGATTTTTCGCTCTTGCATGGTTTGACTACCTGTTCAGTCGGTTTCGCAGCTCGGCTTTCAGTTTCCTGGCTTTCGATTCATCGAGCGGGGCGAGGCAGCCTCGGCCGGGCTCGGGGATGTGTTCGCACACCGACTCGTCGGCATCGAAGACATAGTGGTTGAACACGCCCCGCCACAATTCGCGCTGCCGCGGCGGCAAATCGCGCAGGGCGAGAATCGCGTGCATCAGGGCATTGCTTGGCGAGCCCATGAAATCCGGCGAATTGCACCACCAGTAGTTGATCAGCAGATTGAAGTCCCGCCGGGACTCGACATGATGCCACCACATGCTCGGAATGAAGATCGCGTCGCCCGGCTCGAGCGGGGCGCTGCTGGCGCGCTCGAGGGCTTTGGCGAATTTCGGGAAGCGCTCGAAATCGGGATTGGCGAAGTCCACCGTGCTGATCGCCTGGCCGGAGGGCGTGCGGTCAACCGGGCCGACATAGAGATTGCCGATCTGGTCGGGTGGAAACAGCGTGAACAGCCGCTCGCCGGCGACGACGCAGGCGATGTTGTCGGGGAAGTCGTAATGGGCCGAGACCCGGGTGCGGTTGCCGATCCAGAAACTCGCCAGCGCGTCGTCCGCGGGCAGGGGCAAATCGTTTTCGGCGCGAAAGCCGGGCAGCCACTGGTCAACCGGGGTCGAGCCGATGTACAGCGTCGACAGGCGGTCTTCGCGGCCGGCCTCGGCGAGCTTGGCGAAGACTTGCGGCAGGGTGGCTTTGCCGGCGGCGAAATTGAAGCCGGTGAAGTCCTCGTTGTAGAAAAACCGGCCGTCTATCGAGGAATCCCCCGCGTACACCGTCACCGGCTCCTCGCGCCAGAACCGCGACAGATAGCGCTCCGCCGCGGGGATCGATTCGCGGCAGCCGGCTACGGCGGGCCACTTGCCCACCAATCCCTTCAGCAGCAATGGCTCGGCCGAGTCGAAAACCTGTGGCGGAATCGCGCCCCCGCCGCAATCGATCCGCTTGAC
>JAPOTO010000173.1:0-8886 GCA_026709135.1 Gammaproteobacteria bacterium | reverse complement strand
GTGGGCAGCAGGCGCGCCATTTGCTCGGCTTTCATCCGCGCGCCATGGAAAACCGCGTCGGCGCGCCTGCGCGATTCCACCTCCAGCGGCGAGCCGGCCCCGCCATAGCGCGGCCGGAAACCCATTCCGTACAGCACGTATTGATAACTCGCGGAAGGAAACAACTCATCGAGCCGGGGCGCGTCGTCGTGCCAGGGTGGCTGTTGCCGCCACAGGGCCAGTTTTTCGCGCAGGCTTTCGGGCCAGGTTTCCCGCGCCCGGTTTTCCTTCCAGTAGTCGCTGTCCCCCCGCGCGCTGAGGGCGTAATGCAATTTGAGGAACTCGACGATTCGCAACCAATGGTAGCGCATCTTGGCGTTGAACCGCCCGGCGACGACAGCCATGATTTCCCGGTCCCGCGGCAGTTGTTCGCCGATGATCGCCGCCGATTGCTCGACCAGCACCAGCGCCGAGGCTTCGAGCGGTTCGACGAAACCCGCCGACAGCCCGACCGCGACGCAGTTTCCAACCCAGAACCGCTCGCGGTAGCCAGGCTCGAAAGCGATGGTCCGATAGCTGAGGCGCGCGGGGTCGATGCCCGGAGCGGTCTCCGCGATGTGGGCCCGCAGCGCGGCGAGCGCGGTTTCCCCGTCCGCATGGGCGCTGGAGTGGACATAGCCGACGCCGCGGCGGCTGCTCAGCCCGATGTCCCAGATCCAGCCATGCGGCTGCGCGGTCGAGATGGTCACCGGAGCGATCGGATCATCGGGTTTGGCGTAGGGAACCTGCGCCGCGATGGCCCTGTCGTTGAACAGCACATCCTTGACCGGAACCAGCGGGCTGCCGCAATGGGCGCCGATCAGCAGCGCTTTCTGGCCGGTGCAATCGACGAACAGATCCCCCGGCACGCGCTCGCCGGTATCGAGCGAAACCGCGGCGATGTCTCCATCGGCATCCGGCTCGATTGCCTCGACATTGCCGGCGATGTGGCGCACGCCAAGTTTCCCGACCGCGTGCCGATGCAGCAATCCGGCGAATGCGCCGGCATCGAAGTGATAACCATAGTTGACGGTAAATGCGTATTGCGGCGCGCCCGCCTGCTTTGGCGCGAGGCCAAGCTCGATCACCCGCGCCTGGGGGGTCACCAAGTCGGCGAAGCTGGTGCCAGCGCCATGGGCGAGCCAGAACTTCGCCGGATTGAGCTCGGCGTATTCCAGCGGCAGGCTGAAGGGATGGAGGTATTCCGGGGCTTCCGCCAGGCCCGACCATCCGCGGAACCGCGTGCCCTGCTTGAAGCTGGCGGCGCATTCGCGGATGAGTTGATCCTCGGCGAGGCCGATTCGCTGGAGCGTGGCGCGCATCGAAGGCCAGGTGCCTTCGCCCACGCCGATGATGGGCACATCGGGTGATTCGACCAGCGCGACCTCGACCGCGCTATCGCCGCGCTTGCGCGATTCGGCGGCGACCACGCAGGCGGTGATCCAGCCCGCCGCGCCGCCGCCCACGATGACGACTTTCCGCGTTGGCCGATTCATCGCATCACCAATCCAGCGCTGGGGTCACGCAAGCCTTGCGGCTGGATGATACAAAAAAGGCTGCCCCGAAAGGCAGCCTTTTGCTGTTGCGCGATCCGCACTTGGCATGCTCTGACTTAATCAGAGCTTTCCTTACAGTTTGTAGCGGAAGCCGATGTTGTAGCGCGGGCCCGATTGCGCCGCGAACAGCGTCTGCGCCTTGTCCCTGCCGTAGACATGGGTCGTTTCGTCGGTCAGGTTCAGCGCGTCGAAGAACACCTGCCAGTTTTCGGTGATCCAATAATTCGCGCTCAGGTCGAGTTGCTGATACGCGGCGACATAAGTCGGTGGCCCGGCGCCCACATTGGCCTGACCGGTGCCGGCGAGAAAATCGTCGCGCCAGTTGTAGGCCAGCCGCACGCTGATGTCATTCTGATCGTAGAACACGATCAAGTTCGCCGAATCGCTCAGGCCGTTGAGGACGAATTGCTGCGCCAGGCTGAAATTGTCATAGCCGACATCCGCCTCGACAATCGTGGCGTTGGCGATCACGCCGAAACCGCTGTCGCCGAAATTGTGCTGGACGACAACCTCCCAGCCTTCCATCTGCGCCTGCTCGATATTCACCGGCACGGTGAGATTGAATGGCGCGGCCGGGTCGCGGCCGGCGACGCCGGAGATGACGCCCGCCGCGGCGTCAACCCCAGCCGCGTCGGCGCGGTTTTCCAGAATCCACGAATACAGGGTGCCGCCGTCGGAGCTGCCAGTCGCCGCCCTTGCGTCCTGCCCCAAAGGCCCGAGCGCGGGGTGCGGCAGGCCGAAAGTCTCTTCGATTACCGATGTGGTGCCGATGAAGTTCTCCACATCCTTGAGGAAGTAGCCCACCGCGGCATAGCTGTCCTCGGCGTAATACCATTCGAGCGAAACATCGCGGTTGAGGGAATCGAAGGGCAGCAGGTTGGGGTTGCCGCGGTTGCCCGTGCCACCGCCGATTCGCACCAACTGTTCGATCGTCTGGCCACCCTGGATGTCGCCGTAGTTCGGCCGCGTCAGCGTTCGGCTGATCGAGGCCCGGGCCACCAGATCCGGCGTCAGATCGAACTTCAGGTCGAGGTTCGGCAGGACGATGCCATAGTCGCCATCGAGCGAGGTGAAATCCGGGTCGCCCTGCACGGCGGACAATTCGTTGCCGGCGACCCAGTTGATTTGGGTGTAGGCCGGCGACAGCGCCTGGGAGGCGATGTCGGTCGTCTCGTAGCGCAGGCCAAAGCGGATGTCCACTGGCACATCGCCGAGCAGCGTGCCCATGTGCAACTGGAAATACGCCGCGCGCGATTCTTCCTGGGTGCGCCGGTCGGAGGTGAAATTGTTCGAGGGGCACAGGCCGGTGCCGCAATGCCCCATGTCCGGCAGCATGAAGATGTTCGCATCGCCCGAGGCCATGAGCTGCTCGGTTCGCGCCACGAGATCGGACATGTCGAAGCGGAAGAAATCGGTCTGCCGGCGCGGGTCTTCCCCGCCGGGAATGTTGGCGAATCCATCCGCCGACGAGGCTGGCGCGAGCAGGTCGGCGATCGCGCCGCGCTCGGTCTGGGCGCTCCAGGAATCGCGCTGCACAACCGAGCCGGCGGAGCGGTTGTTCACTTCGGTTAGCTGGACGCCGAAGTCGATGCTTTCCACGAAATCGAGATCGAATTCGTAGGTTGCCGACAATCTCGCCTGGTCGATATCCATGCGCGACAGGTTGTTGGTGAACACGCTGCCGGTGACGACCATGTCGTCCGGCGACAGCGGGTCGTTCAGGCCGAGTTCCAGAATCGGCAGATCGTTGCCGAAATAGCCGGTGGTCTTGTCGCGGGAGTAGGCGGCGATCGACAGCAGGGCGGAATCTCCGAAGGGGCTGTTGGGCGACCGCTTGGCGTTGGAGTCGTGATAGTCGAACTCAACCGACAACTGGTCGGAAACATCCCACAGCAGGTTGAGGCCGACCGAGCCATTGCGGCTGCGCCAGGCGTCCTCGCCGCCGCCCATCGAATAGTCCGAATTGGACGAGTTTTCGGTATAGGTCAGCGGGCTTGCCTGGGGGCCGTCGGTCCACAGCGTTTCCTGCCCGCCGAAGTTGAACCAGGCCGAAAGGTTGCTGTACGAGCGGGACAGTTCGACTTCCGAATACGTGTAGTCGAGGGTGGCTTCAAAATTTTCCGCCGGGCGCATTTGCAGGGTGAGCTGGCCGTTGGTGCGGACGCGGTCCCATTCGGCGAGCTCGTAGCCGATGGATTGCGGCACCGAATACAGGTCGCCCTCGCCGGGCCGGTTCTGTTGATTGGAGTCGGTATGGGGAGGAATGCCGCCCCATTCGGATGGGCCGATGCCGCACCAGCAGTTGTCGGTTTCGCCGGGGAAGGTGCGCCAGCCGCCAACACTCGCGGTGCCCGCGCCGTTGTTGCGCTCCTGCCGCACCGCGCTGAGCGCGATGCCCACGGTGTCGTCCGCGAAGGTGTTGGAATACAGCGCCGACACTTCCGGGGTGAAACTGTCGCCAAACTCGGTGGATTCGTCGTGCAAGCCGCTCGCGGCGGCGGTGAAGTTGACACCCGGCGCCTCGAGCGGGCGCGTGGTGCGGATGTTCAAGGTGGAACCGATGCCGCCGGTGGGCACGTCGGCTTGGCCGCTCTTGTAGACTTCCACTGCGGAGATGCCTTCGGAGGCGAGATCGCCGAAATCGAAAGACCGGCCCAGGCCCGCGGATGTCGGCATCTGCCGGCCGTTCAACAGCACGAGGTTGAAATCGGGGCCGAAGCCGCGCACGGTGACGCTTCTGCCTTCGCCGCGCTCGCGGTCGATGGAGACGCCGGTGATCCGCTGCAGCGATTCGGCGAGGTTGCTGTCGGGGAAATCGCCGATGTCCTCGGCGGTGATGGCATCGACCACGCCATCGGTGTTGCGCTTGAGATCCATCGACGCCCGCAAACTCTGGCGGATGCCGGTAACCACGATCTGCTCGATTGGCTGGGCGCCTTGCGAGGTCTCTTGGCCGTAGACCGCCCCGCTTGCCAGCGCCAGCGACACCGCCGCCGCAAGCGGCGATTTCTTGCTCAATCTGCCTGCCACCTTGACTCTCTCCCCCACCTCTCCGCAATGCCTGTCGCAGGCGCCGCGGGAACGGTGATTCTCGTTATTCCGCCACTATCTATCATCGAATGCAGGATCGTGAACCATGACCGTGGCGGGAAAATGATAACGTTGTCATCAGGGCTTATACGCCAGCCGAAAAGCCTTGTCAACAACTTTTCGCCGACTTTCGCCGAATGCCGGTATCGGGAATCTTTTCGTCGAATTTTGGCATCGGCGGCGGCTTGCAGAGTCCCGCAGGCTCCTTCCAGATTGCGCGCGCTCAAGGCTCGCCCGAGTAGACGCGGACGTAATCGACTTCCAGCGCCGCGGGGAAATTGGTTGCCGCGTTGGGCGGACCGGGGAATCCGCCGCCGACGGCGAGGTTGAGGATGATGTAGAAGGGCCGGTCGAAGGGGGCGGGGAAACTGGCGGCGGTGGTGGACCATTCGCTCTCGGTGGCGTAGAGGGTGTCGTCTACGTACCAGCGCATTTCGCGCTCGTCCCATTCGAGGGCGTAGACGTGGAAGTTTTCGGTGATGTCGCCACCGACCGCGTGCCGGTTGGCCGAGGAGCGGTTGTTGGGCCAGGCGCCGCCGTAGTGGAGCGTGCCGTGGACCGTGTTGCCGCCGCTGCCGCCGAGATTCACCGCTTCCATGATGTCGATCTCGCCCGAGGCGGCCCAGCCGCCATAGGCGTCTTCCTGCGGCAGCAGCCAGAACGCGGGCCAAAGGCCCGGCCCGGCAGGCAGGCGGATGCGCGCCTCGATGCGGCCGTAGCGCAGCGCGAAGCGGCCCCGGGTGTTGATTCGCGCCGAGGTGTATTGGAAGCCGTTTTGCGCTTGGCGCCGGGCGGTGATGACCAAGTTGCCGTTTTCGATGCTGGCGCTATTGGGCAGATACCATTGCAGCTCGTCGTTGCCCCAGCCGGGAATCCCATATTCGCTGCCGTCGCCGGTTTCAAAAAACCAAGTGGCCGGGTCAAGCCGGGCGGCGTCGAATTCATCGCTCCAGACCAGCCGCATCCCGCCGCCGGGCGCGACCGGCGTGTTGTCGGCGATGGTGAGCGCGGGATTGCCGATGTTGATGTTGTTCCGCGCCGCTTCGCCAATGACTTCGGTCGGCCCGGCATTGAGCACGGCGGGCGGCAGCGCGGCGAAGGCGGCGCCGCTGAATTGCAGGCTGACCGCGGTGACGAGCCGGTCGCAATCAACCCTTGCGGCGGCACCGTCGAGATCGGCTGGCAGGGCGAGCGCATCGGCGAGAAACTTGAGATCAAGCCCAGCCGCCGGCACCGTATAGTCCACGGCATCGATTGTCGCGCCGCCGGCGTCGGCGAAGGCCAGGCGGCAATCCGCCGGCGATTCGGATTCATTGCCGACCACCACCGCCACCGGCCCGCCGGCCCCGAGCAAGGGGAACTGGAAACCAACCCCCGCCTGGGCGGGTGTCACTGGACTCATGCCGACGGTTTGACCCCCGGAAGTCAGCGAAATCACCCCCTGGGCCACCACCGGCTGCGAACACTCGAGTTGCGCCGAGCCGAAAGCAAGCGCGCCAGTTCCCGCGCTCGCGAACGATGACAGGCCACCTTCGGCCGCGAGGGTGAATTCCGGGCTGCCGCCGGCAAAACGGCCGTCGAGGCCGCCACCCCGCAGGCTGAGATTGCAGCGGCTGGGGGCATCCGAAACATTGGTCGCGAACAGCCGGGTGCTCCAGCCGTCGCCATCCACCAACAGTGGAAAAGTGTGCGCCAAGGCGGCGTTCGCGTCATCGGCCAAAGCCGCGGCGGGCAGCGCCGGGCTGATCGCCATGACGAGTATTCGAAGATGTTTCAAGACCCTGTTTCCCGCAAAACCGCTTATGCGGAAACAGTCTAACGCGGAATGATGGATGGCGGGCGCGGTGCTGGGCAAGCGCTGAGCAAGCGGCTTCGGCCGGAACCCCCTCGCCGCTTCGCGCCACTCCCCCTTTGCAGGGGGAGAGTTTGCCCCACCCGCCGGGGTCGTCTGCCCGACTCCCCTCCTTTTCAAGGAGCAGCCCCGAAGGGGCGGGGTGGTTCGTGTCGAAGCCACGAATCCGCGCCGAATGACAGGGTGGGGGCTTTGCCTTTGTCCCCTGTCATTCAGTGCGGAATGACGGACTACTCCGCGGCGCGCTCCTCGAGGCATTCGAGGGCGTCCACCACGGGAATCCAGCGGGCCCAGCCCTTGTCGCGGTAGGTTCTCGCCTCGGCGGGCAGCATGATGGTTGAGTCGTTGGCGGTGCCGGCAAAAGTGTGCAGCACCCGCAGCCAGCGCTCGACGTGGGCCTCGCCCCCGGATGTCTCTTGCGAGTAGCCCTCGACATCGGATTGCAACTGCGGGGAAACGCAGGCCTCGGCTTCGGGTTCGGTGGTAGGCTGCGTCTCCGGTTCCGGTTGCGTCACGGGCTCGGATTCCGGCTCCGGCGCGGCCTCGATTTCGGCCAGCGCCGCGGCGACCGGCTCCCATCGCGTCCAGCCCCGGTCAACATATCCCTGCGCCTCGGATGCCGGCATGGGGGTGTAACCGTTGTCAACACCCAATGCCGCCAACACGCGGCGCCAGCGGTCAACATGGATTTCACCCTTGTCTGTTTCCGTGATCGCTTTCTCGGCGTCGGCCAGGACCGCGGCGTACGGGCTTTCGTCGTCGGAGGGTACTCCTTCGGCAATCACCTCTGGCTGGCCTTGGATGATGACCGCGTCCGGCGGGGAATTCTGCGTTTCGGGAGGGGAATTGCCGCTTTGTGTCTGGGATGGGGGGCACGAGCCGATGCAGAACGTCGAGACGGCGTCGAAGCGGCGCGAAACATGGTCAGTGTCGTCGTTGGGGTCGGCGTCGCGGATGCGCCGCCCGCCCGAGATCGGGTCGGTCGGCCCGCTGTGCCATCCGTCCAGGAGCTCGTAGGGCGGCCGCCACGGATCGAACCCGAGCGAAACGGTCTTGCCGGCGCCCCGGGCCAGCGGCGTCAGGGTCAGCGTGGCCGTCAGCGCCGGCTCGCCCTCGCCGCCCATCGGCCCGACGAAGGCCACCGCCGGCACCCCGGCGTGGATGTCGAAATTTACGCACTTGGCGCCGGGGTCCTCCGAGTCGAAGCCTGTATCTCCCAGGTTGGAGCCGTCCGGACATCTGAGCGTGTAGTCTCCCCAACTTGTTCCCAGATCCTGATCGTCCTTGCCCCGCTTCGCCGTGCCGCCGGTGCTCAGCGGCACGAACACCACCTGGCGCGCCGCAAGCTCCCCGCCGAGCTTCAACTCGAAGGTGCGCGTCCCGCTCAGGTCGAGCGTGGCGGCGGAATCCCCGACCGACTCGTAGAATGTCTTGCCGCTCTGGATCAGTAGCGCGTCCAGGGACTCGATGACGGTGAAGTCCCTTCCTAAGGATGGATGCGGCGGATTCTTGACCGTGGCCGTTGCCACCGGCCGCAAGGCTTCCACTTGAAAGACCGGGGACAGGGCGTAGTAATGGCGCGTAAGGAGAGGAACCAAACGGTTAGGAGTTCCGTCAAATAGCGGAGAACGTGGAGCCAGAGTATGACCTGTTTTGACAACAGTTTCACCAAAGGTGGCACCTTGGTTTTTCGTGCCGTCCGCGTTGGATCCGGTCCATACTATTCTACCGCTTCCTATTTCGGCCCCGCTCTGGTGTCTCGCCGTGCGGCTGTCCCAGCTGTTGTCGTAGAAGTCGGCGTAGTCGTCGGCGACCTTGGCGCCGCCCAGCCAGTAGATGGGCACCCCCGTGCCGGTGGTGCCGGTGTTGTCGCGGGCGTCCACCGCCGCCGTCGAGCCTAAAACGCGGAACTGGGTCGCGTAGGGCTGGATGGCCGGATGGCCCGCCGCCGCGTCCTTCTGCACGATGCCATTGTAGAAATCGATTTCGGTCTCGGCTGGGTTGGTTGTGTCGGTGGTGACGAACAGCAGCCGGAACTGGTCCCCAAGATCAATGCCGGCGGGCACCAGTGGCCACTCGAGCGGAACCGTGGTCTGGGCCTGCGCGGCGGGGGCAAGCAGCGGGCAGAGCGGGGCGAGGAGCAGGGCCGGGAGGAGCCCGCGCGTCAGCCAACGCCAAACCGTCGGCCTGGCTGGCGAATCACCTAGTTCGGGGGGGGGGGGGGGGGTAACTAACTATGGATTGGGGTGTTGTCATGCTCAAGGCCTTTATCCTCTTGCTATTGCTGTTGCCCGGCAGCGGTTTTCCCGCCGGAATCCGGCGCACTCTACACCAAAACCGGAAACGCTATCAAGCAGGGCCTGCCGCGGT
>JAPOTO010000238.1:4464-15057 GCA_026709135.1 Gammaproteobacteria bacterium | reverse complement strand
GCGGCATCGACTTTCCCTGGGATGCTTACGGGAAAACTTTCGATAACCGCAGGCCGCATAACATACCACATAAGCCGGATCCGCCGCGCCGCGAGTTGGGCCGGGCCCGGCGGGATTGAAGGCTTGGACGGCGGCGCTTCAACAGGCGCGGCGCAGGCGAATGGGTCGGTTTCGCGCGTGTCGTAACCCGCACCGCGCATCGCTCCCATGATCGCATCGGCAAAATCCTCCCGGCCGATACTGCGGAACGCCCCGGCAAGCCGCCCCGCGACGGTGCTTCTGCCGGTCTCCAGCAGCAATTCCCGGATCGCCGACAAGTCTTCAACGAGGCCAAGCGCAAGCCGCAGATCGACAGGCCGCTCGCGGAACACCCGCCCACCGCAGGCAACCAGGGCGGCGGATACGCTGAACAGCCGCAGGCCACCGCTGACCACCACCGCGTGTTCCTTGCCGGGCAGGCTAAGGCGCATCTCGAGCAGCGACAAGCCATTTGGCAGCTTGGTGACGTTGTTGCGGGCTTTCGCCGCGCGCACCCGCAACTGGGCCGGAATCAGCCAGTTGCCGGTGTGCAGGAAGATGGATTGCTCGGGCGAGAGGCACCATCCGCTCTTGCGCAGCCGGTTGAGATAGCCAGCGCAGAAGCGCCAGTAGCAGTCGTGCCAGGCGGCATCCGCTGCCCCGCCCTCCTCCGGCCCGGTGGCGAAGTACCAGCCTTTGAGCACTTCCCGCAGGCAGCCATTGCGCAGCAGTCGCTCGCGATGGGTTCGGGACAGGTCGGTGGAGCGGATCGCCACAACGCCCCGCCGCCGCAGCTTGCGCAGCGGCCGCAATGAGCTTTCGAGTCGTTCGGCGGGGCTTGCCATGCTGGTGATCGCGGAATCCGGGGCCCGAATCAGTGGCGAATGACGTGTCGGAGGGCTTCGCGAAATGGCGCACCCGAGAGGATTCGAACCTCTGACCCCCTGGTTCGTAGCCAGGTACTCTATCCAACTGAGCTACGGGTGCGTGGCCGGGACTTTCGGCGCCAAGCCGGGGAGACCGGCCACGCCAAAAAAGTGGATTCTACCAGATTCCCGTATAATTGCCGCCGCGACCGCGCAGGGGGCGGGCGGCGCGGCCATTCAAGCATTGTTCCAATCCACAAACGCCGCCGATTCCTTGAAACGAATATCCGAGCAAGCAGGGGGAAACATCATGCGCATCGGCGCACCGAAAGAAACCAAGAATCAGGAATACCGGGCCGGGCTCACCGTTGAATCCGTGGCGGCGCTGATTGCCGATGGCCACGAGGTCTGGGTCGAAACCGGCATCGGCGGGGGCATTGGCGAAAGCGACGCCGACTACCGCGAAGCCGGGGCGCGAATCGCCGGCGGCCCGGCGGAGCTGTTCGACCGCGCCGAACTGATCGTCAAGGTGAAGGAGCCAAACCGCCAGGAGCGCCAGTTGCTGCGGCCGCGGCACACGCTGTTCTGCTATCTGCACCTCGCTTCCGACCCGGAACAGGCCGAAGACCTGCTCGCCAGCGATGCCGTCTGCATCGCCTTCGAGACCATTACCGATGAAAGCGGCGCCCTGCCTCTGCTGACTCCCATGTCGGAAATCGCCGGGCGCATGGCGGTGCAGGCGGCGACGCATTTTCTGCAGAAACGCAACGGCGGACGGGGCATTCTGCTCAGCGGCGCCACCGGCGTCGAGCCGGGAAAGGTGGCGGTGATCGGCGGCGGCGTGGTCGGCGGCAACGCGGCGCGGATCGCGCTCGGGCTTGGCGCCCGGGTCGCCATCATCGAGAAGTTTCCGGCGCGGCGGACGCAATTGCGCGAACAGCTCGGCCCCGATGTTGAACTGCTGGACTCAACGCCGGAAAACATCGAGGCCAAAGCGCGGGAGGCGGATCTCGTCGTCGGCGCCCTGCTCGTGCCCGGCGGCAAGGTCAAGCACCTGATTCCCGAAACCCTGGTGAAGAAAATGCAGCCCGGCTCGGTGCTCGCCGATGTCTGCATCGACCAGGGCGGCTGCGCCGAAACCTCCCGCCCCACCAGCCATGACGATCCGGTCTTCATTAAACACGGCGTGGTGCATTATTGCGTCGCCAACATTCCCGGGGCGGCGCCGCTCACCTCGACGATCGCGCTGAACCGGGCGATACTGCCCTACATCCGCGAACTCGCGGACAAGGGCGCGCGGCGGGCGCTCGATGAGAACATCCATCTGCGCCGGGGACTCAACATCTGCCGCGGCCACATCACCTACCAAGCGGTGGCCGAAGGCCTCGGCCTCGAACACCTCGGCGCCGATGAGGCCTTGCCGCTGATTTAGTGTCACGGCGGCAAGCGGTTGCGGGACCAGCGAATACCCAAAGCTAATAGCTTCTGGGCAGCCCTAGGACGTGTTCGGCGATGTAGTTGAGGATCATTTCCTGGGTGATGGGGGCGAGTTTCATCAGCCTGGCTTCGCGCCAGTAGCGCTCGACATGGTACTCCCTGGCGTAGCCGTAGCCGCCGTGGGTTTGCAGGGCCACATCGGCGGCGCCGAAGCCGGCCTCCGCCGCCAGCCACTTGGCCATGTTGGCTTCCTTGCCGCAGGGTTCATCGCGATCGATCAGCCAGGCGGCTTTGGCCACCATCAGCGCGGCGGCTTCGAGGCGGGTCCTGGCCTCGGCAAGCGGAAAGGCGATCCCCTGGTTCTTGCCGATGGGCCGGCCAAAGACCTCCCTCTCCCTGGCGTAGCCCACCGCCCGGCGCAGCGCGGCGCGGCCGATGCCGATGGCCTCCGCCGCGACGAGGATCCGCTCGGCGTTGAGGCCGTCGAGCAAGTGGTAAAAGCCTTTGCCCTCCTCACCGATGCGATCCGCCACGGCAACCGGCAGATCGTCGTAGACAACCTCGCAAGTCGTGACCGCATTGCGGCCGAGCTTGGCAATCGGCGAGATGCGGACTTCGGGGCGCTGCAATTCGGCGAACAGCAGGGTCATGCCATCGGTTCTGCGCTCGACTTCTTCCCTGGGCGTGGTCCGCGTCAGCAGCACGACGCGCTGGCAATGGGTGGCCTTGGTGGTCCAGACCTTGCGGCCACGCACGATGTAGCGGCCGCCTTCGCGGCGGGCGAAGGTGCGGATCGACGGGGTGTCAGTGCCAGCGTCTGGTTCGGTGACGCCGAAAGCCACATGCAGCGCGCCGCTGGCGACATCCGGCAGGTATTTTTCCCGCATGGCGTCCGAGCCGTGCTTGACCAGTGGATGGATGCCGAACATCGACAAATGCACCGGCGAGGCGCCGTTCATCGCGGCCCCGGATGCGGCGATTTCCTCAAGCAGCACCGCGGCTTCGCGGATGCCCCGGCCGGCCCCGCCCCAGCGCTCGGGAATCGCCGTGCCGATCCAGCCGGCGGCGGCAACGGCATCGTAGAATTCCCCGGGAAACTTGGCGAGCCGGTCGCGTTCTTCCCAGTACGCATCGGGAAAGCGCCCGCACAGCTTCGCCACCGATTCGCGGATCATGCGCTGTTCTTCGGTTTCGAGGTGGTGGTCCATCAGCTTTCCGGGGTGATGCCAGCCCGGGCCAGAATCCGCCGGGCGCGTTTGAGATGCGGCACATCGGCCATCCGGCCCTTGAAGCGGAAAGCGATGCGGCCCCGCCGGCGGTGTTCTTCGGCAAGGGCGAGCAGTTCCCGGGCTTCGGCGATTTCGGCCTCGCCCGGGGTAAACGCCTCGTTGACGATTTCAATCTGATCGGGGTGGATCGTCAGCTTGCCGGTGAAGCCCATCGCCGCCCCGCGCTCGCAATCTCCGCGCAATCCATCGAGATCGCGGATGTCGGGGTAGACCGTGTCGATTGGCTGTTTGCCCGCGCCCGCGGCAGCGAGCAGGGCCAGCGAGCGGGCAAGGGCGAAGACCTCAAGATAACCGCCGTTTTCCCCGCGGATCATGCTCGCGCCGAGTTCGGCGGAAAGATCCTCCGCGCCCCAGGTCATGCCATCGACCCTGGGATGCGCCGCCATTTCCGGCAGGCGAAAGACCGAGGCGGGGGTTTCCGTGCCGATCAACAGCATTTTCACCGCGCCTTGGGCGGCGCCCGCGCGCGCCTCGGCCTTGCCGATCAGTTCATCGACGGCTTCCACATCCCGGCGCGATTCGGCCTTGGGCACGACAATGCCATCGGGCCCGCAGCCGGCGACGGCGGCGATATCCGCCGCTCCCCAGGTTGAGGCCAGCGGATTGATCCGCGCGAGCTTTTGCCGCCCGCCGAAATCGGCTTCCCGCAGCCACTCGCAAACCGCCGCCCTCGCGCTTTCCTTGTTTTCCGGTGTGACCGAATCCTCCAAATCCAGAATCAAGGCGTCGGCGGGCGCCTCGAGCGCCTTGCGGAACATGCGCTCGCTGCCACCGGGCACGAAATGGATGCTGCGCCGGCGAATCATTTGGGTTCAGCGTCCGGCAACCGAAGCATCATGCCTTTGCGCAGGCACTGGCAGACGATCTCGCCGCGCTGGTTGCGGCCGGTGTGCTCGAACCAGACGATGCCGCGGTCCGGCCGCGTCTTCGATTCGCGCTTGGCGGTGACGCGGGTATGCGCGTGGATGGTGTCGCCGATGAAGACCGGATTGGGAAACTCCACCCGCTCCATGCCGAGATTGCCGATCGTGGTGCCGAGGGTGGTGTCGCCAACCGACAGCCCGATCACCAGCCCGAGGGTGAAGAGGCTGTTGACGAGCCGCTGGCCGTGCTGGCTCGCCGCGGCGAATTCGGCGTCGATGTGCAGGGGTTGCGGGTTGTGGGTCATGGTGGAAAACAGCAGATTGTCGGCCTCGGTGACCGTGCGGCGCGGCAGATGCTCGAAGGCCATGCCGACTTCAAGTTGTTCAAAATACTTGCCGGACATGATCGGCGATTCCTGCTATTTTCCGGGCGGACTGGTCTTGGCGAGATGGCATTATGGCAGAACCCGCGGGGGATTTTGACGCCTGGCTCGGCAGGACCGAGACCCGCAGCGATGTGATCGACCCCAAACCGGCGCTCGGCTTGGCCGCCCTGCTCGACTGGCCAGATTCGCCTGTGGTATCGGAGACGCCGGGCGCGCCGCTGCGGCCGCTTTGGCACTGGTGCTATTTTCTGGAAACCGCGCGGCAAAGCGAAATCGCCGCCGATGGCCACGCCCGCAAGGGCGGCTTCCTGCCACCCATCGACCTGCCCCGGCGCATGTGGGCCGGCAGCCGCTTCCGCTTCCGCCATCCATTGCGAATCGGCGAGTCGGTCATCCGCCGCTCGCGCATCGAAAGCATTGAGCAAAAACAAGGCCGCAGCGGACCGCTCGCCTTCGTCCGTGTCGCCCACGAATACGAAAGCCCGGCGGGGCTGGCTTTCAGCGAGGCGCAGGACATTGTGTACCGCGGCGCGGAACCGGTTGCCGGCAGCGCCGGACAAGCATCAAGAAAAACCGCGGAAAACGATCTGGAAGCCGACTTCCAGCGCGAAACCCAAGCCGGCGCGGTGATGCTGTTCCGCTATTCCGCCCTGACCTTCAACGCCCACCGCATCCACTACGACCGAGACTACGCGCGCGATATCGAAGGCTATCCCGGCCTGGTGGTCCACGGCCCCCTGCTGGCGACCCTGCTGCTCGATGAGCTGCTGCGCCAATATCCGCACCGGGAACTGCGCGAGTTTTCGTTCCGCGCCCTCGCTCCGGTTTTCGACACCGACCCGTTCCGCCTTTGCGGAATCCGGCCCGGCGCTGGCGGGGAGTGCGCGCTTTGGGTCGCCAATTCGGCTGGCTCGACCTGCCTGCGCGGCGAAGCCAAGCTGCCGCCGCCATGACGGTGGAACTTGGTCACACTGCGCGCGGAATGACGGGGTAGAGGGGCGCGCCGCTGTTTTCTGTCATCGCGCGCCGGGGCATGTGATACCATCTCCGGGGCGTGGAGAGATGGCCGAGTGGCTGAAGGCGCGCCCCTGCTAAGGGCGTATAGGTTAACCCCTATCGAGGGTTCGAATCCCTCTCTCTCCGCCAGATGAAACTGCTGTTTCCAGTGCCCCGGAGATGACCGCGATGCTTGATCTCCTGCTCCGGTCCGCGTGGACCTTCATTTACACTTTTGTCGTTCTCTGCCTGCTTCTGGCGGCCGCGGTCGCGGTGCTCAGCGATCCGGGCGGCACCATCGTTCCCTTGTTCAATGGCATCGTGCTGCTGGTCAAAATCGCCCTCGGCGCCATCGCGCTTGGCGTGCTTGTGTTGATTTTTGCCGTTGTGCGGTACGGCTGGAACCCCACCCGCGCCGGCGCGCAGGCGGCGGCTCAAGAGGCCAGTTCCAAAAGGCCCGGCCGCGACCAGCCCGGCGCTGGTGGCGACACCGCGCGGGCGAACACCCTTGCGGCGGAAGATGCGCAAAGCCAGAGCGAAGAAGAGTCGATTGATGATCTGCTCGAGGAATTTCGCCGGGACTTCCCGGAAATCGATTTTGGCAATGCCGAAGATTATGCCTTCGAGTCGAAACCGGGCGCGACTGTAACCGCCAACAAAACCGTTATCGTGAAAAAGGAAGGCCAGGAAACAGACGGCGAACCCAGCGGAAACAACCGCAAAATCACGATCACGATAGAGCGCGGCCTCGGCTGATGCCAGAACCCGCTCCGCCGCTCACTCCAGCGTCCATTCCACCCGGATGGGTTCACTGCCGTAGATGAGTTCGCCGGGGGCGGCTTCGCTGCTGTAGGCGACCCAGAACCTGAGCTTTACGCCTTCAAGCCCGAGACGGAAACCGGTTTGGGCTTGCCGATAAAGCCGGTAGCCGTGCTTCGGGTCGAACGCCGGCTCGCCGCGGGAGATGCCGTTGCGGCCGAGGATGATCAGCTCCACAACGTGGCCAAGCGCGCCGGGTGGCGTGGCCGCGGGCAGTTCGCCGCCGGTGTGGGGGTGCCAGTCGCCATCGGCGTCCCGGGCGAAGAATTCGCCTTGTTCGGTTTCGGCGACAACGTGCAGTTGCCCCGGCCAGTGGCGGTGGTCGGCGTCGATGAGCACCGTGGCGTAGATATTGAACTCCTGCCAAGGCCGCAACGCCTCCCGGGCGCTTGCGCCGGCGTCGGCGCTGGCGTAGCCGGAAAAATGCGCGCCGGTTTCCGCGCCGCTGGTGGCAACTGCCTCGCCGAGACTGATCGGGCAATGTCCGCGGTTGCCGGAGATCACGGCGACGCCGCAGACATCATCAGGGGACAGGCGCTGGTGCCACTTGTGGGTTGGCCCGTAGGCCATGACGGCACCATCGAACACGCCGTGGCCGAGGCCGAGGGTGTGGCCGATCTCGTGCAGGGCCACCGAGTAGAAACTCTTTTCGTCGTAGACCATCTGGCCTTCGCGGCCGAAGTTCCGCCGGTAGCTGTCGTTGAAGAAGATGTCGCCCTCGGCGATTACCGTCGAGCCATTGGGATAACCGAGGAAGGTGCTGGCCCAACCCGCGGCGTGGTCCATGTTGTAGCCCCCGCAAGTCGAATCGCGCCAGCTCACGGTACTGACCTGGTTGTGCGGGCTGAGCCAACCCGCTCCGCCCGCGGGGGAGCAGTCGTCGACGTCCCGGGTGACCGCGCTCAAAGTGTAGTAGGGAACCTGACCGTTCCAGTAGCTCACCGAATCGTGGAACAGCGGGTCCCAGCGGTCGCCTTCCTCGGATTCGCCGGGAACCCACACCTGCCAGGTCAGGCGGTCATCCTTGAGCCTGAGATTGTCGATGTCTTCAAAGTGCGCCAGCGGCTGCCACGCGAACGCCGCGCCGCCCGCCAGCACCAGGGCGGCGGTCGGAAGGATTGCGATAACACGCCGGCAGATCTTCATATCCACCACCAAGAATACGGGTTTTCCCTCCCACCTGGCAATTCCGCGGCGCTGGCCAAACGCCCGCCGGTCAATCGAGCGATGGGTGCGCGTAGCCCGCCGGCAACACCTGGCGGTGGTCGACGCGGACGGCGAGATAGGTGATCTGGTCCTGGATATGGCGAAAGCCGTGGGTGACACCGGCCGGGATGATGACGATATCCCCGGCGACGATGGTCTGCTCCTGCCCGCTGGTCACGGTGCGCAGCCCGCTCGGGCCAACGAGGATGGTGACCGAGTGGCTGTCGGGGGGCAATTCGACCGGATCGGTCGCGTCGCCGCCGGTGACGAGAATTCCCGAACCGGAGAGGACGTAGTACACCTCGGTGATGTCGTAATGGACGATGGTGCGCACCGCCTCGCCCTCGCTGCGCTGGCCGACGCGGCGCAGCACGCCGACACCGACGTTGATATCGTCGCCAACGTCGACGACCCTGACCTGTTGATCGAGGGTGTCGCCGAGATTTTCGAACACCGTCATGATCTCGGAGTACGGGATGTGGGTGGCGTTGTCGGGAACCTGGGCTTGGACGTTGTTGGCGATGAAGGCAAAGGGAATCGCCGCTAGAATCGCTTTCAGGGCCTTGCTGTGCATCGAGTTTTCTCCGGTGGATTGAATGGCTTGTGTGCTACCATGCGCGTTCGCGTATTGAACCCGACCCGGATATGAACCCGCAAGCAGTTTCCGCCCGCCCGGACCTGATCGACCGGCTCAAGGCAATCGTCGGCCCCGCGGGCTGCCGGGAAGGCGAAGACATCGAGCCGAAAAACTACCAGGATCTGATGGAAGACCGGGCGATCCGCCCCGCGCTGCTGCTGCGCCCCGCTTCCACCGAAGAGGTTTCGGCGATTCTCGCGCTTTGCCACGAGGCCGGCCAGCCGGTGGCGCCCCAGGGCGGCATGACCGGGCTCGTCTCCGCCGCCGCCCCGCTGGAAAACGAAATCTCGCTCAGCCTCGAGCGCATGAACCAAGTCGTCGAACTCGACCCCTACACCAGCACGATCACCGTTGAAGCCGGCGTGCCATTGCAAGTCATCCAGGAGCGCGCCGACGCCGAAGGCCTGCTGTTTCCACTCGACCTCGGCGCCCGGGGAAGCTGCACCATCGGCGGCAACCTCTCGACCAACGCCGGCGGCAACCGGGTGATCCGCTACGGCATGACCCGGGATCTGACAGTCGGCCTCGAAGCCGTGCTCGCCGACGGCACCGTCATCGACAATCTGCACAAGCTGCGCAAGAACAACACCGGTTACGACATCAAGCAATTGTTCATCGGCAGCGAGGGCACACTCGGCGTCATCACCCGCGCGGTGCTGAAGCTGTTCCCGCGACCGGCAAGCCAGGCGGTGGCGATGTGCGGCCTGCGCTCGTTCCGGGAAGTCGCCGACCTGCTCGTCCACGCCCAGTCCCGGCTCGGCGCCAACCTGAGCGCCTTCGAGGTGCTCTGGCGCAACAGCTACCAACTCGTCGACGCCCATGTGCCACACGCCGACACCCCGCTGCCGAACAGCCACGCCTTCTACGCCCTCGTCGAAAGCATGGGCTCGGATGAAGCCACTGACAGCGAACTATTCCTCAACATGCTCGACGAAGCCTGCCAAAAGGAATTGATCGACGATGTCATCGTAGCCGACAACAGCGACAAAATTAGAAAACTCTGGGCGGTGCGCGACGGCGCCGCCGAAGTCGGCCAGGGAATC
Organism: Gammaproteobacteria bacterium; assembly: GCA_026709135.1. Classification (GTDB taxonomy): domain Bacteria; phylum Pseudomonadota; class Gammaproteobacteria; order Pseudomonadales; family Pseudohongiellaceae; genus UBA9145. The sequence continues at coordinate 5,497 of JAPOTO010000238.1, read as the reverse complement.
GGCCACATGCACACCTACGATGTCAGCATGAATGTCGCCGACATGGGCTATTTCGGCGACGAGGTGGAGCGCCGGCTGCGGGCGCAATGGCCCGGGGCGGTTCTTGGCTTGTTCGGCCACATCGGCGACGGCAACCTGCACATCGTCATCAACGTCGGGCCGGACACCCACGCCCTGCACCGCCCCATCGACGAAGTGATCTACGGCCTCATCCGCGAACTGAAAGGCTCGGTCTCCGCCGAACACGGCATCGGCATCATGAAGCGGCCCTTCCTGCCCTTCAGCCGCGACGACCGCGAAATCAACCTGATGCGCAGCCTAAAAACCAGCCTCGACCCCCGCGGCATCCTCAACCCCGGGCGGGTGTTCGCCTGAAATCTGGAATCTTCGCAGCAATGAATGATCTCAATGACAAGTCGGTGATAATCATCGGCGGCACCGCCGGCATCGGGCTGGCGACGGCGAAAGCCTGCGCCGCCGCGGGCGCGAAAGTCTGGGCCGCCGGGCGCAGCGAGGCGCACCGGAACCGGGCCGCCGCCGCCGCGGACGGCGCGTTCGCGGTGCGCGAAGCGGACATCCACGACGCGGATGCGCTCGAAGCGCTGTTCCGGGAGGCTGGGCAGATCGACCATCTCGTGCTCTGCGCGATTGGCGGCGAGCGCACGCTCAAGCCTTTTCTGGAGCAGACCGCGGAGCAGTTCAAGGCCGCCTACGGCAAGCTCTGGGGCTACGCCAACGCGGTGCGCGCGGGCGCGCCTTTTCTCGCCGAAGACGCTTCGATCACCCTCGTCAGCGGCTCGCCGGCGCGGAAAATCACCCCGGGGCAGTCGGCGCTGAGCTGCGTCGGCGGCTCGGTGGAGAATCTGGCCCGCTGCCTGGCGGTGGAAATGGCGCCGGTGCGCGTCAACATCGTCTCCCCGGGCACCATCAGCACCGCCATGTTCGACTTTATGGGCGACAAGCGCGAAGAACAGCTCAAAGCCAACACCGCCGGCCACCTCATCCAACGCCCCGGAACACCCGCGGAAGTCGC
>JAPOTO010000238.1:0-4184 GCA_026709135.1 Gammaproteobacteria bacterium | reverse complement strand
CGGAAAACCCTGGAGCGGATTTTCGCCATCGCCCAGCAGGCGCCATCGAATTGCAATGTGCAGCCTTGGAAAGTCTATGTCGCCTCCGGCGAACTCAAGGACCGGCTCAGGAAACAGATGCGCGACAACATGGTCCAGGGCGTGAAACCGAACCCCGACTACGAATACCGCGGCGACTTCAGCGGCGAGTACCGCACCCGGCAGGTCGAATGCGCCGTGGCGCTGTACTCGCAAATGGGCGTCGGCCGCCACGACCGCGAGGGCCGGATGCGCGCGGCGCTGCGCAATTTCGAGTTCTTCGACGCGCCCCACATCGCCTTCATCGGCATGGACCCAGCCTTCGGCACCACGGTGGCGGTGGATGTGGGCATGTATGCCCAGACGCTGATGCTGACGATGGTCGCTTTCGGCATCCACAGCTGCGCCATGGGCTCGATGCGCAACTTCCCCGACCTGGTGCGGGACGCCTTCGCGATCGAAGACGGCACCAAAATCCTCTTCGGCATCAGCTTCGGCTACGAAGACCCCACTGTGCCCGCCAACGCCACCCGCACAACCCGGGCACCCATTTCGGAAAACGTGGTGTTCCAGAGCGAGTGACCCTCCCGCCCGCGGACCCGGATCGAAGCCACCGAAACCATCAGAGCGACCGCCTCGCTGTGACATTAAGTCGCATTTGGGCGATTGCATTTACGCCCGGCAATTGGCAATCTACTTGGTTGAATAAACCAACAATCAAACCGGGGGAACCCATGTCCAGAACGATGCTTCTTTGTACCGCGTTGCTGGCCGCCGCGTTCGCGCTGCCAGCCGCTCACGCCGCCAAAATCGACGCCATCGGCACCTTCGATTTTCCGAGTTCCGCCTCGCCGGAAGCCCAGGAGCATTTCATCCGCGGCGTGGGATTCCTCCACAGCTTCGGCATGACCCAGGCGCGGGAGGAATTCCACAAGGCCCAGGCGCTCGACCCCGATTTCGCCCTGGCCTACTGGGGCGAAGCCTTCACCTACCAGCATCCCTTTTACGGCCCGGTTGACGAGCGTCCGGGCCAGGCCCTGATGAAGCTTGCCGCCACCCCCGAGGAACGCCTCGCCAAGGCCCCCACCGAGCGCGAGAAAGGCTTCCTCAAGGCCGCCGAAGCCTACGCCCTCGGCCCCGGCGGCATGCCCGAGCGCAGAATCGGCTGGATGGAAGCCATGGCCGAGCTGTATGGGAAGTACCCCGAAGACGATGAAGTCAAGGCGTTCTATGCCGTTTCCACGCTGTCGGCGGCAACCGCCTCCGGTTCAATGCGCGAGCGCATGAACATGCGGGCCGGGGCGCTGGCGCTGGAGTTGTTCAAGAAAAACGACAACCATCCCGGCGCGGCGCATTATGTCATCCACTCCTTCGACGACCCGGTGCATGCCCCCATCGCCCTCGAAGCCGCCGACAAATACGCGAGCATCGCCCCCTCGGTCTCCCACGCCCGCCACATGCCCACCCATATCTTCATCCAGCATGGCATGTGGAGCCGGGTGGCCCAGGGCAACGATTCCGCCTTCCAAGCCGCGCGCGAGCTGTGGAAGCCGGGCGACACCGTGGGCGACCAGAACCACTCTTCCGACTGGGGCCAGTACGGCGAACTGCAACTCGGCGACTGGGAGCGCTCGAAGATGTGGATCGAACGCGCCGAGCAGACACTTGCCGAGAACCCCGACAACGAGCGCTCGATCAACACCCTGAAAACGATGCGGGCCCGCCAAGTCATCGAAACCGAACAATGGAAATTGCATGAGTTGAGCGATGACCTCCACGATTCCCAACTGCTCGCGCTTGGCCTCAGCGCCGCCCATCTCGGCGAACTCGGGCTCGCCGGGGAAATCGCCGAACTGCTCGGCGCCAAGGCGTCCGACCAGCCGAACAATGTGAACCTCCAAGTGATGCACGCCCAAGTCATGGCGCTGACCTTGGCGAAGCAGGCCCAGCGGCAACTCAGCGAGGGCCTGACCACCGACGGCCTGCCACAGCAGGAAAAAGCCATCGAATTGCTCGACAACGCCATCGCCCTCAAGGAGGCCCAGCGCCCGCCGAACGGCGCCGCCGATCCGCTCAAGCCCATCCACGAACTGACCGGCGAAGTGCTGCTCGCCCTCGGCCAGCCCAAGGACGCGGCCGCGCGCTTCGAGCAGTCGCTGCTGCGGATGCCGAACCGGCCGCTGTCGCTGATCGGCGCCGCCCGGGCGTATTCCGCCATGAACGAGCCGGCCCTGGCCAATGAGAAGTACCAAGCCTATCTGGCGATCCGCGGCGAAGATTCCCACCCCGGGGTTCGCGAAGCCAAGCAGTACCTTAGCGGCGATTGATCGGTACGGGTGACACTTGGGCATGAAGCCAACGCATTGGGAAAAGGCCGCCGGCAACGGCCTGCTGAACCGCCGGCACTTGTTGCGGATGGGGCTCGCGGGCCTCGGCGCCGCCGGCGCCTCCACCGCGCTCGGCCAGGATGCCGGGGCGCTGTTCGAAATACCGGACTGGTCGCGAATGCCGGGCGCGAACGCGAGCGCCTATGGCGGGCGCTCGCCCTTCGCCGGCGAATTCCAACGCATGGCGGGAACCCCCAACCCGATCTATCCCGGCGGCGGCGCCTCGCGCTCGCCGTTGCAATTCCTCCAGGGCACGATCACCCCGAACGGATTGCATTTCGAGCGCCATCACGCCGGCATCCCCGCTATCGACCCCGCCGGACACACCTTGGTCATCAATGGCCTCGTGCGGCAACCATTGGCGTTCAGCTACGAAAACCTGCTCAAGTACCAGATGGTGAGCCGGATTCACTTCCTCGAATGTTCCGGCAACAGCGGCTCGCTGCTGCGCGGCGGCAACGCCGACGGCACCGCCCAAAGCCTCCATGGCCTGGTCTCCTGCGCCGAATGGACCGGCGTTCCCTTGTCAGCCCTGCTCGATGAGGCCGGCGTGCTGCCCGGGGCCCGCTGGGTCGCTGCGGTGGGCGCCGACGCCGCGAGCATGGGCCGCTCGGTGCCAATCGAAAAAGCGCTCGATGACGTGCTCGTCGCGCTGTACCAGAACGGCGAGCCGATCCGCCCCGGGCAGGGCTACCCAATGCGCCTGTTCTGTCCGGGCTGGGAAGGCAATATCAGCGTCAAGTGGCTCACCCAATTGAAATTGATGGCGGCCCCGGCCCAATTCCGCGACGAAACCAGCAAATACACCGACACCCTGCCCGACCGCAGCAGCCTGCAATTCACCTTCCCCATGGGGGTGAAGTCGCTGATCACCTCGCCCTCCGGGCAGATGAACCTGCCCAGGCCGGGTGTTTACCCGGTCACCGGCATCGCCTGGTCCGGGCATGGGGCGATCCGCCGGGTCGAGGTCAGCGCCGATGGCGGCAGAACCTGGGCCGAGGCCATGCTGCAAGCGGAACCCCTGCCCAAGGCGCTGGCGCGGTTCACGATTCCCTGGCAATGGTCCGGCGGCGAGGCGGTGCTGCAAAGCCGCGCCACCGACAGCGCCGGCAATGTCCAACCGCCCCGCGGCGAAGTGCTCGCGGCAAGGGGCACGATCAGCTTCTATCACAACAATTGCATTCAGAGCTGGGGCGTGGACGGCGGCGGAGCGGTCAGCAATGTCTATGTTTAGCACGCCGCCCGGCAAGCGCGCGGCACCGCTTTCCGGGCCGTTGGGCTGGATATTGGGCGGGGCGCTGGCCGCGGCCGCCATCACGCTGGCGCCGGCGGCGGGCGCGCAAGAACAAGCGGCGCGGGTCCAGTTGGGCGAGCCAATCAGCGAGGGCCAATTGCTCGGCTTCGACCTGATCGCCACGCCGGACGGGGCCGGAATGCCGCCGGGGGCGGGCACCGCGCGCCAAGGCCGCGAGGTATATGCGCTGAACTGCCTGCGCTGCCATAGCGCCAACGGCGAGGGCGTGTCCGCCATCACCGTGCTCGCCGGTGGCGACATGAACTCGGAGGAGCCGCCGCTGCGCACCGTCGGCAGCTTCTGGCCCCACGCGAGCACATTGTTCGATTTCATCCGCCGGGCGATGCCGGCCGACACGCCGAAAACGCTGAGCGATGAAGAGGTCTACCAGGTAACCGCCTATGTGCTGTTCCTCAACGGCATCATCGGCGAGGACGAATCGATCAACAGCGAGACGCTAAGGACAATCGTGATGCCCAATGGCG
>JAPOTO010000179.1 GCA_026709135.1 Gammaproteobacteria bacterium | reverse complement strand
GCCGCGTATACTGTGTCTGAGGCCCAAAATTCGCTAGAATCGCGCTTTTGAGCGATTGCTTCGCTCTGCAAGTTTGACAATGGAGGCCGCTATGGCTTGGAATGAGCCCGGCAACAACGGCAAAGATCCCGATCCTTGGAGCAGTGGCGGCCGCCGGAGCAACGGCGGCAACAAGAACCAGGGCCCACCCGACATCGACGAGGCGATCCGCAACCTGCTTGGCCGGCTTGGCATTCTTGGCGGCGGCAAGCGGGGTGGTTCCAGTGGTGCCGGCGGCGCCAGGCCGACCCCCGGCAGAGGCGTGTCCGGCGGGCTGCTCGCGGGCTTCGTCGCCGTCGCCCTTGTGGTCTGGGGGTTCCTCGGCTTTTACATCATCGACGAGGCCGAGGAGGCGGTGGTGCTGCGCTTCGGCCGGGTGCTCGAAAACACCGTCCAGCCCGGCCTGCACTGGAATCCGCCGCTGATCGACGAAGTCAACAAGGTCAACGTCTCGGTGCTCAACGACAAGACCTACCAAAACCGCGCCATGCTGACCACCGACGAGAACATCATCGATATCGCGGTAACGGTGCAATACCGCATCCAGGATCCGATGAAATACGTCATCGCCGTGCAAAACCCGGAACTCAGCCTCGACAACGCTTCCGAATCGGCAATCCGCCATGTCGTCGGCAGCACCTTCATGGACCAGATCCTCACCGATGGCCGCGATCTCGTCGCCGCCGAGGTCCATGCGCGGTTGCAGGATTACATGGATTTGTACAACACCGGCATTTTCGTCAGCCAGGTCAATGTCGTCGACGCCCAGCCGCCGGAGAATGTGCGCGAAGCTTTCGACGACGTGATCCGCGCCCGGGAGGACGAGCAGCGGGTGCAAAACCAGGCCCAGCAGTACGCCAACCGCATCATCCCCGAAGCCCGCGGCGAAGCCCAGCGCCAGATCGAACAGGCCAACGCCTACAAGGAAGAGGTGATCGCCAAGGCGGAAGGCGACGCCTCGCGCTTCAACCAGCTCTTCTCCGAGTATGAAAAAGCGCCGGAAGTCACCCGCAAGCGCATGTACATCGACTCGATTCAGGATGTGATGACCGCGTCGAGCAAGATCATGATCGACGTCGAGGGGGGCAACAACATGCTGTATGTGCCGCTCGACAAGATTCTCGAGCAGAACACCTCGCTCACCGGCGCCGCGCGGCCGCGCAACGCCGCCGAATGGCGCGACCTCGCCGAGGAGTTGGCGCCCTACCTGCCGGATGTTTCGAGTTCCGGCACAGTGGATGCGTCCCGGCTGAACGACGTCAGAAGTGGAGTACGACCATGAAAAGCTATATCGCAATCGGCCTGGTGGCGCTGGCCCTGCTGATCGCCGCCAGCAGCCTGTTCGTGGTGCGTGAAACCGAGCGCGCCGTCATGCTGCAATTTGGTGAAATCGTCAGAAACGACATTCCGCCGGGGCTCCATGTCAAGATTCCCGTGGTGAACGAGGTGCGCAAGTTCGACGCCCGCATCCAGACCGAGGATTCCAACCCCGCCCGCTTTCTCACCCTTGAGCAAAAGGCGCTTGAAGTCGATTCCTACGCCAAGTGGCGGATTGTCGATGTGGGGCAGTTCTACGTGTCAACCCGCGGCAACGCGGGCACCGCGGGTGTGCTGCTCGCCCAGCGCATCAACGACGGCCTGCGCGACCAGATCGGCGCCCGGGACTTGCAGGAAGTCGTCGCCGGCGAGCGCGACCAGCTCATGCTCGATCTCACCGCCGAGTTGAATATGGACTCCGCGGACGAGCTGGGAATCGAAGTCATCGACGTGCGGGTGAAGCGCATCGACCTGCCGGACGAAGTGCGGGTTTCGGTTTACGAGCGCATGTCCACCGAGCGCAACCGCGAAGCCCAGGAGCTGCGCTCCCGGGGCGAAGAGCTTGCCATCGGCATCCGCGCCGACGCCGAACGCCAGGCGGTGATCTACGAGGCCGAAGCCTACCGCGACGCCGAGCGCATCCGCGGCGAAGGCGACGCCCAGGCCACCGCCATCTACGCCGGCGCCTACAACCGGGACCCGGAGTTCTTCGCCTTCACCCGCAGCCTGAGCGCCTACCGGGAAACCTTCCAGAACAAAGGCGATGTGCTCCTGCTCGACCCGGACAGCGAATACTTCAAATATCTGAAGGAAGTGGACAGCGGCGAGCCATAACAACCAATTCCCATTTTCCGCGGGCAGGAATGCCGCCTGATTCCCATGTGGCACGATCTCGCCGTGGCCTTGTGCCTGCTGCTCGTTATTGAAGGCTTGTTTCCCGCGATCAGCCCCGGTGGCTGGAAGCGCATGGTGGCGAGCCTCGGGGAAAGCCCCGAGCGCCACATCCGCATGGCGGGGCTGGGCTTCATGTGCGCCGGCGCGCTGCTGCTGTTTCTGATCAACTGAGCGAACCGCTGTGAGTTCCGCCAAAAAACAACCAACCTCCAGCTCCTCCATCCCCAATCCCCCTCCCGCGGCGGAAGGGGGGAGTCGAATGCCATGAGCTCCGCCAAAAGATGGCTACTGCCCGACGGCGTCGAGGAGATTCTGCCGGCCGAGGCCCGCAAGCTCGAATCCCTCCGGCGGGAGATCCTCGATCTGTATCGCGGCTGGGGCTACGAACTCGTCATCACGCCACTGATAGAGTTTCTCGATTCACTGCTCGTGGCTTCATCCCATGAACTCGACCTGCGCACCTTCAAGCTCATCGACCAGTTGAGCGGCCAGCTCATGGGGGTTCGGGCCGATATCACCCCCCAGGCCGCCCGCATCGACGCCCACCACCTCAACCGCGCCGGCCCAGCGCGCCTGTGCTATGCCGACAGCGTGCTCCACACCCTGCCCCGGGGCATGGGCGCCTCCCGCGTTCCGATTCGCGTTGGCGCCGAGCTCTACGGCCACGCCGGCGTGGAAAGCGATACCGAGGTGATCTGCCTGATGTGGGCGATGCTCGAGCAGGCCGCGGTCGAGGACATTCACCTCGTTCTCGGCCATGTGGGCATCTACCGCGCCCTCGTCGAAGCCGCGGGAATGCGGCCAGAAGACGAGGAGGCCTTGTTTGCAGCCGTCCAGCGCAAGGCATACGGCGATGTCGATCAATTGCTCGCCGCGGCGGTGGCGGACGCCGGGCTCAGAACGATGCTCGGTCGCCTCGTGCGGCTCAGCGGCGATGATGAGGTGCCCGGAAAGGCCCGGGAAGCTTTTGCCGGCGCCCCGGCGGCGGTGGCGTCGGCCTTCGATGAACTGATGGCTATCGACGCCGGAATCAGGCGGCGCATTCCCGCGGCGCGGTTGAGTTATGACCTGTGCGAATTGCGCGGCTACCAGTATCACACCGGCATCGTTTTCGCCGCCTACACCCCGGGTTATGGCCGCACCGTGGCCAAGGGCGGCCGCTACGACAACATCGGCGCGGTGTTCGGCCGGGCGCGCCCCGCCACCGGTTTCGACAGCGACCTGAAAACCCTGGCGCGGCTGAGCGCCCGGGACTTCCCCCAACAGGCCGCCATCCTCGCCCCGGACAGCGACTGCGCGGCATTGCGGGGAAAAATCGCCGAACTGCGGGCGGCCGGGGAGATTGTGATTGTCGATGTCGGCGGGCCCAGCGATGCCAGCGCGGCGCGGGAACTCCACTGCGACCGGCGCCTCGAGCGGCAATCCGGCGCCTGGACCACAAGGGAACTCTGAACCGTGGCCCCGGAGCGAACAACGCAAACCCTCGTTGTGCTCGGCGCCCAATGGGGCGATGAGGGCAAAGGCAAGATCGTTGACTTGCTGACCGACCGGGCCGATGTGGTCGTCCGCTTCCAGGGCGGGCACAACGCCGGCCACACCCTGGTGGTCAAGGGCGAAAAAACCGTCCTCCACCTGTTGCCTTCCGGCATTCTCCACGCTGGGGTCGAATGCGTCATCGGCAATGGCGTGGTGCTGAGCATGGCGGACCTGCTCAAGGAGATCCACGAACTCGAAGCCAAGGGCGTTGAATTGCGCGGCCGGGTGCGTATCAGCAGCGCCTGCCCCTTGATCCTGCCATCCCATATCGCCCTCGACCAAGCCAGGGAATCGACCCTCCGGGGCGGCGACAAAATCGGCACCACCGGCCGCGGCATCGGCCCGGCATACGAGGACAAGGTCGGACGCCGGGCCATCCACCTCGGCCTGACCCGGGACGAGGCGAAGTTCAGCGCCCGGCTCGAAGAGCTGTTCGATTACCACAATTTCCTGCTGGCGAACTACTACCGGGTGGCAACGGTGGAACTCGCCAAAGCGCGCGACGAGCTGCTGAAGCAGGCCGGGGAACTCCGGCCAATGATCGCCGACACCGTTGAAATCCTGCACGGCCATCGCCGGGCTGGACGCAGAATCCTGTTCGAAGGCGCCCAGGGAGCGCTGCTCGATATCGACCACGGCACCTATCCTTTCGTCACCTCCTCGAACACCACCAGCGGCGGCGCGGCAACCGGCAGCGGTTTCGGACCGCTGTACCTCGACCGGGTGCTCGGCGTCGCCAAGGCCTATGCGACCCGGGTGGGCGAAGGCCCCTTCCCCACCGAGTTGTTCGACGCCACCGGCGAGCACATGGCCAAGGCGGGGAACGAGTTTGGCTCGACCACGGGACGCGGCCGGCGCTGCGGCTGGTTCGATGCGGCGGCGGTCAGGCTGGCGACACAAATCAACAGCATCAGCGGGCTTTGCCTGACCAAGCTCGACGTGCTCGATGGCATGGAAAGCCTGAAAGTCTGCGTTGGCTACCGCGACGCCCCGAGCAACTCTCCCGCGGTGGAAAGCTATGGCCGTCTGCGGCCACTGTACGAGGAACTGCCCGGCTGGCGGGAATCAACCCGGGGCGTCCGGTCGGTGGAGGCGCTGCCAGCGAACGCCCGCGCCTACATCGCTTTCATTGAAGAAACCGTCGGCGCCCCGGTGGAAATCATCTCCACCAGCCCCGACCGCGAAGACACCATCGTGCTGCGCCCGCCATTCGGGTAAAGATTCCCCGAGGGGGTTTGCTGCGAAGCTTGGTGGGGCTTGGTACTCTTGCGGGATGATTCAGTATCCGACTTTTGTTACTCATCTTGAGTGCGGCTATACCGGCAAGCGTTATGCGGCGGATACGCTGCGGGGCTTGTCGGATGCGGGCAAGCCGCTGCTGGTGCGCTATGACTTGGCGGCGCTGGCAGCCGGTGTCAGCAAGGTTCAGCTGATCGACCGCGAACCCGAGCTGTGGCGCTACCGCGAATTTCTGCCGGTGCGCCGGTCGGAAAATGTGGTGCGGCTGGGCGAGTTGATGACGCCGCTGCTTCCCATGCGCAAGCTGCGGGAGGATTACGGCTGCGCCGAAATCCTGATCAAGGACGAAGGCCGCCTGCCCACCGGCTCGTTCAAGGCCAGGGGTCTGGCGCTGGCGGTCGCGATGGCGAAAGAGCTTGGCGTGCGGCGCATGGCGATTCCGACCAATGGCAATGCCGGGGCGGCGCTGGCGGCGTACTGCGCCGCGGCGGATATCGAGGCCTGGGTGTTCTGCCCCGCCGACACCCCGCGGATCAACATCGAGGAAACAGCGTTTTTCGGCGCCAGCACCTGGCTTGCCAACGGCTATATCAACGATTGCGGAAGAATCGTCGGCGCCGGCCGCGGGGAGATGGGCTGGTTCGACACCTCAACGCTGAAAGAGCCTTATCGGATCGAAGGCAAAAAAACCATGGGGCTCGAACTCGCCGAGCAGCTCGACTGGCAACTGCCCGATGTCATTCTCTACCCCACCGGCGGCGGAACCGGCCTCATCGGCATGTGGAAAGCCTTTGCCGAACTCGAAGCCATCGGCTGGATCGGCTCCCGCCGGCCGCGCATGGTGGCGGTGCAGGCCGCCGGCTGCGCCCCCATGGTGCGGGCATTCGAATCCGGCAGCCGCCACGCCGAACCCTGGCGGGATGCGCGCACCATCGCCGCGGGCATCCGCGTGCCGGCGGCGGTGGGCGACTTTCTGATCCTCGACGCCGTGCGCGAGAGCGGTGGTTTCGCCGTTGCCGTCGATGATGCGGACATCCTCGCCGCCCAGCGCGAGTGCGCCCTTCGCGAGGGCATTTTGCTGTGTCCCGAAGGCGCCGCCACCCTGGCCGCGCTGAAGCAGGAACTCGCCAGCGGCCGCATCCGCCCGGATGAGCGCGTGGTGCTGTTCAATTGCGCCACCGGGCTGAAGTATCCGCTGAAAGCCGAATACGGCCGGATCGATCTCGAACAGCCGCTCGACTTCGCCGCGCTAGGAGCCTGAGCCGCGAATTCCCACGGCGCAGGCTCCTAGGGAAGCGCTGATTAAGCCAGAGCTTCCCTCAGCGACCGACCGGCACCAGCACCGTTTTGCGCTGTGGCACGAGCAAGTCCATATCCTGTCGCAGCCAGCAGGCGCGGCGTTTCACCAGCCAACCGGCATCGGCGATGTTCTCGCAGACGATCTGCATCATCTCCGGGGCTTGGGCGTTGTGGTGGGCGACTTCCTCGCGGTTCGGCGCGCGTTGCCCGGGGCCGGACTCCGGTGTTGCGGCGCAGGCGGCGAAGAGACAAAGCAGGGCGAAGGCCGCGCCCGCGCGAATGGCGATGTTCATGGGTTTTCCTCCCGGTCGGGTTGGATGGGTTGCGCGCCGGCCCCGGGTGGCGGCCCCGCAAGGTGCAAGCGGGCCTCCGGGGCGCCACCGTCAGCCGGCGCGCGGGTAAAGCCTAGGAAGAGATTTGCGAAAATGCGCAGTTTGCGGGTAAAAAATCTGAAACCAGCCACATCCCCCGGCCACATTGCATTGTTGTATCCTTGCCAGCGCGAATGAAGAACCCGGCCAGGAGAGCCAGCCAACGCCATGATCGATCTCTACACTTGGAACACGCCCAATGGGCGCAAGGTTTCCATCATGCTGGAGGAATTGGAACTGCCCTATCTGGCGATTCCTGTGGACATCACCGGGGGCGACCAGCACAGCCCGGAGTTCGACGCCATGACGCTGAATCACAAGATTCCGGTTATCGTCGACCATGACAAGGACGTGACACTGATGGAATCCGGGGCGATTCTGCTTTATCTCGCCGAGCGCGAGGGCAAGCTGCTGTGCCCGCCGGGGCCGGACCGCTGGCAGACGCTGGCCTGGTTGATGTTCCAGGTCGCCCATGTCGGCCCCATGCTTGGCCAGGCCCATCATTTCCTCCGCTTCAATCCGGGCAAGGCGCCCTACGCCGAGGACCGCTACGGCACCGAAACCCGGCGGCTGTACGGCGTGCTTGAGCGCCGGCTGGCGGACCGCGACTTTATCGCCGGGGAGTATTCGCTGGTCGATATCGCCACCTGGCCATGGATTTCGCGCTTCGAATGGCAGCGGATCGATTTCAGCGAGTTTCCGCGGCTGCGGGACTGGTATCTGCGCATCGCGGCCCGTCCGGCGGTGCGGCGGGGCTATGGCGTTCCCGACGCCGCCGAGATACCCCTGCCCTGAGACAAGGAGCTTGCGCATAGACATGGGGAAGTGCCGCCACCGCCCGACCCAACAAACGCACCTTTTTGGTGCGCCGCTGTTGGCGGCAGTTGGCCTTTGTTTCGGATAATCCACGTTACTGCTATCCTTTTTGAAGTTGGCCCAAAGCTTGCTTTGTTTTGGAGGCAGTTCCGTTGTTTCAACCGCTGGAAGAGTAGAAAGAGGAGAGGAGAAAGAAATGAACAGGTTCGCGCGATTGGTCAAGGGCGCCTTGCTTCTTGCCGGGGCGGGGCTTTCAGGCGCCACGATGGCGCAGGAAGTTTCCTACAACATCGGCTTTGCTTCCGAGTACTACTACCGGGGGCTGCTGCAGAAGGAATCCTCCGGCAGCGCCGGAATTGACTTCACCTCGGGCGGCTTCTACGCCGGCGGCTGGACCGCGGATGTCGGTGACGGCCTCGAAGTCGACGGCTATTTCGGCTATGGCATCGAAACCGACGAGGGCTTCAGCGCGAGCATCGGCTTCACCGGCTACTACTACACCGGCGAGTTCGACGACACCTACGAGGAGATCAACCTCAACTTCGGCTACGGCATGTTGGGGCTTGAGTATTCCTTCGGCACCTACGGCAATTTCGAAGGGCCGGAGCAGGATTACAATTTCCTCGCGGCGACGGTCAGCGGCGACAACGGCCTCTACGGCACTTTGGGCACTTTCGGCGGCGATTTCGAGGGCAACTATATCGAAGTCGGCTATGGCCTGACGATCAGCGAGATCGATTTCGGCGTGGCCGCGATATTCAGCAGCGACGAATTCGGCGAGGGCAATGGCCAGCTGGACGCCGCCGGCAACCCGGAAGAGAGCCAGGCCCTGGTGTTCACCATCGGCAAGACTTTCTAGGGCAGCGCTGATTCAGTCAGCGCAAGTCCGGGGGGTATACGCCGCAGCAACTCGAGCGAGCGAAAACTCCCTATCGCCGCGCTCCCGGTCGCTCAGCGACCGGTTCGGGCGCGGCGCACCACTTGGCCGGGAAGCGCCCCGGTGTGTTCGCCGTCGCGCAGCACGGGCACGCCATTGACCAGCACGTGAACCATGCCGGTGGCGTATTGGTGCGGGTCGTTGTAGGTGGCGTGGTCTTGGATTTCCGCCGGGTCGAAGATCGCGATGTCGGCGAAATAGCCTTCGCGCAATTCGCCCCGCTCGGCGATGCCGAGATGGGTCGCCGGCAGTTTCGTCAGTTTGCGCACGGCGTCTTCGAGCGTGATCACCTGTTCCTCGCGCACATACCGGCCAAGCACCCGGGCGAAGTTGCCGTAGGCCCGGGGGTGGGTCATGCGGTCGAGGAACTCGCCCTCGGTTGCCATCGAGGCGGCGTCCGAGCCGAAGCTCACCCAAGGCAGGGCGATGCCTTTGGCCACGTTTTCAGCCGACATCAGAAAGTAAACCACCTGCACCCGGCTGCCATCCTCGATCACCAGGTCGATGGCGGTTTCCGCCGGTGTCGTGCCCCGCTCCGCGGCGACTTCGGCCAGGTTCATGCCAGCGTAGCGGCGCAATTCCGGGTTGTCGAAGCCCACCAGCAAAACACCCTCGGGGCCCGCCATCCGGGCGAGGTTTTCCCATTCATCGGTTGGCGTGGTCATTTCCGCGAGCACTTGGGCGCGGATTTCCGGGTCTTGCAGGCGCTGCGCCCAGGCACCATAGCCGCCTTCCTGCACCCAGGGCGGCATGGCGGCATCCAAGCCGGTCGAGGCCGCGGTGTAGCTGTAGATATTGGCGGTGATGCCCAGGCCCTCGGCTTGGGCGGCTTCGACCCGGGCGACCACATCGTCGAACTTGTCCCAATTTTCGCTGCCAGCCATCTTCAGGTGGTAGATTTCAGCGGGAATGTCCGCCTCCCTGGCGATGCGGATCAGTTCATCGACCGATTCAAGCAAACGGTTGCCTTCGCTGCGCAGGTGGGAGATGTACATGCCGCCGTATTCGCCGGCGACCTTGGCGAGTTCAATCAGTTCTTCGGTTTCGGCGTAGAACGCCGGCGCGTAGATCAGCGACGAGCCGAGCCCGAGCGCGCCGTCTTCCATCGCTTGGCGGACGAGTTCGCGCATGCGCTCAAGCTCGTCCGCGTTCGGCGCGCGGTCTTCATAGCCAAGCACATTGACCCGGACCGTGGTGGCCCCGACAAAGGACGCCACATTCGGCGAAACGCCCTTCTCGACCATGAATTCGAGATATTCATCGAGCGTGGCCCATTCCCCCGCCCAGCGCGGGTCAACATCGGCTTGCATGGCTTCGTTGAGCGGGCCTTCCGAGCGGCCTTCGCCGAATACTTCCAGCGTCACGCCCTGGCGGATGTCGCCCTGGCCGCGGCCATCGATGAGCAGCGACTCGGTCGCCCAACTGAGCATGTTGATGAAACCGGGGGCCACCGCCAGGCCATTGGCGTCGATAATGGTTTCGGCTTCGGCTTCAAGCGCGCCGATTGCCGCGATGCGCCCGCCGCTGATGCCGATGTCGGCGACATAGGGGGCACCGCCGTTGCCATCGTAGACGAGGCCGTCGCTGATGATCACATCGTAGCCGGGGCTGCAGGCGAACAGCCCGGCGAGGAGCAGGCCGCCGAGCAGGGCGGTGCCGCGAAAGTTTGACTGGATTGTCCGCATCGTCGTTTACCTCGGTGAATGGTGGAGACCGGTCGCGCGGGCTTATCTGGACCGCAGAAATTGTACCGCGAGATCGGGGAAGTCGGTGAACGCGCCATCCACCCCGGCGGTGAAATAGTGCTGCTCGAGCAGCTCGGCGAAACTTGCGGCGTAGGGCGGCAATCGACCGGGGTCGGCGCGGAAGGTGTAGGGATGCACTTGCAGGCCGGCGGCGTGGGCGCGTTCAACGAGACCACTGACGCGCAAGCTCCCCGGCGCCGATTCCGGGTCGATGATCAGCGGATGCGCCGGGCCGATGCCGTCTGCTTGTTCGGCGAGCAGCGCCATGCCGCCGGGCTCGAACATCCAGGGGTAGGCTTCCGGGTCGCCGACGAGCTGGACGAGGCGGATGTCGATTCCCGCCGCGGGCAGGATCTCGCCGCGGATGATCGCGAGTTCGGCGAAGCTGAAGGTTTGGAGGAAGACCTTGTCGGACTTCGCGGTGTAGCCATAGCGCTTGAGCGTGTCGATGACCGCGCTGCTGATGTCCCTGCCTTCGGCGCGGTGGAACTCGGGCTGCTTGATCTCCGGGTAAATCCCCACCTCGCGGCCGGTGGCATGGTTGAGGCCTTGGATCAGCTCGATCTCCTCGGCGAATGTCGCCACGCCGAAACGCGACAGGCCGGGAGGGAAGCGGTTGGGGTAATGGGTTTCAGGATCGCCGGTTACGGGGTCGCCGCCGGGGAGGCGCAAACCTTCGCTGGCGCGCAGTTGGCGGATTTCCGCGAGATCGAAATCAATCGCGTAGAAGCCGCCGTCGCCGCGGGCGCGGCCGGGGAAGCGCTCGGCCACGTCGGTGGTGCGCTCGAGTGTGAGGTCGTGGAGAACGATGAGTTCGTTGTCCCGGGTCATCACCAGATCCTGCTCGATGTAATCCGCCCCCATGGCATGGGCCATGGCTTTGGCCGCGAGGGTGTGTTCGGGCAGATAGCCGCTGGCGCCGCGGTGGGCGATGACGATTTTGCCGGACTGCGCCCACAGCGAAGCCGGGGCGGTCAGCAGCAGCAGAATACAAAAACAGATTCGCGGCATTTTCACGGCCCGCATCAGGACCCGAAGCGGTAGCGCAGCTTGACCGCGAGGGTGTCCACCACCGGGGTGTTCCAGGATTGCTCGAGCATGTCTTGGAAGCTGAGGAAGCTCCGCCGCGGCAGGTTGCCGCCGCGGATGTAGACGACGAACAAATCCGACAATGGCGCGATTTCCCAGCGGTAGCGCGCCTGGAAAGTCATCCGGCTGATGACGAAATCATCCGGGGTGTCGTTGGGTTTCGCCACATCATGGAGGAACTCCGTGGCGTCCGGATTGACGGTCCAGAAGCGGTCCTCGAAGGCTTTCAGCCCGGTCCATTGCAGGGTCAGGCGGAATTGCTGCCTGGCGCTGATGAAGTAGCTCGTTTCCACCCGCGGCGACCACTGGTGCGCCTCGAAGCTCGTGTAGCGCCCACCGCCGCGATGCACGAGCAGGGCCTCCCGGTCTTCGTAGTTGACCATCAGGTCGAAGGAGAAGCGGTCGATGGGGCGCCAGGAAACGCCCGCGTCCATCGAATTGCGCGCCGGGCCAAGCTCGTCCTGCTCAAGGCTCACGCCGACGCTCCAGGACAGCGGCTTGGCGACATCGCTTTCATAGCTGGCGTTGAAGCCATAGCGGTCGGGGATGGCGAAATCGCCGCTGCCGCGGCCGAGCCGGTCGTCAATGCGCGGGGGGAACCAACGCAGGCTGAATCTCGCGGTATCGTTGCTTTCGGCGAAGGTGTAGCTGCGGTTGAAGAACGCGCCGAGGCGCACCGGGCGGCCGTCGGTGTTCCACTGGTTGGTGAAGAATATGGCGGTGGTGCGGTCGCGCAGGCCGGGAATGTCGGATTCGATATGGAAATACGAGTAATCGAGATTGGCCGAATCGTTGCGCTGGCTGAAGCCGAGATCGTTGATTTCCAGCTCGTCGTCGAGCAGGGTGGCGCGCAGGGAATGGTTGACGCCGCGCCGGGGCCGGAAGCTGACATCGTTGAACATCCCCGCGCCGGTGACGCCGTGGGCGTCGCTGTACATGAGCTGGCCATCGACGACCCAGCGGTTGTCGGCGGAGAAATAGCCCCAGTCGATGGCGTTGACGGTGGCGTCGACTTCGGGATGGGCGATGTTCGTTCCCATCCAGCCGATCGAGCGGCGGCCGCCGCCGCTGGTGTCCTCCCAGAGCAGGCGGCCAACGCCGAAATCCCTTCCCGTGGCCTGGATGCCGATGGGTGTGCCGTCGGCGAGGCGGCCTTCGATGGTGGTGTCGTCCTCGGTGGCGAACAGCGTGCCATATTGCCAGTTGCCCGCGGAGCCGGTGAACTTGACCGCGCCGAGCAAGTCGGTCGGGTCGCTCAGATCGGTGGGCACGACTTCGACCCCGCTTGGAATATCGCCGAAATGCGGCGCGCCGCCGATGCGCCGGGTGTTGAGCAGGGTGAGCGGCCCGGAAGGCCCGCGCATGATGTTGGCGCCGGCCCGGGCGGTGGCGTTGAACACATCCTGGCCTTCGAGAAAGAAAGTCCGCTTTTCCGGGAAGAAAATCTCGAAGGCGGTCAGGTTGACGATGACATCATCGGATTCGACATTGCCGAAATCGGGGTTGAGCGTCGCCGACAGCAGCGAATTGGTCGTCGGCCGCCAGAAGATTTCGCTGCCGGTTTTGTATTCGGTCTCGCCCTTGATGTTGTCGTGGATGCTTGAGGCAAAGGGGTAGAAAGTCAGTTGCCGGCGCGGTTCGATGTCGCTCAATTCATACTTCTCGAAGGCGGAAAGATACTGGTTCACCGTCCGCGGCAGGGCGGGGTTGGACCAAGCCTCGCCGCCGAGATGGCCCACTTGGCGCTCGAAGTAGAAACCGATCTGCCGCCGCTCGCCGGCCTGGGGCAGGGCCACCATCGACCAGGGGATGAAGTACTCGATGCTCCAGCCATCCTCGAGCGCCTGGGTGGCGCCGCTCCAGGAGCCGTCCCATTGCATGTTCATCTGCCGCTCCGGCAGCAGCGTGGCGTCGGTCATCGAGTCGCCGAGGTTCATCCGCAGGAAGTAGCCGTACAGCCCTTCGCCGGAGGTGTCGAGGCCGACCACGAAGCCGTCGCGGTCGAGCCGGGTGTCCCGGGAAGTCATCCGCGCCACCAGGGTGCCGGGGGGCTGGAAATTGACCGCGGAAACATAGATGCCGCGCTCGGTGTAGAACATGCGGATGTGGGTTTCGAAGGGTGCCTCGGCGAGGGTGTCCGGGTCGATGACGCGCATGCCGTCAACGACGGGAATCCGCTCCCACACCGCCTCATCGACAAAGCCGTCGAGTTCGATGCCGGCCTCGCCTTCGCCGACCCGGGTCAATTGCGGAGTCTGCGCCGCGGCGGCGCCCGCCAAGACCATGGCCAAAAGCGGCGGTGCGGCGGCAAGCAAACGGGGGGATTGGGTATGCGTGGACAGGGGCATGGTGGGGAGACTATACAGCGGCGCAATTCCCACCGCTATCGCGGCGCCCGGCCCGTGACAATGAGTTTCAGTTTGGTGGCGGCACCCCGGCGAGCCAGTTCCCATCGGGAGAACTTCCCCAGCCGCAAAACTGGATGGCATTCCCCGCTAACTACCGCCATACCCCGGCAGCCCGCCCGCGCTCGTGGGGAGGGCCAGTTTTTTGCCGGATGCGATCATCCGCTTGTCGAGGCTGAGTATCGCTTCCGCGCCATGATTTGCCGCGATGGCGAGGTGCAATGCGTCACTGGCCTTCAAGCTGGTATCGAAGCGGCAAAGCCACTCTCTGGCGGTGGTGAAGTCTCTCCGGTCTGGCAACAAAACCGTGAAGGACTCCGCGAGCATCCGTTCAAATCTTTTAGGAGCCTGCGCCGTAGGAATTCAGATTGCCCATGCGAACTTCGCGAGCCAGCATTGAAGCGAATTCGACGCGGGTCCAGTCGTTAACCGCGAGATCGTCTGTGGAAAATCGCTGAAAGCGGGAGTGGACGGATTCGCTTGTTGCCTCGGGGATTATGAGTGGCACCAGAAAGCTCGTGTCAAAATGGCGCATTTGAAACACTCGCGAGCTTCAATATCCCTCGTCCCGGAGTTCGCGCAACATCTCGGCGGAAGGGCGGCTCAATTTTGGCATGGTTCGGCGGAATTCGACGAGATCCGCAAGTGGCAGCGGTTTTTTCGATTGGCCGACTTACGATAAGCGCGCCACAGCCCTGCCCCGGCGCGTAATCACCACTTCCTCGCCAGCCTCCACTTTATCGAGAAGTTCGCTCAGACAGGCTTTGGCGCGGGCCAGATTTACCGTCAGCATGGGAAGGCTCTTTGGTCATGAAACTGGTCACATACTAGCGAACCTCTCGTTTCCCTAAAACCTCCGCAGTCCTCCGCATTCCTTGGGCGCTGGATTCGCGGGGTGGGCGTTGTGGTATAAATTCGCGGGGTTTCCCGGGGGAAAGCGATGCGTATCGAGATTCGGAGATTGCTGTTGCCTGTGCTATTGCTGGTGGCGCCTTGCGCTTGGGCGCAGGAGGGGCGGTGGGTCAGCTTGTTCAATGGGGAGAACCTCGAGGGCTGGACGCCCAAGTTCGTTGGCTTCCCAGCTGGCGTGAATCATCTCGACACCTTTCGCGTTGAAGATGGATTGCTGACTGTTTCCTACGACAACTGGGCCGGATTCAATGGCGAGTTCGGCCATTTGTTCCATGAGCGATCCTTCTCGCATTACCGGTTGCGGGTCGAATACCGCTTCGTCGGCGGGCAGGTGAGCGATGCGCCGCAATGGGGTTGGGCCTTCCGCAACAATGGCATGATGCTGCACAGCCAGACGCCGGAATCGATGACGCTCGACCAGGAATTCCCGGTCTCGATCGAAGCCCAATTGCTCGGCGGGTATGGCGGCGATAGTGCCGAGCCGCGCCCCACCGCCAATGTCTGCACCCCCGGAACCCATTTCCGCCTGCAAGGCGAACTCATCACCGAGCACTGCACCTATTCCACCTCAGGCACCTACCACGGCGACCAGTGGGTCACGCTCGA
>JAPOTO010000007.1 GCA_026709135.1 Gammaproteobacteria bacterium | reverse complement strand
CCCCGATCGCGATGGACGAGGGCCTGCGCTTCGCCATCCGCGAGGGCGGCCGCACGGTTGGCGCGGGGGTGGTGTCGAAGATCATCGAGTGAGGCGGGGCTTCGAGCGGGTTCGCGGGTCGGGCGTGTCTTTGCGCTTAATCTCGCCGAAACATCCTGTTTCGGCTCGAATCGGTTCGTCGTCGCTTTGGATCCGGCCTCCGAGCGTAGCTCGGTGGCGCTCGGGACTGCGCACGAAGCTGTGCTTCGTAAACGCTTGCCCTTGCCCATCCATGGCGCGCTCCTCTGACGGGCGCGGCGGACGTGGGTGTGGCACCAGCCATTGAATTCGCGAGCAAAACAAAACACGTTTTGTTTTGCGACAGAGAAAAATTACAGGAAGTAATTTTTCGGAAAATTAGGCCAGTAGCTCAATTGGCAGAGCAGCGGTCTCCAAAACCGCAGGTTGGGGGTTCGATTCCCTCCTGGCCTGCCAGCAGATGACAGCCCCGCGGCGCGCGGGGCCGACCCGGCCAGGGGCCGGCGGAATTCGAACATAGATGTCGGAACAAAGTGATCAGGCCAGAACGGACTGGATCAAGTGGGCGCTTGTCGCCGCGCTAATCGCGGGCGGCGTTTACGCCAACAGCTATTTTTCCACCGAATCCCTGCTGCTCCGCACCATCGGGTTGCTCGCCCTCGCCGCCGTTGCGGGCTGGGTTGCCGCCCAGACCGTGCGCGGCCGGGCTTTTGTGGAGCTGTGCCTGGAAGCAAGGGTGGAAATCCGCAAGGTCGTGTGGCCGACGCGCCAGGAGACCGTGCAGACGACGATCATCGTGCTGATCGTCATTTTTATTCTGGCGATCATCCTGTGGGTGCTGGATTGGGGCCTGAACGGAATCATCTCGGGCATCATCAGCTGAGCGGGCAGGGCGACAACAGGCGAGGCCGCGGCGGGAACGCGGCCGCCAATGAGAAAACACAATGAGTAAACGGTGGTATGTGGTGCACGCCTTTTCGGGCTATGAAAAGCGGGCCCAGGAAGCCCTGCGCGAGCGGATTGCGCGCTCGCCGCACAAGGACTGCTTCGACGAAGTGCTCGTGCCCACCGAGGAAGTGCTCGAAATGCGCGCCGGCCAGAAGCGCAAGAGCGAGCGCAAGTTCTTTCCCGGCTATGTGCTCGTGCACATGGAACTGAACAGCGACACTTGGCACCTGGTCAAGGAAACACCGCGGGTGATGGGGTTCATCGGCGGCACCGCCGAACAACCCGCGCCGATCACCGACCGCGAGGCCGCGGCGATTTTGCGGCGCATGGAGGAAAGCGAGGAAACCCCGGCCCACAAGACGATTTACGAACCCGGCGAGATGGTGCGCATCACCGATGGCCCATTCAACGATTTCACCGGCACCGTCGAAGAAGTGAACTACGAAAAGAGCCGGCTGCGGGTTGCCGTGCTGATTTTCGGCCGCCCGACCCCGGTCGAGCTTGAATTCGGCCAGGTGGTCAAGAGCTAGGAGGACATTCAAGCCATGGCCAAGCAAATATCGGCATACGTCAAACTGCAAGTGCCCGCGGGCAAGGCCAATCCGAGCCCGCCCGTCGGCCCCGCGCTTGGCCAGCACGGCCTCAACATCATGGAGTTCTGCCAGGCGTTCAACGCCAAGACCCAGGGCATGGAGGCCGGCCTGCCGGTGCCCGTGGTGATCACCGTCTACGCCGACCGCAGCTTCAGCTTCATCACCAAGACGCCCCCCGCCGCCGTGCTGTTGCGCAAGGCCGCCGGGGTCGAAAAAGGCAGCGGCCGGCCTAATACCGAAAAAGTGGGCAAGCTCAACCGGGCCCAGCTCGAAGAGGTTGCCAATATCAAGATGCCCGATCTTAACGCGGTCGATATGGACGCGGCGGTGCGCACCCTCGCCGGCAGCGCGCGCAGTGCTGGCCTCGAAGTGGAAGGAGTGGACTGAAAATGGCCAAACCCACCCGCAAACAGAAACAGATCGCCGAAAAGCTCACCCCCGGCAAGAATTACACCGTGGAGGACGCGGTTTCCCTGCTGTCCGAAGTGGCGACGGGTGGATTCAAGGAATCCATCGATGTGGCGGTGAATCTCGGCGTCGATGTGCGCAAGTCGGACCAGATCGTGCGCGGCTCGACCACCCTGCCCGAAGGCACCGGCAAGGCGGTTCGCGTCGCGGTGTTCGCCCAGGGCGCCAATGCCGAGAAAGCCAGCGTCGCTGGCGCCGATATTGTCGGCATGGAAGATCTCGCCGAATCGATCGAGGGCGGCAAGCTCGATTTCGACGTGGTCATCGCCTCCCCCGACGCCATGCGCCTAGTCGGCAAACTCGGCCCGATTCTCGGCCCCCGGGGGCTGATGCCAAACCCCAAGGTTGGCACCGTGGCCGCCGATGTGGAAGCCGCCGTGCGCAACGCCAAGGCTGGCCAGGTGCGCTACCGCACCGACCGCAACGGCATCGTCCACGGCGGCATCGGCCGCATCGGTTTCGATGGCGCCCTCGTGCGCAAAAACCTCGAAGCCCTGCTGGCCGATCTGAAGAAAGCCAAACCGGCCTCCGCCAAGGGCATATACATCAAGAAGATTGTGCTGTCCTCGACCATGGGCCCGGGCCTGGTCATCGACCAGTCCTCGCTGGCCATATGAATTTGGAGCATTTGAGAGAGTCATCGATTTTTTCGATGAAGCTGTCAAAGACCGCGGGTGGCTTGGCCTTAATTTCCCGCGCAGACGGTGAGATCCAGTTTGAGCCTCCGGTTCGAAGTTGAATCACCTGTCAAGCCAGGTGCTGTTTGCCCGAAAGGGGCGCTGTTCACCTGAATGAGACGCTGTTTGCGTCGCCCGACACCGGCGGGAGTAGAACCATGCCACTAGGACTCGAAGACAAGAAACGGATCGTGGCCGAAGTCAACGCGGCCGCGGGTGGGGCGATGTCCGCCGTGCTCGCCGATTACCGCGGCGTCACGGTGGAGGAAATGACCGTCCTGCGCCGCAGCGCCAGGGAAAACAAGGTGTATCTGCGCGTGGTGCGCAATTCCCTGCTCAAGCGCGCGGTGGAAAACACCGAATTCGCCTGCATCGCGGAAGCGCTCACCGGGCCGACGATCCTCGCCTTGTCGGAGGAGGATCCGGGTTCGGCGGCGCGGGTGCTGAAGGATTTCGCCGGCGAAAACGACCACTTCGAGATCAAGGCATTGTCGATTGGCGGCAGATTGCTCGGCCCCGGCGACATCGACACCCTCGCCAAGATGCCGACCCTCGACCAGGCCCGGGCGATGCTGATGGGCACGATGATCGCGCCGGTCGCCAAGCTCGCCCGCACGGCGAAGGAGGTGCCCGCGAAACTGACCCGCGCCGTTGCCGCGGTGCGCGACCAGAAGCAGGCCGCCTGAGCGCAAACAGCTTAACCGAAATGCAAACCAATGGAGAATCGGAGTAATGGCTCTGTCAACACAAGAAGTTTTGGACGCAATAGCCGAAATGTCAGTTATGGACGTTGTCCAGCTCGTTGAGGCGATGGAAGAGAAGTTCGGCGTGTCCGCCGCTGCGGCGGTGGCCGCGGCGCCAGCGGCCGCGGCTGCGGATGCCGCGCCCGCCGAGGAGGAAAAGGACGAGTTCAATGTGGTGCTCGCCGCCGTCGGTGACAAGAAGATCAATGTCATCAAAGCGGTTCGGTCGATCACCGGGCTTGGACTGAAAGAGGCCAAGGAGATGGTCGACGGGGCGCCCTCCACCGTGAAGGAAGCGGTGCCCAAGGCTGAAGTTGAAGCGATGCAGAAAGCACTGGAAGAAGCCGGCGCGACTGTTGAACTCAAGTAAGGCGGGCAAGATCGCGGGCTCCGGGGGGCTTGGGTCCTCCGGGGCGCCCACGCGCCCGCGTTTCGCCGACACGGCGGCAATTCTCGAAGCAGGAACACGACATGGCCTACACCTACACTGAAAAGAAGCGCATCCGCAAGACCTTCGGCAAACTGCCGAGCGCGATGGATATTCCCTATCTGCTTTCCATCCAGGTGGACTCCTACCGGCAGTTCCTGCAGGCGGGAACCCCATCCGGCGAGCGCGAGAAGCAGGGTCTGCACGGCGCCTTCCAGTCGGTGTTCCCAATCAATTCCTATTCCGACAAGGCCATCCTCGAATACGTCAGCTACCGCCTTGGCAAGCCCAATTTCGATGTCAAGGAGTGCCAGATCCGCGGCGAGACCTATGCGGCCTCGCTGAAGGTGACGCTGCGACTGATGCTCTACGACAAGGAATCCACAGAGAAAAAAATCAAGGAGGTCAAGGAACAGGAAGTCTACATGGGGGAAATTCCCCTGATGACCGATTCGGGCACCTTTGTCATCAACGGCACCGAGCGCGTCATCGTCTCCCAGCTTCACCGCTCCCCGGGCGTGTTCTTCGACCACGACAAGGGCAAGACCCACAGCTCGGGCAAGCTGCTGTATTCCGCCCGGGTGATCCCCTACCGCGGCTCCTGGCTCGATTTCGAGTTCGACCCGAAGGACCTGGTCTTCGTACGCATCGACCGGCGCCGCAAGCTCCCGGCGACGGTGCTGCTTCGCGCCCTCGATTTCACCCCGGAACAGATTCTCGACATGTTCTACGAGCGCAACAGCTTCCGCATCACCCCCGGCGATACGCCGAAGATTTCGGTCAAGCTCGTGCCCGAGCGGCTGCGCGGCGAGGTGCTGTCTTTCCCCATCAAGGGCAAGACCAAGCGCAGCAAGGACATCGCCGAGGCGGGCCGGCGCATCACCGGCCGCCACATCCGCCAGATGGAGAAGGCGGGCATCAAGGAACTCGAGGTGACCGAAGATTTCGTCATCGGCGCCTCGCTCGCGGCGGATGTCATCCACCCGGAAACCGGCGAGATCATCGCCGCCTGCAACGATGAAATCGGCCCGGAATTGCTCCAGCGTTTCATCGCCGAGGGCATCACCGGGTTCCAGACGATCCACACCAACGATCTCAACTGCGGCCCCTTCGTCTCCGACACCCTGCGCGACGATTTCAAGAGCGCCACGGTCGAAGCCCGGAGCCTCGACAAGTCCGCGCTCGAAGCCAAAATCCAGATCTACCGGATGATGCGCCCCGGCGAGCCGCCGACCACCGAATCCGCCGAGAAGCTCTTCGACAGCCTGTTCTTCAATCTCGAACGCTACGACCTCTCCCATGTCGGCCGGATGAAATTCAACCGCCGCCTCAAACGCGAGAAAACCGAAGGCAACCTGATCCTCGACCGGGACGACATCGTCGAGGTGCTCAAGACCCTCGTGGATATCCGCAACGGCAAAGGTTCGGTGGACGACATCGACCA
Organism: Gammaproteobacteria bacterium; assembly: GCA_026709135.1. Lineage (GTDB taxonomy): Bacteria > Pseudomonadota > Gammaproteobacteria > Pseudomonadales > Pseudohongiellaceae > UBA9145. The sequence continues at coordinate 10,434 of JAPOTO010000007.1, read as the reverse complement.
CCTCGGCAACCGCCGCATCCGCTCGGTGGGCGAAATGGCCGAAAACCAGTTCCGCATCGGCCTCGTGCGGGTCGAGCGCGCGGTCAAGGAGCGCCTGAGCATGGCCGACTCCGAGGGCCTCATGCCCCAGGACATGATCAACGCCAAGCCCATCGGCGCCGCGGTCAAGGAATTCTTTGGATCAAGCCAGTTGTCGCAGTTCATGGACCAGAACAACCCGCTTTCCGAGGTTACCCACAAGCGCCGGGTGTCGGCCCTCGGCCCCGGCGGCCTGACCCGGGAGCGCGCCGGATTCGAAGTACGCGACGTGCACCCCACGCACTATGGCCGGCTGTGCCCGATCGAAACGCCGGAAGGCCCGAACATCGGCCTGATCAACAACTTGGCGACCTACGCCCGGGCCAACAACTACGGCTTTCTCGAAAGCCCCTACCGCAAGGTCGTCAACAAGAAGGTCACCGACGAGATCGATTTCCTCTCGGCCATCGACGAAAGCGAGCATGTCATCGCCCAGGCGAGCGCCGCCCTCAACAACCGCGGCGAGCTCGCCGACAATCTCGTCACCGTGCGCCACAAGGGCGAAACCACGCTCAAGCCCAGGGAGGAAGTCGGCTACATGGACGTGGCGCCGCAGCAGATGGTTTCGGTGGCCGCGTCGCTGATTCCCTTCCTCGAACACGATGACGCCAACCGGGCGCTGATGGGTTCGAACATGCAGCGCCAGGCGATCCCCACGATCAAGACCGAAAAGCCGCTCGTCGGCACCGGCATGGAAGGCAATGTGGCGCGGGATTCGGGGGTTTGCCTGATCGCCGAGCGCGGCGGCGTGATCGAAAGCGTCGACGCCGGCCGCCTCATCGTGCGGGTGAACGACGACGAGACCGACGCCGGCGAGGCGGGGGTCGATATCTACCAACTGACCAAGTACACCCGCTCCAACCAGAACACCTGCATCAGCCAGCGCCCGCTCGTCAAGCAGGGCGACGTGGTGAGCCGCGGCGACATCATCGCCGACGGGCCCTCGGTCGACACCGGCGAGCTCGCCCTCGGCCAGAACGTGCGCATCGCCTTCATGCCTTGGAATGGCTACAACTTCGAGGACTCGGTGCTGATTTCCGAGCGCGTCGTCACCGAAGACCGCTTCACCACGATCCACATTCAGGAGATCACCTGCACCGCCAGGGACACCCGGCTCGGCTCGGAGGAGATCACCGCCGACATCCCCAACGTCGGCGAGACCGCCCTCGCCAAGCTCGACGGCTCGGGCATCGTCTACATCGGCGCCGAGGTTGACGCCGGCGACATCCTCGTGGGCAAGGTCACGCCGAAGGGCGAAAGCCAGCTCACCCCGGAAGAGAAGCTGCTGCGGGCGATTTTTGGCGAAAAGGCCGCCGATGTTAAGGACTCTTCCACACGCGTGCCGAACAGCGTCCGCGGCACCGTCATCGATGTGCAGATTTTCACCCGCGACGGGCTCGAAAAGGACAAGCGGGCGCTCGAAATCGAGCAGTACCAGCTCGACCAGGCCCGCAAGGATATCGAGGACGAATACCGGATCGTCGAAGGCGCCACTTACGGGCGCCTGCGCCAGGCGCTCGTGGGCAAGCAGGTCAGCGGCGGCCCGGGCCTCAAATCGGGGCAGAAGCTGAGCCAGGACTATCTCGACGGGCTGCCCCGGGAAGACTGGTTCAAGCTGCGCCTGAAAAGCGACAGCCTCAACCGCCAGCTCGAACGCGCCAGGGCGCAGCTCGAAGAGCGCCGTGCCGATCTCGACGACCGCTTCGCGGACAAGAGCAAGAAGCTCACCTCCGGGGATGATCTCGCCCCGGGCGTGCTCAAGGTCGTCAAGGTCTACCTCGCGATCAAGCGCCGCGTCCAGCCGGGCGACAAGCTCGCCGGCCGCCACGGCAACAAGGGCGTGATCTCGGCGATCATGCCGGTCGAGGACATGCCCTACGACGAGCAGGGCGAGCCGGTGGACATCGTCCTCAACCCGCTCGGCGTGCCCTCGCGGATGAACGTGGGGCAGGTGCTCGAAACCCATCTCGGCCGCGCCTCCAGGGGCCTTGGCCAGATGATCGGCAAGCTGCTGCGGGAAAAGCGCAAGGCGCCGGCGATCCGCAAGCTGCTCAATGAAATCTACAATTCGGTGGGCGACCGCAAGGAAGACATCAAGAGCCTGAGCGATGCCGAAGTGCTTGAACTCGCCGAGAACCTCAAGGATGGCGTGCCCATGGCGACACCGGTGTTCGACGGCACCGCCGAGGCCGAAATCAAGCAGATGCTGAAAATGGCCGGCAAGGACGAAAGCGGCCAGGTGGTGCTCTACGACGGCCGTACCGGCGACGCCTTCGACACCCCGGTCACCGTCGGCATCATGTACATGCTCAAGCTCAACCACCTCGTTGACGACAAGATGCACGCGCGCTCGACCGGCTCCTACAGCCTCGTCACCCAGCAGCCACTCGGCGGCAAGGCCCAGTTTGGCGGCCAGCGCTTTGGCGAAATGGAGGTCTGGGCGCTCGAAGCCTATGGCGCCGCCTACACGCTGCAGGAGATGCTCACGGTCAAATCCGACGATGTGGCGGGGCGCACCAAGATGTACAAGAACATCGTCGATGGCGACCACCGAATGGAGCCGGCCATGCCGGAATCGTTCAATGTGCTGTTGAAGGAAATCCGCTCGCTCGGAATCGACATGGAGCTGGAAGTCAGCAGATAGCCCCGGAACTTCGCTCCGCGGCTTCCCTCGCGGCAATGTCGATCCCCTGGAGGAGATAGCATGAAAGACTTGTATGGCCTGCTCAAATCGCAAACGCAGTCCGAAGATTTCGATTCGATCCGCATCTCGCTGGCTTCGCCGGAGATGATCCGGTCCTGGTCCCACGGCGAGGTCAAAAAGCCCGAGACGATCAACTACCGCACCTTCAAGCCCGAGCGGGACGGCCTGTTCTGCGCCAAGATTTTTGGGCCGATCAAGGACTACGAATGCCTGTGCGGCAAGTACAAGCGGCTCAAGCACCGCGGCGCGATCTGCGAGAAGTGCGGCGTCGAGGTCGCCCTGTCCAAAGTGCGCCGGGAGCGCATGGGGCATATCGAACTCGCCAGCCCGGTGGCGCACATCTGGTTTCTCAAATCGCTGCCCTCGCGGATCGGCCTGCTGCTCGACATGACCCTGCGCGACATCGAGCGGATTTTGTATTTCGAATCCTTCGTCGTCACCGAATCGCTCATCGTCGAGGACGAGGTTCCCGCCGACGGATCCCTCGTAAAGCCGCCCCAGCGCGGCCAGTTGCTCAACGATGAGCAATACTACTCGGCCATGGAGGAATGGGGGGACCGCTTCGAGGCCAAGATGGGCGCCGAGGCGGTGCAGGAATTGATGAAGGACCTCGATGTGGAAACCGAGGTTCTGCGCCTACGCGAGGAAATCCCGGCCACCAAATCCGAAACCCGCCTGAAGAAGCTGTCCAAGCGGCTCAAGCTGCTCGAGGCTTTCCTTGAATCGGGCAACAAGCCCGAGTGGATGATCATGACCGTGCTGCCGGTGCTGCCGCCGGATCTGCGCCCGCTGGTGCCGCTCGATGGCGGCCGCTTCGCCACTTCCGACCTGAACGACCTCTACCGCCGGGTCATCAACCGCAACAACCGGCTCAAGCGCCTGCTCGACCTGAACGCCCCGGACATCATCGTGCGCAACGAAAAGCGCATGCTGCAGGAAGCCGTCGACGCCCTGCTCGACAACGGCCGCCGCGGCCGCGCGATCACCGGCTCGAACAAGCGCCCGCTGAAATCCCTCGCCGACATGATCAAGGGCAAGCAGGGCCGCTTCCGCCAGAACCTGCTCGGCAAGCGCGTCGATTACTCGGGCCGTTCGGTGATCGTGGTGGGTCCGGCGCTGAAGCTGCACCAGTGCGGCCTGCCCAAGAAGATGGCGCTCGAATTGTTCAAGCCCTTCATCTTCGGCAAGCTCGAAGCCCGGGGCTTGGCGACAACGATCAAGGCAGCCAAGAAGATGGTCGAGCGCGAGACCGCCGAAGTCTGGGATATCCTCGCCGAGGTGATCCGCGAACACCCGGTGCTGCTCAACCGCGCGCCCACGCTGCACCGCCTCGGCATCCAGGCTTTCGAGCCGGTGCTGATCGAAGGCAAGGCGATCCAGTTGCACCCGCTCGTCTGCGCAGCCTACAACGCCGACTTCGACGGCGACCAGATGGCGGTGCACGTGCCGCTTACGATCGAGGCCCAGCTCGAGGCCCGCAGCCTGATGATGTCCACCAACAACATCCTCGCCCCGGCCAATGGCGAGCCGATCATCGTCCCCTCCCAGGACGTGGTGCTCGGCCTGTACTACATGACCCGCGAGCGGATCAACGCCAAAGGCGAGGGCATGGTTTTCGCCGACGCCGCCGAAGTCCAGCGCGCCTACGAGACCGGCAGCGTCGATCTCCACGCCCGCATCAAGGCCCGCATCACCAGTTCCAACCGCAACGAGAGCGACGAGCTCGAGGAAACCAGGGAGGTCTACGACACCACCGTCGGCCGGGTGCTGCTGTTCAACATCGTGCCCAAGGGGCTGCCCTTCGACCTCGTCAACCAGAACATGGCGAAGAAGCAGATTTCGCGCATCATCAATGTCTGCTACCGCAATGTGGGCCTGAAGGAGACCGTCATCTTCGCCGACCAGCTCATGTACACAGGCTACAGGTACTCGACGGTTTCCGGCTCGTCGATCGGCGTCAACGATTTCGAGATTCCCGCGGAAAAAGCCACGATCATCAATGAAGCCAACGCCGAGGTGGAGGAGATCGAGAGCCAGTTCGCCTCCGGCCTGGTAACCCAGGGCGAGAAGTACAACAAGGTCGTTGACATCTGGTCCCGGGCCAACGAGCGTGTCGCCAGATCGATGATGAAAGGCCTGTCAAAGGAGAAAGTCATCAACCGCGACGGCGGGGAGGAGGAGCAGGATTCCTTCAATTCGGTTTATGTCTACGCCGATTCCGGGGCCAGGGGCTCGCCGGCGCAGATCCGCCAGCTCGCCGGCATGCGCGGCCTGATGGCGCGGCCCGACGGTTCGATCATCGAAACGCCGATCACCGCGAATTTCCGCGAGGGGTTGAATGTGTCCCAGTACTTCACCTCGACCCACGGCGCGCGCAAGGGTCTCGCCGACACCGCGCTGAAAACGGCGAATTCCGGCTACCTGACCCGCCGCCTCGTGGATATTTCCCAAGATCTCGTCATCACCGAAGCCGACTGCGGCACCAGCAACGGCCTCACCATGGCGCCGATCATCGAGGGTGGCGACATCATCGCCCCGCTCGGCGAGCGGGTGCTCGGCCGGGTGCTCGCGAGCGACGCGATCGATCCCGGCACCGGGGAAATCATCGCCGAGGCCGGCGCGATGATCAACGAACGCATGGTGGAGCGGCTCGAATCCGGCGGCGTCGACCAGGTCAAGGTGCGCTCGCCAATCACCTGTGAAACCCGCTTCGGCATTTGCAGCCAGTGTTACGGGCGCGATCTCGCCCGGGGCCATCTCGTCAATGTGGGCGAGGCCGTGGGCGTCATCGCCGCGCAATCCATCGGCGAGCCGGGCACCCAGTTGACCATGCGCACCTTCCACATCGGCGGCGCCGCCTCCCGGGCCACCGCCGATGACAGAGTGCGGGTCCGCAACACCGGTTCGATCCATCTGAGCAACATGAAGACGGTGGAGAACATCAAGGGCGAACTCGTCGTCGTGTCGCGTTCCGGCGAACTCATCGTCAACGACACCAGCGGCCGCGAGCGCGAGCGCTACAAGCTGCCCTACGGCGCCGTCATCAGCGTCGGCCGCAACGCCGAGGTCGAGGCCGGCCAGGAGGTCGCCACCTGGGACCCCCACACCCACCCGATCATCGCCGAAGTCGCCGGCATGGCGGCGTTCGAGCACGTCGAGGAAGGCATCACCGTGCGCGAGCAGACCGACGAGATCACCGGCCTCACCAGCATGTCGGTTATCGACCCCAACGAGCGCGCCACCTCGGCCAAGGAACTGCGGCCGGCGGTGAATGTGGTTGACACCGAGGGCAAGCCAGTCTGCCTGCCGGGCACCACGGTGCCGGCGCATTACCTGCTGCCCTCGCTGGCGATTATCGACCTGCGCGACGGCGGCGATGTGCATATCGGTGACATCATCGCCCGGATCCCGCAGGAAGGCTCGAAAACCCGCGACATCACCGGCGGCCTGCCCCGGGTGGCGGACCTGTTCGAGGCGCGCAAACCAAAGGAGCCCGCGATCCTCGCCGAAATCTCCGGCACCATTAGTTTCGGCAAGGAAACCAAGGGCAAGCGGCGCCTCGTCATCACCCCGCTCGACAACCCCGATGGCGAGCGCGGCGAAAACTACGAGGCGCTGATTCCGAAATGGCGCACGATGACGGTTTTCGAAGGCGAGCAGATCGAAAAGGGCGAGGTGGTCTCCGAAGGTCCGCCGGCACCGCACGACATCCTGCGCCTGCAGGGCGTTGAAACCCTCGCCCAGTACATCGTCAACGAAGTTCAGGATGTGTACCGGCTGCAAGGCGTTCGCATCAACGACAAGCACATCGAAGTGATCGTGCGGCAAATGCTGCGCAAGGTGGAAATCACCGATCCCGGCGACACCAGCCTGATCCGCGGCGAGCAGATCGAATACACGCGGATGCTCGAAATCAACGAGGAACTGGGCGGCCGCAACGAGGAAATCACGGCCCGCAACGAGCGCGCCGAGGATGAGGGGCGCGAGGAAGAGCCGGAACTGCGCGAGGCGGCCTACGAGCGCGTGCTGCTCGGCATCACCAAGGCCTCGCTGGCGACCGAATCCTTCATCTCGGCGGCTTCCTTCCAGGAAACCACCCGGGTCATCACCGAGGCGGCGGTCACCGGCAAGCGCGACTTCCTGCGCGGCCTGAAGGAAAACGTCGTCGTCGGCCGGCTGATCCCCGCTGGCACCGGGCTCGCCTACCACGAGACGCGCAAGAAGGGCTACAACGAGGAAATCGAAGAGCGCTTCGAAGCCCAATTCAGCGAAGAAATGCAACAACAGGAGGAAGGCCATGCTTGACGGCGGGGGTGCCGGTCATTACACTGCCGCCTCATTTTGCCCGCCGCCAAGCGCGGCTCCAGAAAGCGACGGCCTTTGACATAAGATGGCGACAATCAACCAGTTGGTCCGCAAACCCAGGGCGAGCAAGCCCGCCAAGAGCGGCGTGCCCGCACTCCAGGGCTCGCCGCAGAAGCGCGGCGTCTGCACCCGGGTGTACACCACCACGCCGAAGAAGCCAAACTCCGCCCTGCGCAAAGTCTGCCGGGTGCGGCTCGTCAACGGCTACGAGGTGACCTCCTACATCGGCGGCGAAGGCCACAACCTGCAGGAGCACTCGGTGGTGCTGATCCGCGGCGGCAGGGTGAAGGACCTGCCCGGCGTGCGCTACCACACCGTGCGCGGCGCCCTCGACACCTCCGGCGTCGCCGACCGCAAGCAGGGCCGCTCCAAATACGGCGCCAAACGCCCGAAGTGAGGTGCGCCTCTGAGGGAGCGTGGCGGTGACTGAAAGGGGCCCCGCGTAAGCGGGGAAAGAATTCAGTCACCGACAGCAAGCGACCGGCGCTTGGGACATGCTGGTTCACCGGGTTTGCTTCGCGCCCGGTGAGATGCGAGTAAGGCCGGGTCGAGTCTCAAGCAGTTTGAGTTCGCATCCCGGGTCAACCTGAATCAACATAGAGGTCGAACATGCCCAGAAGAAGAGTGGCGGCAAGGCGCGAAGTCTTGCCGGATCCCAAATTCGGCAGCAAAACGCTGGCGAAATTCATGAACCACGTCATGGTCGACGGCAAGAAATCCGTTGCCGAGAAGATCGTCTATGGCGCCCTCGATGTGGTCAAGGACCGCTCCAGCGGGCTGCCGCTCGAAACCTTTGAAAAGGCGCTCGCGGCCATCTCGCCGATGGTCGAGGTCAAGTCCCGCCGGGTTGGCGGCGCCACCTATCAGGTGCCGGTGGAAGTCCGCGCCGAGCGGCGCAGCGCGCTCGCCATGCGCTGGCTCGTCGAGCATTCGCGCAAGCGCAAGGAAAAGTCCATGGCCCAGCGCCTCGCGGGGGAGATTCTCGACGCCGCCGAAGGCCGCGGCGACGCGGTGAAAAAACGCGAAGACATCCACCGCATGGCCGAGGCCAACCGCGCATTCTCGCATTACCGATTCTGAGTCGGCATCCCACCCACCCAATCATTCAATCAGCTTGTTGAGGGCATAACTGTGGCCAGGAAGCACCCTTTGAGCCGTTACCGCAATATCGGCATCGCCGCCCACGTCGATGCGGGAAAGACCACCACCACCGAGCGCGTGCTGTTTTACACCGGCGTTTCCCACAAGATCGGCGAAGTCCACGACGGCGCCGCGATCATGGACTGGATGGAGCAGGAGCAGGAGCGGGGCATCACCATCACCTCCGCCGCCACCACCTGTTTCTGGCACGGCATGGACCGCCAATACGACGAGCACCGCATCAACATCATCGACACTCCCGGGCACGTCGATTTCACCATCGAGGTCGAGCGCTCGCTGCGCGTGCTCGATGGCGCCGTGGTCGTGCTGTGCGCGACTTCAGGCGTTCAACCCCAGACCGAAACCGTCTGGCGCCAGGCCAACCGCTACCAGGTGCCGCGCATGGTCTTCGTCAACAAGATGGACCGCGCCGGCGCCGACTTCCTGCGCGTGGTCGAGCAGATGAAAGACCGCCTCGGCGCCAACGCCGTGCCGCTGCAAATCGCCATCGGCGCCGAAGAGCATTTCACCGGCGTGGTCGATCTCGTCAAGATGAAGGCCATCGTCTGGAACACCGAAGACCAGGGCACCACCTTCCATTACGAGGACATCCCCGGCGACTTGGAGGCATTGTGCGGGCAGTGGCGCGAGCATCTCGTTGAAGCCGCCGCCGAAGCCAATGAAGGGGTCATGGACAAGTACCTCGAAGAAGGCGAGCTCGATGAAAAGGAAATCATGGCCGCCATCCGCCAGCGCACGATCAACAACGAGATCGTGCCGGTGCTGTGCGGCTCGGCCTTCAAGAACAAGGGCGTGCAGGCCGTGCTCGACGCGGTGATCGACTACATGCCCGCGCCGACCGAGGTCAAGGCCATCGACGGCGTCGACGACAAAGGCGCGGCGGTCAACTGCAAGGCCGACGACGACGCCCCATTCGCCTCGCTCGCCTTCAAGATCGCCACCGACCCTTATGTCGGCACCCTGACCTTCTTCCGGGTCTACTCGGGCTGCATCAACTCCGGCGACAGCGTCTACAACCCGCTCAAACACCGCAAGGAGCGCATCGGCCGCATGGTGCAGATGCATTCCAACTCCCGCGAGGAGATCAAGGAAGTGCGCGCCGGCGACATCGCCGCCGCCGTGGGGCTGAAAGATGTCACCACCGGGGAAACGCTCTGCGACCCCCAGCAAATCGTCACCCTGGAAAAGATGGACTTCCCCGAGCCCGTCATCTCCGTCGCGGTGGAGCCGAAAAGCAAGGCCGACCAGGAAAAGATGAGCATCGCCCTCGGCAAGCTCGCCCAGGAGGACCCGTCCTTCCGCGTCTCGTCCGACGAGGAATCGGGCCAGACGATCATCTCCGGCATGGGCGAGCTGCATCTCGACGTGCTCGTCGACCGGATGCGGCGCGAGTTCAGCGTTGAAGCCAACATCGGCAAGCCCCAGGTGGCCTACCGCGAAACGATCCGCCGCACGGTGGAGATCGAAGGCAAGCACATCAAGCAAACCGGCGGCCGCGGCCAGTACGGCCACGTCTGGCTGCGGCTTGAACCGCTCGACCCGGATGCCGACTACGAATTCGTCAATGAAATCGTCGGAGGCGTGGTGCCCCGGGAATACATCCCGGCGGTGGACAAGGGCATCCAGGAGCAGATGAAGAACGGCTGCCTCGCGGGCTACCCCCTGCTGGCGATGAAAGTCACGCTCTACGACGGCTCCTTCCACGATGTGGACTCGAGCGAAATGGCGTTCAAGATGGCTGGCTCGCTGGCCTTGCGGCGGGGCGCCCTCGAGGCCGACCCGGCCCTGCTCGAGCCGGTGATGGCGGTGGAAGTGGTCACGCCGGAAGACTACATGGGCGATGTGATCGGCGACCTCAACCGGCGCCGGGGCATGGTCCAGAGCATGGAGGACAGCGCGGCGGGCAAGGTGGTGACCGCCGAGGTGCCGCTCGCGGAAATGTTCGGCTACGCCACCGACCTGCGCTCGGCCTCCCAGGGCCGCGCGACATTCACCATGGAGTTCCTCAAATACGCGGAAGTCCCCGGCAATATCGCCGACAGCATCATCAACGAATCGAGGTAAACGGCCGTGGCGAAGGAAAAATTCGAGAGAACGAAGGTTCACGTGAACGTGGGCACGATTGG
>JAPOTO010000239.1:12827-16173 GCA_026709135.1 Gammaproteobacteria bacterium | reverse complement strand
GTCAGCCGCGCGCGGATGTGGAAATTGCCGCGCTCGTCGATTTCTTCGCTTTCGATGCGGCCCCGGGCGAGCAGGCGCGAGCGCAGCCCGGCCTGCCGTGGCGGCAGCACCAGGGCCTCGGTCCGCATTCCGAAGCCCATCCATTCGCCGAGCGCCTGGCGCAGTTCTTCTTCGCCGGCGCCGGTGAGCGCCGACATCCATACGCGAACGGGGCGTCCGCGGGCGTCCCGGTCGATCCGCGGCGCAAGGCCGGGGCACAGGTCGATCTTGTTGCACACCACAAGCTGCGGAATCTCTTGCGCGCCGATTTCGCCGAGCACGGCCCGCACCTGTTCAGTCCGCTCTCCCCGCCTCGCGCCGGCCGCGTCAACGACGTGGATGAGCAGTTGCGCCGCCACGGTTTCCTCGAGTGTCGCCTTGAAGGCCTCGATCAACTGGTGGGGCAGATGGCTGATGAAGCCGACCGTGTCCGCCAGAATCGCCTCGCCGAAACCCGGCAGGCTGATCCGCCGCAGCCGCGGATCGAGGGTGGCGAACAATTGATCGGCGGCGTAGCCTTCGGCGCCGGTCAGGCGGTTGAACAGCGAGGTCTTGCCGGCGTTGGTGTAGCCCACCAGCGATATCGTTGGCAATTCCGCCCGCCGGCGGGCATTGCGGCCGAGTTCGCGGCGGCCGTGAACCCGGCCGAGGCTTTTGCGGATCGACTTGATGCGCTGGCCGATCATGCGCTGGTCGAGCTCAAGCTGCTTCTCGCCGGCGCCGCGCAGGCCGATGCCGCCCTTCTGCCGGTCGAGATGCGACCAGCCGCGCTTGAGCCGCGTGCGCAGGTGGCTCAACTGGGCGAGCTCAACCTGGAGCTTGCCCTCGTGGGAACGCGCCCGCTGGGCGAAGATGTCGAGGATGAGGCCGGTGCGGTCGAGCACCCGGCAGCGCAATTCGCGCTCGAGATTGCGCTCCTGGCTCGGCGTCAGCCCATGATTGAACAGCACGAGTTCGGCGCCGTGGGATTGCCGCACCGCCATGAGCTCGCCGATCTTGCCCGCGCCGATGAAAGTCGCCGATTCCGGCCGGTCGCGGGAACCGGTGACGATGGCCACCGGCGCGGCGCCGGCGGAGACCGCCAATTCCTCGAATTCAGCCAGATCTTCCCGGTTCTTCTCCGCGGCGATGTCGATGTGCACGAGCACACAGTTTTCCCCGGAGTCTGGCCGCTCGAAAAACAAGCCCGGCCTCAGACCCGCGGGCGCGGAGATTCGCCGGCACCAGCCGGCGCCAACCTAGAAGCCAGCATCAGAAACCGTCATCTTCGTCCTGATCGGCGACCGGGTGATTCACCTGAATCTTCACCATCCGCCCGGGCACCACCGTGGAAATCGCGTGCTTGTAGACCATCTGGCTCACGGCATTCTTGAGCAAGATGACGAACTGATCGAAGGATTCAATCTGTCCTTGCAACTTGATGCCGCTCACCAGGTAAATCGAAACTGGCACGCGGTTCTTCCGCAATGCGTTCAGGAATGGATCCTGCAAGCTATGTCCTTTGGACATTTCTTGTTCTCCCAAGTTATCGCTGCGTTGCGCGCAACATGTATGTCGGCAGTCGGGGAAAGCCCTTTCTCCCAATTACCAAAGTGTGAATGAATCCACAAATTTCAATGCCCGACCCAGGTTCCGTCCTGGGTCGCTAGTGTAACGGCGCAATCCGGGCCAGCTTCGAAGCCAGGTCAACTGCCTCTTGGCGAGTTGCCGGGTTGCGGCGATGCTCTTTTCCACCATTGCCGGATAGTCCAGATCCCCATCCAGATACTGCCAGACTTGCCGGTATCCGACCGATTTCATCGATGGCAGTCCGGGATGCAGGTCGTCCCGCCGGTGGAGGCGTTCGACTTCCGCGACGAATCCATCCGCCAGCATGGCCCGGAACCGGGCGTCAATCCGCCGATGCAGTTCGCCGCGCTCGGGCGGATGGGTCGCGAAAAAATGCAGTCTGAAAGATATAGACCCATTCCCGGGGCTTTTTCTTTCAGCATGAATGCTGCTGATCGTTTTCCCTGTCACTTGCCAGACTTCCAGCGCTCGTTGCAGCCGCTGCGGATCATTGGGATGAATCCGCGCCGCGGCTTCCGGGTCCACTTCGGCGAGCCGGCGGTGAATCGCCTCCCAGCCTTCGCTCGCCGCCTGTTGTTCGATCTTCCTCCTCACCCCGGAGTCGGCGGGAGGCATCCGCGCCAGCCCATCGCGCAGCGCCCGGAAATACAGCATGGTGCCGCCAACGAGCAGCGGCGTCCTGCTAGAAGCGAGAATGCCGCGTATTTCCTTCACCGCGTCGGCGCGGAAATCCGCCGCCGAATACGACTCGGACGGGTCGCGGATGTCGATCAGCCGATGGGGCGCCAATGCGCGGGTTCGCGCGTCGGGCTTGCCTGTGCCGATATCCATGCCGCGGTACACCTGGGCCGAATCGACGCTGACGATCTCCAGCGGCCGGCGCCGCGCCAGTTCAACCGCGAGCGCGGTCTTGCCCGCCGCCGTGGGGCCGGCCAGGCAGAACACATCCGCCACCCCGTCGTTGCTGGCCTGGCGCCCGGAGTTATCCAAGCCGGCGGCCCGCGGCGCTGGAATCCGCCATCGAACTTTCGCCTTCACGAATTCCCATGGCGCAGGCTGCCATTCGTGCCCGTGGGCAAGCTTTGACCAAGTCAGAGCTTGCCTAACGCCCGCGCAGGAATAGCTTATCCAAGTCCGCCATGGATTGCCAGACCCAGGTTGGGCGGCCGTGGTTGCATTGGCCGCTGCGCTCGGTCGCTTCCATATCGCGCAGCAGGGCGTTCATCTCGTCGATGCCGAGCCGGCGGTTGGCGCGCACCGAACCGTGGCAGGCCATGGTGGAGAGCAATTCGTTCTGCCGGCTTTGCAGCCGGTCGCTGGCGCCGAATTCGAGCAGGTCCGCGAGCACATCGCGCACGAGTTGCTCGATGTCGGCGTCCTTCAGCATCGCCGGTATCTGGCGCACGACCAGGGATTCGGCGGCCACCCGCTCGAGTTCCAGGCCGAGGGCGAGCAAGCTCTCGCGATGGGTTTCGACGCAGTCGGCCTCGGCGGTGCTGACCGCCAGCGGCAAGGGCACCAGCAGCGTTTGCCTTCTGAGCCGCGCCTCCTCGAGCGCCCGCTTCATGCGCTCGTAGGTGATGCGTTCATGGGCGGCGTGCATGTCGACGATGATCAGGCCGTCCCGGTTCTGGGCGAGGATATAGACGCCGTGCAACTGGGCGATGGCGTAGCCGAGCGGTGGCGCGGCTTCACCGCCGCCGAACAGTTTCGCGTATTGCTCCCGCTGATCCGGCGG
>JAPOTO010000239.1:0-12763 GCA_026709135.1 Gammaproteobacteria bacterium | reverse complement strand
GGCTCCCGCGCGGACCAGTCCTCGCGCAGCGGCAGCGCGGCCTGGTCCGATCCGTCACTCGACACATTGGGGGATGCGGCAGCCGCCGTCTCGCTGGCGCCGGCTCCGGCCTGGGGCTTGATGTCGGCGATTTCCCGGTGCAGCGAACGGAACAGGAAACCATGCACGAGGCGGCTGTCGCGAAAGCGCACTTCGTGCTTGGTTGGATGCACATTGACATCCACCGCCGCCGGATCGAGTTCGAGAAACAGCACATAGGCGGGATGGCGCCCGTGGTAGAGCACGTCGTGGTAAGCCTGCCGGATCGCGTGGCTGACGACCTTGTCGCGCACGATGCGGCCGTTGACGTAGAAATATTGCAAATCCGCCTGGCTGCGGGAGAAGGCCGGCAGGCTGATCCATCCCCGCAGCGACAGCCCGGCGGCGCGCTGGTCGACGGCAACCGAATTGTCGAGAAAGGCCGGGCCGCAAACGAGGCCGATCCGGCGCCGTTGTTCGGCTTCCCCCGCCGCCGGGCGCAGATCGTGAACCAGGCGCTGGTTGTGCCGCAGGCCGAAGCGCACATCGAAGCGGCTCAAGGCCACCCGCTTGAACACTTCTTCGAGGCGGGCGAATTCGGTTCGTTCGGTTTTGAGGAACTTCTTGCGCGCCGGGGTGTTGAAGAACAGGTCGCGCACTTCCACCGTGGCGCCCACGCCGTGCTGGCGGGGTTCAAGCGAGGTTTCCATCTGCTGGCCTTCGGCGCGGACCGTCCAGCCGGTTTCGCCCTCGCCCGCCGCGGTGCGCGATGACAATTCGAGCCGCGAGACCGAGCCGATGCTCGCCAAGGCCTCGCCGCGGAAGCCGAGGCTGCCGATGGATTGCAGATCTTCCAGCCGGGCGATTTTGCTCGTGGCGTGGCGGCTGAGGGCGAGGGCGAGATCGTCCTTGTGGATGCCGCCGCCGTCGTCGCGCACCCGCAGCAGTTTCTTGCCGCCCTGTTCCAGCTCGACATCGATCCGGCCGGCGCCGGCGTCGAGGCTGTTTTCGAGCAATTCCTTGAGCACCGATGCCGGGCGCTCGACCACTTCGCCGGCGGCGATTTGATTGGCCAGGCGCGGACTGAGGCGGTTGATGCGGTTCATCTCGGCGCGGATTCCATCAGTTCGGCGGCGAGGCGGTCCACTTCGTTGGCCGGGCCAAGGTATTGATCGGCGTTTTGGCCGGGGTTGGCCTTGCGCCAGGCAACGAGGGTGCCTTCCGGGGCGCGCTCATCGAAATACGACAGGATGCCCACCGCAAGCGCATCGGCGAGGCGCCGCTGGAAGCCGGGCGTGGTGAGTTTGGCGAGCTCGGCGGGGTTGGTCATGTAGCCGGTCTCGACCAGAATCGATGGAATATCCGGTGAAATCAGCACCGCCAGGGAGGCCTGCTGGACCCGGTCCCGCCGCAGCTTGGTCACCTCGCCGGCGGCGCGCAGGATGTGCTCGCCGGCGATGCGGCTCTGTTCCATGCTCCAGCCCATATGCACCGAAACCAGGGCCAAGGCCAGATCGTCGTCGAAGTCGCCAAGGCGCAGGTCGGCGTCGACGCCGGCGATGAGGTCTACGGTGTTTTCCTTGCGCGCCACCCGGGCGGCGTTCTCGCGGTCCGCCCGGTCGCCGGAGAGGGCGTAGATCGTCATGCCGCTCGCGGTGCTCGCGCGGTAGGCGTCGGCGTGAATCGACACGAACAGATCGGCCCGGTGTTCCCGGGCGATATCGGGGCGGCGGCGCAGGGCCACCGCGTAATCGCCTTCCCGGATCATCAACGGCTGGAAGCCTTCGCTGTCCGCGAGCCGCTCGAAAAGATAGCGCGAGACGGCCAGGTTGATGTCCTTTTCGTAGTCGCGCCCCACCACCGCGCCGGGGTCTTCGCCGCCGTGGCCGGCGGAAATCGCCACGATCACATCGCGCGGGGGGGCTGGCGGGGTCTCGCCGGGAAGCGGCGCCGGGGCAATGGCTTCCGGCGCGGGGGTCGGCGCCATGTCTTCCGCCGCTGCCGGCGGCTCGACCACGATATCGTAGAGGTCGATCACGAGGCGGTCGCCGTACTGGGCGATCGGCGGCAGGACAAAACCGCTCGGCGCCACCGGCGCGGCGAGTTCGACAGCGAACCGCAGGTTGCCCCGCGGCGCTTCCACAACGCGCAGGCCGGTAACCGGCCCATCGCCGAAATTGGGCCCGGGCGCTTCGGGGAAGGCTGGCGCCAGGCTGGAGTCTTCAAGGTCGATCAGCAGTTGGCCGATCTCGTCGAGGCGGATCAAATGGTGGACCACCGTGCCGTCGAGGTCGAACACGATCCGGGTCCGCTCCGGCGAGCGCCAGACGCGCACGCCCTCGACTTCGGCGGCGGTGGCCCCGCCTTCGGGAAAGGCGCAGAGCGCGGTGGCACAGCCCAGTGCGAGAACCAATTGATAATGGCGGATCGGCTTCATCGGTGGTCGGGATTTCGCTGGTCTTCCTCGTTTAGACATCGGACTTTTGCCGCAGTTTCTTGACCATTTCCAAGCCGGCGGGGCTGCCCGCGAGGCACGCGAACTCGCGCCGGGCGCCGGTGCCGCGCAATTCGATTTCGAGGTCCGCCGGCGGAATCGCCTCCCCGCCATGCCGGGCCCACTCGAAAATGCACAGGCTGCCGCCGGAAAAGTAATCCTCGGCGCCGAGAAACTCCACTTCGCCCGGATCGCTCAGCCGGTACAGGTCGAAATGGTAGATGCGCCCGCGCTCGAGTTCATAAGGCTCGACCAGGGTGTAAGTGGGGCTTTTCACCGGGCCGTTGAAACCGCAGCCGCGCAGGATGCCCCGGGCCAGGGTGGTCTTGCCGGCACCGAGTTCGCCGTGGAGATGGATGACGGTGGCCTGGTTGTTGCGATTGTCACAACTGCCGCGGCCGCCGCATGCGGGGATGGCTACAGCGGCGAGGCGGCGGCCGAAATCCACCGTTGCGGCCTCGTCAGCCAGCCGTCCGTTGATCCGCTCCCCGTCTTTCCCAATCTTCACACGCGCGCTCCGATCTCGCTTGGCCGCGGATTGACCAGCCGCCGCACAAACGGCAGCAAATCCGCGGCGGCAAGGCCCCGCTCGCCGCCCTCCCGCGCCGCGAGGTCGGCGGCTTCGCCGTGGACGCAGACGGCGCATTCGAGGCTGTCCGCCAGCGACAGGCCCTGGGCGTTTAGACCCGCTATGATACCGCTCAACACGTCCCCCATGCCGCCGCTGCCCATGCCGGGATTGCCCTCGGTGCAGAGCTTGAAGCGCGGGGGCCGCGCGGGTCCGCGGATGAGGCTTCCAGCGCCCTTGAGCAGGCAATGGCCGCCAAAGCGGCGCTGGAGCGCGGCAAGCGCCGCGAAACGGTCGCGCTGGATTTCCCCGGTGCTGACGCCGAGCATCGCGGCGGCTTCGCCGGGATGCGGAGTCAGAATCCAGTCATCCCTGGGCAGAACGGTTTCGCCATGTTCCAGTTCCGGCTCCGGTTCCCGCCCGGCGAGCAGGCGCAGGGCGTCGGCGTCCACGATAAGTGGCAGCCGCCGGGTCGTCTGCGCCGCCAGCACCGCCCGCAGCAGATTCCGCGCCCAATCGCCGCGCCCGAGGCCCGGACCGATGACAATATTGCTGGCGCGGTCGAACAAACCGGGCAAATCCACCCGCCCGTCTTCGGTGCCGGCCACCATGATCTCGGGTCGGCGGCAAAGCAGGGGGGAGCGGTGCGCCGAGCGGGTCGCCACGCTGACGAGCCCGGCGCCGCAGCGCAGCGCGGCTTCCGCCGCGAGCATGATGGCGCCTCCCATGCCGTGGTCGCCGCCAAGCAGCAGCACGTGGCCGTTGCTGCCCTTGTGGGCCGAGGGCCGGCGCCGCGGCAGCAGACGCGACGCCGAATGGATGTCGATGCGCCGGGTTTCGACCTCCGGGGAATCGCCGCCATGATAGACATCCGCGGGGGCGTCGAGGTCGGCGAAAACGATTTCGCCGGCGTGGTCCGGCCCAAGATGCGTGAGCAGCCCCCGCTTCATGCCGACAAAGCTCACCGTCGCCTCGGCGCGCACGGCAGCGCCAAGCGGAGTTCCGCTATCGGCGTGGAGGCCGCTTGGCACATCGACCGCGAGCACCGGCGCGGCGCGGGCGTTCATCCACTCGATGGCCGCGCGGCTGTCGCCCGCGGCGGGGCGGTTGAGGCCGGTGCCGAAAATCGCGTCGACAATCAGGTCGAAACACCCATTCGGATCATCGGCCAAGCTGGCTTGGAATTCGGCGAAGGAGCACATGGCGAGCGGTTTCGCCGCGGCCATTTCCCTGGCTTCGGCGGCGGCGCCGACCAGCTTCTCCGGCGGTGTCAGGCAGACGATCCGCACCCGCAGACCCGAGGCCGCGGCGAGCGCGCCGATGATGAAACCGTCGCCGCCGTTGTTGCCGCCTCCGGTGAAAATCAGCAAATCGCGGACGCCGGGCCAGCGTTGCCGCAGGTGGGAAAAAGCCGC
The DNA here is from genome assembly GCA_026709135.1 of Gammaproteobacteria bacterium. Classification (GTDB taxonomy): domain Bacteria; phylum Pseudomonadota; class Gammaproteobacteria; order Pseudomonadales; family Pseudohongiellaceae; genus UBA9145. Next base: position 8,268 of record JAPOTO010000239.1, on the reverse strand, counting down.
CGCCCCGGCCCGGCGCATAAGCTCGAATTCACTGAGGCCAAGCGCCGCGATGGCAAGCTCGTCCAGCCTGCGAACCTGCTCGGCGCGGTACAGCGCGCGAGGAATATTCTTGTTCAAGTGGACCCCCAAGGCCCTGTTGCCTGCCGCGCCCGGCGGCAACGCCGGCGCCGGCAAGGGCTTGATTCTACTATTTGTACCTGTTGTACATGTTGTGCATGTTGCGCATGGTGTGTATGAGCCTATATGGCCAGAAGGCTACACGGCACCGGGCGCGAATCGCGCCAGAGCGGCAAGTATATTGACCAAATTTATTATGATTTGCAATTTTTTGGAAAAATTTTTCAATTCGTGGAATAACACGCCTATCCCGCCATAATTTTGCGCCCGGTTCAAAATGGCAATCCCGCCATTTTGTCGCGGAATCTCCTGACCATTGGCAGTGCATTCGGATGGAGAGTCCGCGGCTTCGCGCGGGATGACGGCAGGTGCCCGCGGGATGATGGCGGGCAGAAATTCGCCAATGTCGGCATGGTGGGCATATAATTCGGCCCAGCGGAGTGTAGCTCAGCCTGGTAGAGCACTGCCTTCGGGAGGCAGGGGTCGCAGGTTCAAATCCTGCCATTCCGACCACTTTCTCACGACTCGCGACTGGGAGATTGTTCATGCCGCGATTGTTTCCGGGCCCGGCAGCCTGGTTGCTCAGCGGCTGCGTCGCCACTTCGCCCGCCGTGGCCGGGGATGAGTCCATCGCGGAGGCGAGCCGCCTGCTCGAAGTTACGGCAACCGGCGAGATGTTCGATTCCGCCACCCGGGAGCAGGCGCGGCAGATCATCCGCGCCTATTCGCTGATCGTCGCGAGTTCCGCCGACCGCGACCTGCCACCCCACGTGCGCGAAGCCATCGCCGAGTGCTACCGGCACAACTACGCTTGGGAAAACTTCGCCGAAGGCATCGCCCGCATCCTGACCGACCATCTCAGCGACAAGGAAATCCGCCTGCTGATCGGCATCCACGAGAACCGCGGCCTGCCGCCGATGGAGATCGAGACATTCCGCCAAACCGTGCGCAAGGGCGACGCCATCGCCGCGGCGGGCACCGAATACATCTACCGCAACAGCACCGGCTGCGCCGGCCGCGACGCCCGCCTGATCAAACGTTTCCTCGACGGGGACCTCGGCGCGGCGGATTCGAGTTGAAGCGGTGGGCCGCGCTTTTGGCGCGGTTGTTCAGAAGGTGGCGCTGACCCGGAACGCGAGTTCCATGCCGCTGCCGCCGCAATAGTGTTCGATTTCCTCAACGACGCCATCGGCCGTGGCGCCGACGAACCGCGTCCTTTTGCGGCAATCTTGCGCATCGTTGATATTGCGCGATTCAAGGCGGAAGGTGAAATTGTCGAATGCCTTCTTTTCGACGAAGGCCATCAGCCACGGGTCTTCGGTTCGCTGTTCGATGTCGATGATGTCGATCTCGGTGCGGCCGCCGCCGTCGTTGGAGGACTGCGCGAAGAACATGCCGTAGGTCAACCCCTGTTCGACCAGGTCGTTGCGGAAGCCGATATTGGTTGACCAGCGCCCGTTGCCCGGCTGGCGGCGTTTCTGGCCGAGAAACGGGTCGGTGATTTCCGAATCGCTGAGGCGCAGGCCAGTGGTCAGCAGCGCGTTGGGCAGGCCGAGCATCCCGAGCTTGGCGCTGAGGTCGAGATTCAGGCCGTAGCGTTTGCCATCGCCGATATTGCCCCGGGCCGAGCGCAGGTCATCGGGGCTCGGCGAAACATCAACCCGGCCGATGACGTCTTCGAGGTCGCGGTACCAGAATTGCGAATTGACCACGCCGAGATTGTCGGGCAGGCGCATCTCCAGATTGAGTTCATAGCGCCAGGACTGCTCCTGGCGGATTTCCGGGTTGCCCGCCTGGGTGTTCTGGTCGTCATCGCCGTAGTCGGTTGAGGCACTGAAGTCGGAAAAGCTCAACTGCTGAACGTCCTTTTCGATTCTGGCGCGCAGTTGCAGGCTTGGCGTGATGTCGAAGCGGTAATCGACCTTGGGGCGGAAAAAATCGAAACCCCGCGAGTTGACCACATCGCCCGACTGCGCGATCGTCGAAGTTTCCATCACCAGCGAGCTTTCCAGCGACATGCGCGGATTGAGCCGCCAGTTGTGCACGGCGAACCCCTCGTAGCGCATTTCCTCAACCTGGGATTCGCTGTTGTCAACTTCAACGGGAACGAGTCCGCCGTATTCCGGGGAGGGTGTTCCGGCAATGTCGAGCCCCATCCGCAGGCCGTTGTCGCGAATCGTCTGGGCGCCCTCGATGCCGATCTCGAGCCCTTGCTGTTCGGCCACGTCGAAAGAGTACGAGGTTCGCGCGATGCGCTCGCGGTCGCGGCCGAGATTGGCCAGAAACCGGTTGGGCACCCGCCGCCCATCGACAATGTCGGAGCGGTTGCCGGCGGACTTGTATTCGCGGTCGGTGACGAGGAACAGGAGACGGTACGTGCCCGCGCCGGCGAAATCGCGTTCGTAGTCGCCGCTGACTTCCCAGGAATAGCGGCGGCTCGTGCTGTCTTCCCGCTGCAGGCGCGTCTGGTCGTTGACGAGGTCTTGGATGCTGCGGTTGCGCCACCAAGGTGAATCGCCGCGGGTTTCGTACAAACCGTTCAATTGCAGCACCTGGTCGTCGAAGCGGTAGCCGATGTTGCCGCTGACCTGGTATTCGAGTTCGTCGCTCGCGCTGTCCTGGTAGCGGATTTCCCGCAGATCGCCTTCCGGGCCGTAGCTGAACTCGCTGCTTTGGCTGGCTTCGTGGCTCGGATTGGCCTCAAGGTGGACGAGGTAGTTCAGGTCGCCGCGCTGGCCGCTGCGGGACAACTGGCCGCCGGTGTCGATCTCGCCGTCGTGGGAGCGGTCGGTGCGCACTTCCATCGTGGTGCTCGAAGTCGAGAGCGCGTCGAGCAGAACGACATTGACGACTTGGCCGCCGCCGCGAACCTCGATGTCCCCCGAGGTGCTGCGGATTATCTCGATGTAATCGACTTGATCCGCGGCGATGCGATCGAGCTGGTCGCGGCCGCCGGAACGCTTGCCGGTGACGCGCTGACCGTTGATGAGCACTTCGCCCGCCCCGGCGCCGAGCCCGCGGCGGTTGCCGCGGCTCCAGTTGCCGCGGATGGCGAGGTTGATGCCGGGAATGCGGTTGAGCATGTCGTTCACCGAAACCGGCAGGAATTCGGCGAAGTGGGAAGCCGGATAGACGATGGTCGAGTCGTCGGTGGCGTCTTCCGGCCCGGACACCCGCTCGGCCGCCGCCGGCAGCGGAAAGGCGAGCAGCAAGGCCGCGGCGGCGAGCGGAAATCTGGCGCGATTGAAAATCATGATGCTTCCATCAAGCTGGCCCCGCGTGGCTAGCCAGCATCCCCCTTGGAAATGACGCGGGGCAGTATATCCGCGTCAACCTGCCGATACTGTGACATTGTGTGGAAAGGCTGGGAAAGCCCCGGCAAAGCCGCACACTTCCATATTGTCGGCACAAGCTTGCCATGCTTCTGCCACAGTTGGGAGCGGGCCCGGAGCAAAGCCGCGCAGTTTTCCCGCGCGATGCGCCAGCGCCAGGGAGATTCCGCGACTTCGCGCGGAATGACGGAAAACTGAGAGCGGGGCGGTCAGGCGCGATGCAGCCGCACCGGCAGCCTCGCGTAGCCGTTGACGAAACTCGAATAGATGCGCTCGGGCTCGCCGGTGACTTCGACCAAGCGGAAGCGCTTGACGATCTCTTCCCAGAGAATCCGCAGCTGCATTTCCGCGAGCCGGTTGCCCATGCAGCGGTGGATGCCGAAACCGAAGGCCAGGTGCCGCCGGGCGTTGGGGCGGTCGATCCAGAAATCGTCAGGACGCTCGATCACCTCTTCATCGCGGTTGCCCGAGGCGTACCACATCAGCACCTTGTCGCCGGCGCGGATGCTTTGCCCGCGCAGTTCGGTGTCCACCTTCGCGGTGCGCCGCATGTGCGCCACCGGCGTCTGCCAGCGGATGATTTCCGAAACCATGTTCGGAATCAGCGAATGATCCCGGCGCAGCTTCTCGTACTCGCCGGGAAACTCGTTGAGGGCGAGCACGCCGCCGGAGATCGAATTGCGCGTGGTGTCGTTGCCGCCGACGATGAGCAGCAGCAGATTGCCGAGAAACTCCATCGGCGGCATGTCCCGGGTCGCCTCGCCATGGGCGAGCATCGACACCATGTCCGGGGCCGGCGGCAGCTTCGCCCGCTCGTTGAACAACTCGGTGAAGCAGTCGAGGCACTCGAGCAGGGTTTGCAAGCGGTGCTCATTGCTTTCGGCAACGCCGGCGCCGGGAATCGCCGTGGCCATGTCGGACCAGTAGGTGAGCTTGTGGCGGTCCTCGAACGGGAAATCGAAAAGCGTTGCGAGCATGCGCGTGGTGAGTTCGATGGATACGCGCCCGACCCAGTCGAACTCCTCGCCCACCGGCAGGTCGTCAAGAATACTCGCGGCGCGCTCGCGGATCGTGCCGGAAAGCCGCTTGAGATTGTCCGGGGCGACCACCGGTTGCACGGTTTTGCGCTGGCGGCCGTGGCGGGGTGGATCCATGGAGATGAAGGAGGGCACGTCGAAATCGGGCAGTATGTCGACGATGCCGATGGTGGGCTCGGAGGAGTAGATGGCGGGGGTGGTGTCCACCGCCTTGATATCGTCGAACTTGAGCACCGACCAATAGGGGCCGACGGCGGAGTTGCGGCAGTAGTGCACCGGCGCGTCCCGCCGCAGCCGGGCCAGGAAAGGCAGGTACTCCCCGGTCTTCCAGATGCCGGGGTGGGAGAGGTCGATCTCCCCGATGGGCATGGTCCAGGGGTCTTTGCCGACCATGCTCCACTTGCTGCGCTTTCGCCCCGCCGCCCGGCTCCCGGACGCGTAGCCGCTGGACCCGGTGTTTTCATTGTCGAGCATGGCTTGCCGCTCCTGGATGGACGCACTCCGCATGCCGGTCGCTTTACATCGTTAGAACTGGAACTCGGGGGTGGTGACGACGAGGCCGTCGAGTTCTTCGCCGATGGTGATCTGGCAGGACAGGCGGGAGTTTTCCCGGCGGTTGTCGGTCATGTCGAGCATGTCGTCCTCGTCCTCCTGCATAGGCGGCAGCCGGTCCAGCCAGTCCTTGTCGACGAAAACGTGGCAGGTGGCGCAGGAGCAGCAGCCGCCGCAGTCGGCGTCGATTCCCGGCAGCCTGTTGGACACCGCGGTCATCATCAGCGAATTGCCGGCAGTGGCCTCGACCTCGTGCCGCGTGCCATCGTGTTCGATAAAGGTAACTTTGATCATGGCCCGTCACCCAAAAATAACGAGTGCGCAAACATAACAGCAAGTCGGGCAGAACGAAAGCGACCAGAGTTCACGGCCCGGCGGCTTTCCGTCCCGCGGTCCCGCTTCATGCGCTTGAAGCCGTGGGCTGGGTTCTGTAGACTCCGCAGCCCGTTTTTGATGCTTGGCTGGGGCGGGAAACCCCGCCGGGCCGCCGAATTTATTCCGAGGACAATCCAATGGCGCTGCGAATCAATGATGTTGCTCCGAACTTCACCGCGCAAACCACCCACGGCGAGATCGATTTCCACGACTGGCTGGGTGAGCAGTGGGGTGTGCTGTTTTCCCACCCCAAGGATTTCACGCCGGTTTGCACCACCGAGCTGGGCTACATGGCCGGGCTTGACGAGGAGTTCGCCAAGCGCGACTGCAAGATCATCGGGCTGAGCGTCGATCCGGTTTCCAGTCACGAGTCCTGGGCCCGGGACATCGAGGATGTGCAGGGGCACCGCGTCAACTATCCGATGATCGGCGATCACGACCTCGCCGTGGCGAAGCGCTACAACATGCTTCCCGCCGACGAGCCCGGCACCTCGGAAGGCCGCACGCCGGTGAACAACGCCACCGTGCGCTCGGTGTTCATCATCGCCCCGGACAAGACGATCAAGCTGATGCTGACCTACCCGATGACCACCGGCCGCAACTTCGACGAGATTCTGCGCGTGCTCGACTCGATGCAGTTGACCGCGAAGCACAAGGTGGCGACGCCGGTGAACTGGCAACAAGGCGACGATGTGATCATCGTGCCGGCGGTTTCCAACGAGGAGGCCGAACAGATGTTCCCGGAAGGCTGGAAGACCGTCAAGCCCTACCTGCGCACCGTCAAGCAGCCCGCCGCCTGAGCTACTCCGGCAGGGCGAAGGCGACGAGTTCCGGGGCGTGGAGCCGGTCGCCGATGGCGGCGACGATGAACTGCCGGCCTTCGTGCAGATAAGTTATCGGCGCGCCGGTCACCCCGGCTTCCATCTCGACAACCCACTCGATCCCGCCAGTCATTTTGTCATAGGCGCGGAAGAAAGGGCCGCCGCTGTTGGTGGCGAGTTCCACCGGCAGCTCCGGCGGCATCCTGCCGTCCCGGCGCAGATTGGTCTGGCCTTCGCCGATGAACAGCAGGGTTTTGGTCAGCAGCGGGGAGGGCCGTCCGGGCCATCCCAACTGGCCGGGGTCGAGATGGGCGATTGCCGGATTATCGCGGGGGCCGTCGCCATTGGCAACCATCCACAGCTCTTCGCCGGTATGCATGTTGAAGGCGGTGATGCGGCCATAGGGCGGCTTGAACAGCGGCAGACCCCTCGGCCCGGCGAGCCAGCGCCGCGAGCCTTTGGTGTAGGCGAGGTCGGTGTGGTCCGGGTCGCCGGGGAAGAGGTCGGCGACGAAGGGCGAGGTGATGGACGGGATGTAGAAGTGTCCCGTTTCCGGGTCGAAGGCCGCGCCCTGCACATCGGCCCCGCCCTGGGAGCCGGGCAGTTGGATGGTGCCTTGCGGGCCATCGGGTTCGGCCACCGAAGGCGGCGTGAACAGCGGCCCCGTGACGTAGTTTGAGAAAATCTCCAGCGCCTCGGCGCGCAGCTCGGGGGTGAAATCGATCAGGTTCTCCACCGTGGCCCCCTGGCGCTCGAAAGGCGGCGGCCAAGTCGGGAAAGGCTGCGTGGGGGCGGTCACTTCCCCGGGCACATCGGATTGCGGCACCGGGCGGTCCTCGATATCCCAAACCGGCTCTCCGGTGCGCCGGTCGAAAACAAAGGTGAATCCCTGCTTGGTGATCTGGGCGATTGCTGGAATCTCCTCGCCATCCACCACGATATCCATCAGCACCGGCGCCGCCGGAATATCGTAATCCCACAATCCGTGGCGAACCATCTGGTAATGCCAAGCCATCCCGCCGCTTTCCGCATCGAGCGCCACCAGGCTTTGGGTGAACAGGTTGTCGCCGATGCGGTGTCCCCCGTACATGTCGTTGGTGGCGGAACTCGTCGGCAGGTAAACCATGCCGAGTTCCTCGTCGGCGGACATCAGCGCCCACATCGGCGCGTGCCCGGTGTAGGACCAGGAGCGGTCCTGCCAGGTTTCGACGCCGGCATCGCCCGCCCCGGGAATCGCGCTCCAAGTCCAGCGCAGGGCGCCGGTGCGGACATCGAAGGCCTGCACTTCGCTCGCGGGCGCCTCGCGACCGGAAAAAGTATCGCTCATGCCCTGGCCAACGATCACCGAATCGCCCACCACCACGGGCACGCCGCCCCAGCGGTAGCGCTCGAAGTCCGCCGGCATGCGCTGCAGGCTGACGCGACCTCCGTTGCCGAAATCCGCAAGCACGGCGCCGGTTTCCGCATCGAGCGCATACAGCCAGGTGTTGCGCTGCACGAGAATGCGGGCCCGGTCGCCATCGCTCCAATAGGCGATTCCGCGGGTCACCGCGCCGGGCAGACCGTCGCCTTCGGCGGGAACCGGCTGCGTCCAGAGCGTCCCGCCACTGCCGGGGTCGAAGGCTTCTACCAGGCCCACCCCATTGGGAACATAGCCGACGCCATCGCGCACGATGGGCGTCGCCACATGATTGGCCGAGGTGCGCTGATTCGGATTGACTTCGCGGTAGTAGGGATCCAGCCCCGGCCGCCGCCAGATGATCTCAAGATCGTTGACATTGCCCGCATTGATCTGATCGAGCGGCGAATACTTCGTCATCCCCGCATCGGCCCCATAGTAGGGCCATTCGCCATCAACCGCGCCAGTCTGGGCGGCGCCCGCCAGCGGCCAGCCAAGCGCCAGCAGGCAAAGCGGAACCCGCCCCGCAAACCAATCAACCCAATGCCGCGCCATCATCAAGCCCGCCAGCCGCAATCAACCAACCGCCCGATTCTAGCGGCAATCCCCGCCCGGCAAAAGGCGGCCGGTTGCCC
>JAPOTO010000113.1 GCA_026709135.1 Gammaproteobacteria bacterium | reverse complement strand
GCTCACAGGCCAAGCGCTCCGGGGTTCATGCGGCGGTTGGGGTCGAGTTGCTTTTTCAGGGCTTCGATCAAGCTGCGGTTGGGGATTTGCAGGCCTTCCAAGTAGGGGTAGGACTTGCCGAGTTGCAGGTGGGCGGCGCCGAGCTCGGCGAACAGCGCGATCAGATCTTCGCGGATTGCCACAACCGCCGCCCGCGCCGCCGGGTTTTCGGGGAAGCCGCGGATTTTGCGCAGATGCGCCGGCTCGATGCTGCGGCGGTGGATTTCCTCTAGCGCGTCGGGCCAGAAAAACACCGGCTCAAGCACGGTGCAATGGGTGGATAGCGTGGCCAGCAGGTAGCCCACGCCGATGCCGTGCTCGGCCAGCGTTTGCTCGCGGCTGGCAAACAAGTCACTGACCGCGGACATGGCGTCAATGGCTTGGCTGTGGGGGAAGATGCCGTGCACCGGCACCCAGCGCTCGCCTTCGGGGCCGATCATGTTGTTGACCGGGCCGAAGGGATTGGCCCGCAACACCTTGGGAATCGTGTCGGGCAACTCCCGGCCACCTTCGCCGGCGGCGATGCGCCGCGCCGCTTCGAGCCGTTCGGCGGCGCCCTCGGTGCCGCGGTCTTCGATCATCACATTGAACGACCAGGCGACATCTTCCATGAAACCGCGCCCGGCCGCGGCGATGCGCGCGCCATCGCGCAGCGCCTTGCCAACGCCACCGGCGGACTTCATAACCCCGAGCAAGTTTTTGGCGTCGGCCGCGAGGCTTTCCCGGCGCAGGCGCTGGGCCTGCAGGAAGGGGTCGAAGCCGAAGCACTCCATCGCCAGGTCCTGGCGCGAGATTTCGGCCATGGCGGCGAGCATGGCGGGATAGTCGTCGAAGGCGAAGGCGCCGAAGGCGCGACCTTCGACTTCGGGCACGAGCCGCAGGGTCGCCGCGGCCTTGACGCCGAGCGCGCCGCAGTCGCCGCAGAACAGCCCGGTGAGGTCGGGGCCGTGCTGACGGAAGAACGGGCCGGCGTTCCCGCGGCCGGCGGAGCCGGTGTCCAGCACCGTCCCGTCGGCGAGGACGACTTTCAGCGACAGGGCCGACTCGGCCGCCGAGCCGTAATGGCCCGAACCCCAGAAGATGCTGTTCTGGGACAGGCTGCCGCCGACGCTGGCGTAAATCCCCGACAAGGTGCCCCAATACGGTGTGCGCAGGCCGGTTCCCGCCAGGGCCTCGCGCAATTCGCGCCAGCTTGTTCCCGCCTCGACGCTGACGTGCATGTCGTCGCGGTTGATTTCGAGCACCCGGTTCATGCCGCGCAGGTCGAGCAGCACCGAATCGGCTTCGGCGGGAACATAGCCGCCGCTGTATGACATGCCGCCGCCTCGGGGGATCACCGCGCAACCGGCGGCGGTGGCCTCGGCGACCGCTGCCGCGAGTTGTTCGACATTGGCCGGGCGCAGCACGAGGCCGGCGGGTTTATCGCGGGTGAAAACGTCCTGGGCGAGATAGTCGCGGGTTTGCGCATCCCGGCTGACGGCGCCATCGTCAAGCAGGCCGCCAAGCCGCGCCTCGAGCCGCTGCATCCGGGCGTCGTCGATCACCCGCGCAGTGCCGCGATGACTTCGCCGGCGGCGCGCTCGCCGGATTCGAAAGCGCCTTCCATGCCGGAAAAATCCGCGGCGGTGTGTTCGCCGGCGAAATGGATGCCGCCCGCCGGCTGCCGCAGCACCTCGAAATAGCGGCCGATCTGCCCCGGCGCCCAGGCCGGCCAGCTTCCGCCGCTGAATGGCTCCGCGGCCCAGCGCACGAAGGCGTTCAGGCGCAAGTTGCCGCTGGCGCCGGGCCAGGCGCGGGCAATATCCTCGAGGATGCGCCCGCGGGCTTCCTCTTCGCTCAAGCTGTCGTAGCGGTCGCAATCATCGCCATTGACCCAGGCGGTGACCCGGACGTCGCCGGTGGCCTCGTCGCGGCTCGCGAACAGCCGGCCGAATTCGGCGTTGGACCAGATCGAGCCGGGAATGCCGCCGGCTTCCCATTCCTCGCTCGATGCTTCCAGCCAAGCGATAGAGGCTTTGTTCCAGGCGAGATTGTCGATGGCCTCGCGCTGCAACGCCGGCAGGCCGGGGCTGAATTCCACCCGCCGCAGCGCGGGCACGGGCAGGGTCACAATCGCCGCGTCGGCTTCGACTTCCATCCCGCCCGCGCAATGCAGGCGCACGCCGCCGGCGCCAAGGCTTTCAACCTTGGTCAGGGTCTCGCCCAGCATGACCGGCTCGGCCAGCCCCGCCGCCATCGCCTCGGGCAGGCGCAGATTGCCGCCTTCGACTTCAAGCACCGAGACGCGCTCCGCCGAGCCGCGCTGGAAGCCCGCCACCACCCGGTACAGGCTGAGCAGCGAAGTCGCGGCGAAGGTGTTGCCATAGCTGTTGTTGGCGCCGAGCAGGGCGAGGCCGGTGTCATCGAGGCCGTGGCCGCGGAACCAGTCGGCGGCGGAGACATCGTGTTCGGCCATGCTGGGGTCGCGCCAGTCGGAAACTTGGGCGAAAGGCGGCTCGCGCAGCAGGTAGCTGGTCAAGCGGTCGGGCGTGATCGCCCGCAAATCCTCCGGGAAGGGGTTGCGCGGCGAGTCGGCCCAGGTGCGCCGGGTTTCCGGGTGGCCATCGATCAGATACGAGATCGGCAGGGGCCTTCGGCCGCCGCCTTCGTCGTCAACGAGGGCGACACCGGCCCGCTGCGCCGCGGCGAGCATGCGCCGGTAGTTCGAGCCGATCTGGCTGCCGCCGGCCTCGGGGCGGCCGGGCACATCGTCGAGCGTCCATATCCGCCCGCCGACGCGGTCGCGGCCTTCGATGACGACGACTTCAAATCCGGCTTCCTGCAACAGCAGCGCGGCATGCAGCCCGGAAAGCCCCGCCCCGGCCACCGCGACCCGGCGGCTTTGCTGGCCCCGGGCCAGTGGCGGCAAAGCCGCCCCGGCGGCGACCAGCGAGGCCCCGGCGAGAAAGCGCCGGCGCGTGAGCAAGCGGATATCGCGGCTTTTCATTTTCCTGTTCCCATCCTTATGCAAACCAGATCCAGATCAATGCCTAGAAACCATAACTCAGTTCCAGCCCGAACTGGCGCTCGCGGCGCGGCAGGGCGAAGAAGGCCCTGGGCGAGCCGCGGTCGGCGGTTGCCGGGGCGACGTTGAGCGAGGCGAAAGTGAAGTAGGGCGATTGCAGCCAGCGGGTGGCGAGAATCGCCGAGTCCTCGTCGGTCAGGTTGCGGCCGATCAGCGCCAGGCTCCAGTTTTCGCCCTCCACCCCAATCCGGGCGCCAATCAAGGTCGCCGCGCCGGTGTACGAAGACTGGTGCAACTGGGTGTAGCGCTTCGACTCGTAGCTCACGTTGAGGTTGCCGAAAAAGTTCATGCCGTTGTTCATGGGGCGGGAGAAATCGAGAAACCCGCTCGCCTGATACTTCGAACCCATCGGGAACTGGTGCCCCGCCACCGAGCAGTCGCCGGCGCCGTTGGGGTTCATCGAAGACGCCGCGTCGCCAACCCAGCGGCCGCCGCCGCTGGTCAGCGTCCACTGCATCTCGTCGCAGCCGCTGGTGAACTCGGAGTCGGCGATGGCGTAGGTGAAGCCGGCCCGGGTGTTGTCGCCGAGTTGCCAGAGCAGGTCCGCCTCCACGCCCATGACTTCGCCGTCGGCCTGGTTGGTGACGATGGAGTTGAGCGCGCCCTGGGGGTCGGCAACCGGCGTGGTGAGCTGGTATTTGCTGATGTCGGACCAGAACAGGGCGAGATTGAACTGCGCCCGCCCATCGAACAGCGCGGTTTTGATGCCGCCTTCGAGGTTTTGCGATTCCTCCTCGTCGTAGGCGGCGCGGTCCCTGGCCGCGCCCTGGGCGCCATTCAGGCCGCCGGGCTTGATGCCTTCGGAATAGATGCCATAGAGCATGGTGTTGTCGGTGAGGCGGTAATCAAGTGTGACCCGCGGCGCGATGCTGGTGAAGCTCTTGGCGCCGCTGAAGTCGAGCTCGCCCATGGCGTTGATGTCTTCCTGGGACTTCTCCTCGTCGGCGTAGCGCAGCTCGAAGGTGGCGCTGCCGCGGTCGGAGAAATCCCAGCCGACTGAGCCGAACACGGCGAAGTTGGTGATGAAGTTGTCGATGCCGTCGGGGGTGGTGCCGCCGGGGATGAGGTCCATCACGTCTTCGGTCAGGTCGTAATAGAACACGCCAGCGCTCCAGCGCAGGGCCGAATCGGCGGCGGAATCGAAGCGCGCCTCGTAGCTCGTTTCCTCGAAGTTGGCGATGCCGGTGTTGGCGAAGAAGGCCTCCGGGCCGAGGAAGAAGTTGGTCGGGCCGTGGTCGGAGTCGGAGCCGGTCTTGGCCTCCTCGTCGCGCCGCGCCACTTGGAAGGTGAGGGTGTTGCCCGAATCAAGCTCGTAGGCGGCGGACAGCGAATAGACGTTGAGCTCGCGCTGCACGCCGCTGAAGGCGACGCCCTGGCCGAGCCCGTAGACATTGCCGAAGAAGGTGCTGCCGGGGTTGATTCCCGGCAGCACGTTGGCCACGCCGTCGGCGTCCGGGCCGTCGTTGAGGGCGATGGGCCGCGCCTTGATTTCGCCGCAGAAGTACTGGTTGGAGTTGGTGCTTTCAACCCGCGGCCAGTACGCCAGCGAGCGGAAGCCGGGGTAGCAGTTGTTCTCGGTGGCGGGCTGGAGGAAGAAGGGGCGGGTGCCGTCGTCGTCCTCCTGGTATTGCAGGCGGCCGGTGATCGACAGCGCCTCGTTCGGGGTCCAATCGAGGGTGATATTGACCGAGTCGCTCTGTTCCTGCCCCACCGGCTGGCCGGTGACCTCGTTGGTCCATTGCCCGTCGAACTCGTAATGCCGCACCGCCGCCCGCATGGCGAGCACGCCGTCGATCAATTGCCCGCCGATGCTGCCGGTGAGTTCCTGCTCGCCGTCGCCAAGGCCGCGCACCCGCGCCGCACCGGAGAATTCCTGGTCCGGCTGGCGGGTGACGAAATTGATCGCCCCGGAATAGGTGTTGCGGCCATAGAGCGCGCTCTGCGGCCCCTTGATGACCTCCACCCGCTCGAGATTCGCCATGTCCAGCGTGGAGATGTCGCCAGCGTAATACATGCCATCGACAAAATACGCCACCCCGCTTTCCACGCCGAACTGCACCCCGGCGAGGATGTTGCCCTGGCCGCGGATCACCGGCCTTTCGGTCGAGCGGCCGAATGCGTTGGAAAAACTCAGCCCCGGCGTGAAGCGGGCGATGTCGCCGACGCTGTTGATGTCGAGCTGTTGGATCGAGGTGTTGGTGAACGCCGACACAGTCACCGGCGCGTCGTTCAGGCTTTCCTCGACCTTGCGCGCGGTCACCGTGATCTCTTCGATCAGGCTGTCCTGGCCGTATGCCTGCGGGACCAAAGCGAGCGCGGCAATGGCGGCGGCTGGCCCGGCGAGGCGGAACTTGCGGGAATTGCTCATTGGCTGGATCCTCTGCAATTAGACATATTTGTATATTGATATATTTTTAGGTCATATGCTACCCTCAACCGGAACGCGCCGCAATCCGCGAGCCGAACCGGGCTGGCCGGGCGGCGCACCGAACACAACTCATCGGGAGAGCAACGATGCAAAAAATCATTCAACGCTCGGTATTGAGCGCGGCGGTGGCCGCCGCCGTGGCCGGAGTCGCGGCCCCCACCCTGGCCCAGGTCCAAGTCGAGGAAGTTATCGTCACCGCGAGGAAGGTCGAGGAGAATCTCCGCGAGATTCCCTTGTCCGTGACGGCTTTCACCGAACAGTCGCTGCGGGACCAGGGCATCGCGACCCTGCAGGACATCGCCGACAGCACGCCGGGCTTCGATTTCGCCCAGGGCTTCGGCCGCAACGACTTCCGCCCGGTCATCCGGGGGCAGTCCAACATCCTCGGTCGGGCCAACGCGGGCCTGTTCGTGGACGGCATCATCATCGAGCGGGGCAATGCCTCGGTGCCCTTGTCCGCCCTCCAGCGGGTCGAGGTCGTCAAAGGGCCGCAAAGCGCGCTGTACGGGCGCTCAACGCTTGCCGGCGCCATCAACTATGTGCTCAAGGAGGCGGGGGACTCGCTCGATCTCGAAGCCCAGGCCTCTGTCGGCGAGCGGGGCTACTCGCAGGTGGACCTGCATGCCAGCGGGCCCTTGTCCGACACGGTCGGGCTCGCGGTGACCTTCAGCCGCTATGAGCGCGGCGGCGAATATGACAACAACTTTGCCGGCAACGCCCTCGGCGCGCCTGCGGCCCAGAACGAGGTTGGCGATGAAGGCTCCACGAGTCTCACCGGTGTCGCCACCTTTACCCCGAGCGACCGCTTGAACATCCGCCTGCACGGCATCTACGAGTCAACCGACGACGGGCAATACGCCATCGGCATGCTGCCCGCCAGCTTGAACAACTGCTTCCAGACGCCCCGCGGCACGCCGCATCCGCAGCCGCCGGCCGGCACCCCGGAGGCAACAGCAGTAGCAGTCAGCGGGCGGAATGCTGGCAGTTCGCTGCACACCGCGCCCTACGGGGGAACAGGCTATTACTGTGGCGAGATGGATGTGTCCACGTTGCTGGAGAACAGCGGCGGCGGCGAGCGCACCAGCCTCGAGACGGATTACTTCCCCTTCTCCGGCGTAAGACGCGACAGCCTGCGGCTTGGCCTGCGCTTCGATTACGAAATCGGCGACAACATGACCTTCACCTCCCTCACCGGCCTCAACAATGTCGAAACCGAGCAGGCGCAGGACCAGACCTTCGGGCAGCCCGAGTACATCACTTACTTCCGACAGTCGGCGCGGCTCGGCTTTCTGACCTGGGATGACGACGAATTCGAGGACTTCTCCCAGGAGTTCCGCCTCAGCGGCGGCGAGGGCACCGGACTGCGCTGGTTGGTGGGTGCCTACTACTACGACTCCGAGGCGTCCGACATGCAGATCACCTCGAGCGACGGCGGCTGCGGTTTCACTTTCTTCCGCGCGAATCCGGCGAATTGCCGAGCCGCGTATGACCCGGCCCAGCAGTTCGGGGACAACGGCGCCAATGCGGAAACCAGCCGGTCCGTGTTCGGTTCGGTGCAGTTCGATCTTTCCGATCAACTGACCCTCGGCGCCGAGCTGCGCTACAACGAGGATGACATCTCTGTCCGGCCCGAGGATGGCAACACCTGGCTCGAGCAAAGCTTCGACGCCGTGCTGCCCAAGCTCACGCTGAGCTACCGCTACGACGACAACACGCTGATCTACGGCAATGTCGGGTTTGGCAACAAACCGGGCGACATCAACGCCGGCGCGGGTCTGACCGAGGCGGAAAGGCCGGTGGAGGAGGAGAACGCGGTGAGCTATGAAGTCGGCGTCAAGAGCCTGTTGATGGAAGGCCGCGCCGAAGCCAACGTGGCGGTGTTCCTCACCAACTGGGAGGACATGCAGCTCACCACAACGCGCAACGTCTCGGTAGGCGGCCAGAATCGCACCTTCTCAATCTTGGAAAACATCGGCGAAGCCAGCCTGACCGGGCTGGAGGCCGATATCAACATGCGCCTCACCGACTCTTGGGATGCCTATGTCGCCTACGCCTTCATCGACAGCGAAATCGAAGAGTTCACCCTGTCGCTGGAAGCGAACGCCACAACCGTCCCGGGCACATGGAGAGAGGCCGCGCGCATCTTCGGCTACGCCCCCAATGGCGATGTGATCCTTTCCGGCCAGCAGTTGCCGCAGACCTCCAAGCACCAGGCCTCCCTGGGCACCAGCTTCTACGGCCAACTCGACAGCGGCTGGAACTGGTTCGCCCGGGCCGACTGGAGCTACAACTCCAAGCGCTATGCCCAGGTTTACAACCTCGCCCACACGGGTGCCCGGGACATCCTCAACCTGCGCGCGGGTTTCACGAACGACCGCTACGCCATCGACCTGTGGGTGGCCAACGCGCTGGACAACAACACCTCGCCTGCGTTGATCCGCTATGTGCAGGGGTCGGGCACCGCCTTCTACGCCCGGGCCATCGGCGCCACCTTGCCGGAGAAGCGCCGGGCTGGCCTGACGTTCCGGGTGAACCTGTAAGCACCCGGCAGGGCTGGAGATTGGAATGACGGAATGAACGATCAGCCGCGAGTGCGCAACATCATCAAGCGCACCACGCTGATCGTGCGGGACATGGCGGCGAGTGTGCGCTGGTACGAGCATGTGCTCGGGATGTCGGTCTGGCTCGACACCGAGTATGTGCTCTCCGGCGAGGGCATCGCCGCCGGCAACCCCGGCGACCGCACCCATCTTGTCATCCTCAAGGCCGAGGATGACAAGATCGGCATGATCGGCCTGCTGCAATGGCTCGACCCGCCGCTGCCGGCGCCGGAGATCGACTATTCGGTTGGCTTCGGCACGCCGGTTTTCGTCGTCGAAACCAGTGACGCCGGCGGACTCGCGCGCCGGGCCGAAGAACTCGGCACCCGGATCAAAACCCGCGAGCGCCTGTTCACCGTGACCGGCGCCGGCGGCCAGATCCGCCACCTGAAGGGAACCGTTCTATACGACCCGGACGGCCACATTTTTGAATGCAACCAGGTGCTGCGGATCGAGCATCCCCCGGCAACCAAAACCGCAACCAAAACTTAGCAACAGGGAGCATCCGCGTGAGCATCCGTTTCCAACGCGCCAATTTCCTCGTCTCAAACATCGACGCCGCCCTGCGCTTCTACGTCGATGTGCTGGGCTTCGAGGTGGCCTTCGGCAAACCGCACCGCGACAACAGCTACTCCCATGTGGTGTTTGGTCTCGACCGTTCAAAGCCCATCGGCTTCGTCGCCCTGAGCGCGACGGACCAGCCCCGGGTCATGGCGCTGACCGAAGTCGCCGGCCTCGAAAAACTCCCCGAGCCGAGGCGCTCGACCATCGTGCTCCATGTTGACGACCCCGACGCCGTGGTCGCCCGGGCCCGGGCCGGCGGCTACGAGGTGTTCCCGGAAGAGGAACTGCTCACCCACGACGGCCGGCGCGGCCGCGAAATCGGCATCCTCGACGCCGACGGCAACCTCGTGGTCATCTACCGCATCACCGCCCCCGTGCCGGCTGCGTAGCAATATTGATTTGGGATTTCGATTGCGATTTCGATTCATGCCGCCCCATAGGGGAGTGGCTTCGAGTCGTCCCCGTCCGCTGGGCGGTGTTCAGCGGACGCCGTGAATACATCCCTGTAGGCTTCGGGCTCGGCTTCCTGCCTCGCACGCCCGCTGAACACCGCCCAGCGGACGGGGACTCACGCAGTGCTGGCCCGGAAGGATGTTGTTCCCCGCGTAGAATGACAAGGTGGGGTGCTTCGCTCCGCACATAACGCAGAGTGGTCGTCGAGAATGGCATGAATAACCAGGCAGCCGTCAGTCATCCACCACAATATCCCCCGCCTTCCCGGGCCTGGCTGCTGGTTACGCTGCTGACCATCGCCTATGTGGTTTCCTTCGTTGACCGCTACATCCTCAGCCTGCTGATCGACCCCATCAAGGCCGATCTTGGCCTCAGCGATTTCCAGATCGGCATTCTGCTCGGCCCCGCTTTCGGCATCTTCTACGCCACCATCGGCCTGCCGCTTGGCTATCTCGCCGACCGCACGCGCCGAACCTGGATCGTCGCCGCCGGGGTGTCGATCTGGACGATGGCGACGGCGCTTTCCGGGCTGGCGCGGAACTTCGCCCAGATGCTCGTGGCGCGGGTGTCGGTGGGAATCGGCGAGGCCGCCCTGAGCCCCTGCGCGATGTCGCTCATCGCCGATTCCTTCCCGGAGGAGCGGCGCGGCAAACCGATTGCGATGTATTCCAGCGCGCTGTCGGTTGGCGCGGCGCTGGCGGCGTTGCTCGGCTCGGCGGTATTGTTCTGGACCAACAGCGCCGGCAATATCACGCTGCCGCTGGTTGGCGAACTGACGCCCTGGCGAATCGCCTTTCTCATCGCCGGCCTGCCGGGGCTGCTGCTCGCGGTGCCCTTCCTACTGATGCGCGAGCCACCCAGGATCACCGCGCCCACCGGCGCCGGGCGGCAAAATCTCGGCGACATGTTCCGGCATGTGGGCCGCCACGCGCTGACCTACGGCTGTTTTGTCAGCGTGTTCTGCTACATGACCATCGTCGCCTACAGCCAGGGCTGGCTCGCGGTGATGTTCGACCGCACCTTCGGCTGGCCGGTGGAGGTGTTCGCGCTCTACGATGGCCTGCTGCTGATTGTGATCGGCCCGGTGTCGGTGATGTTCGCGGGCTGGTTGTCGGACCGCCAGACCGGGCGCGGGCAGCGCGACGCGCCGATGCGGATCGCGATCCTCGGGCTGTTTCTTTCGGTGCCGATGGCGGTCATCGGGCCGCTGCTTGGCAATGACATCGCGGCCTTCATCGTCGTTTCCGCCTCGACCATCGGCGGGGCTTTCATCTCCTCGGTGGGGGTTACCGCGCTGCTCAAGATCGTCCCGGTGGGCATCCGCGCCCAAACCATCGCCCTGTATTACATGGCGATCAGCTTGGCGGGGCTGTTTCTCGGCCCGAGCCTGGTGGGGCTGCTCAACGATCAGGTGTTCGGCGCCGATGGCGTGCGCTACAGCGTCGCGGTGATTCCGCTGATTTTCGGCCTGCCCGCACTACTGCTCTCGCCGCTGACACTGAAACTCTACCGCCGTGCGCTGGACAATCCCGAGTTTTCGGGCTAGGAGCCTGCGCCGTAGACTCCTAGGGACTCCCATCCCCCTCTCCGCCATTCTGCGACAAACACGGTCGAGACGCTTGCCAATGAAGGTCTGCATGATCGATGCCAGCGTCGCCGTGAAGTGGCTGTACCCGCCCAAGCCGCATCCAGCGAGATTTCAGTTGGAAGCAGGGGGCGGGTTGTTTGGCGTAGTGTCCTCCCCTGCTTGGGAGAAATTGGTTATCGCCACGCTGCCCTGCGGAAACTCGGCGACAATTTTCAATTGTCCGCCCATGGCCTCAATATAAGCCCGCAGGTTGGAAACATACATGTCCGCCCGCCTTTCGAGTCTGGCGACCGCCGGCTGCTTGACGCTCAGGGCTTCGCCGATTGCTCTCTGGGTCAAAGCCCGCGCCTCCCGCAATTCATGGAGAAGCATGGCCTCGCGCAGCTCCACCTTGCGCGCGTCCACCCGCGCCCGACGCTCGGGACTGAAGTCCCGGGTCAAATTTTCAAAGGGATGCCGTCCGCTCATTCGATCAAGCCCTCTTTTTTCAATTCGCCCATATGTTCGTCGTAAAGCCTGTCAGCCAGCGGAACCATACGCCTGTAGAACCTGCCATCACCGGTTTTGTCTCCGCCGAACAGCAATATTGCGGTTCGCCTAGGATCGAAGGCGTAGAACACACGGATGGGGCGCCCGCCGCATTGTATGCGCAGCTCGCGCAGATGGCCGTGCCGAGAGCCTGCCACGCCCGAAGAGCGGGGAAACCCGAGTTCAGGCCCATGTTCCGCCAGCAATTCAACCACGGCAGCCAGCTCTTCCTGCGCACGATTCCCAAGGCTCGCCCACCAGCCTCCGAATTCATCCGTGTACTCGACATTCCAAGCCATAAGCGCACTTATATTACATCGATGTAATACTGTCAAGCCATTGCGAAGTCAAAGTATCCCCTTGGTCCAAGGCCGTGACTGAGCGCTGTGACCAGCCTCGACCGCCGAGATAGTCCTCTTGCACCGCTACGGCCGCTCTCGCCCCTGCCATCCGCGAGCGGTGTTTGCGCCATCCCACTCGACGAGAGCCGTGCCCAACAAGGGCTTGGCAGCACCGTGGTTTGTTTTTGGATGGACCCAAGGGGTGCTCAAGCCCTGCTGATTGGTGTACCCTTACTTCGGTCGCGCTGACGATGCATGGCAATATCTTGGCTCTTTAGATTTGAGGAAAAGAACTAATGAAAAGAAGATTATTCATTATAGAAGAAAAAAGTCACCCCAACTTATCGGGCATGATGTTGGCGACGATTCACGCCCTGAAGGGCCTGGGAGATTCTGGAACTATCCAAGAGATCGAAGAAAAAGTGATCGAGCAAGAACAAGTTACTGAAGAAGAGCAGTCGTTTATGATGCCGGACAATAAGAAACCTCGCCTCAATTATTATCTTGCTTGGGCAAGGACATATCTGAAACGCGGTAATGCTTTGGAGAACTCCTCGCGTGGAGTTTGGCGATTGTTAGAAAACGGGTCAACGATTACATCATTAAGGGAAACCAAAAAAATTTATGATCAAGTTTTCATGGAAGAACGTATTCGATCTGGACAAAAGAAGAAAAACGAACAAAACGAAAGTGCTGAACAAATCAATCTTGAAGGTTCTCCAGATGTATCAGAGGATTGGAAGATGATACTTTTGAATGTTTTGGGAGAAATGAAACCTGATGCTTTTGAAAGATTGTCGCAACGACTTCTGCGGGAAGCTGGATTCACAAAAGTCGAGGTTAGAGGTCAGTCTGGCGATGGAGGAATCGATGGGGTTGGTGTATTGCGGGTAAACCTTGTTTCATTTCAAGTGTACTTTCAATGCAAGAGATGGAAGGGGGCTGTCACTCCAAAAGAAATCAGGGATTTCCGGGGAGCTTTGCAGGGCAGGGCTGACAAAGGATTATTCATTACCACTGGCGAATTTACTTCACATGCATCGGATGAGGCGACCCGGGAGGGAGCAATCGCAATTGATCTCATAAATGGTGATCGTCTCTGTGATTTATTGAAAGAACACCGGCTTGGCATAAGAGTTGAAAAGGTTGAGAGCGTTGAAATCCAGTCTGAATGGTTTGAAAAAATCTAACGCCCCATCTCCCCACTGGCCTCAATGACGAACGGGCCCGGTTCTTGGTGGCTGCGTTTTAGCAGAGCTGTCAGTTCTTCGGCGGTGTCGGCTTTGGCGGCGGGGACGCCGAAGCTGGCGGCCATTTTTGTCCAGTCGATGTTGGGGTTGCCGATGTCGAAGAGGCTGGCGGCGATTTCTCCCGCTTCGGTGATGCCGAGCCTGGCGTATTCGACATTGAGGATGTTGTAGCTGCGGTTGGCGAAGATCAGCGTGGTGACGTTGAGGCCCTCCCGGGCCTGGGTCCAGAAGCTCTGGTTGGTGTAGGCGGCGCCGCCGTCGCCTAGCAGGGCGAGCACTGGGCGGTCGGGACAGGCGAGGGCGGCGCCGGTGGCGACTGGGCCGCCCTGGCCGATGGCGCCGCCGGTGAGGCTGAGCCAACTATGGGGCGCGGTGTTCTGGCAGAAGGGGTAGGCCACGTTGCCGCCGCCGGAGTCGGTGCAGACGATGGCTGCCTCGGGCATTGTCGCGGCGATGGCCTGGACGATGTTGCGCGTGTCGAGCGGGCCTTCGGGTGCCGGTATTTCCTTGCGTTCGAAGCGTTTCGCCTGTTCCTTCTCGGCGCCGAGCGTTTCCGCAAGCCGTTCGAGCGCGTCGATGGAATCTTCGTCGACCGCGCTGAGGCGGCTGAGCGCGCAGCCGTCGGGGAGCAGTCGCCCCGGCACGTTCTCATAGGCGAAGAAACTGACCGGCGGCTCGGCGCCGACGAGCACGAGTTGCTCGATGCCCGCGGTTGCCGCGAGCACCTGTTCCGGGAAGTAGGGCAGGCGTTCGACCGCGACGCGCCCCGGCCCACCATCGACCCGCGCCGGGAAGGTGCCGTTGAGCAGCCGGCAGCCGGTTTTCGCGGCGATGCGGCCGGCGGCTTCGAGGGCGGCGGGGGTGGTTGCATGGTGTTCGAGGAGCAGTGCGCTTGGCTCGCCGTTGCCGAGCCGTTCGGCGATGTCGCCGACCGCTTGTTCATCGACTTTCGGCCGGGCGGGTGTTGGGTTTGGTTTGGCTGGGCCGGGGCTTTCGCCCCAGGCCGCGTCGGCGCCCATGATCAGGGTGGCGATCTGCCCCTTGCTGCCGCCGTGTCCGCGCAGGCTGGCGCTGAACGCATCCGCCCCGTCTTGGGCCAGACTGGCGCTGGTGGAGCAGGATTTCATCCAGCACGAGTAGTTTCGCGCCAGCGTTTCGATGTCGGAGGTCAGCGGCGCGTCGAAGCCGACGTGGTAATGCGGATGGTTGCCGACGATGTTGACCATCGGCGAATTGGCGCGGCGGGCGTTGTGCAAGTTGGCAATGCCGTTGGCCAGGCCCGGCCCGAGATGCAGCAGCGTCGCCGCGGGTTTGCCGGTCATCCGGCCGATGCCGTCGGCGGCGCCGGTGCACACGCCCTCGAACAGGGCGAGCACCGATTTCATCCGCGGCACGCTGTCGAGCGCCTGCACCAAATGCATTTCGGAAGTGCCGGGATTGGCGATGCAGTACTCGATGCCGCAATCGGCCAGCGTTTCGATCAGGGCCTTGGCGCCGTTCATGTGGAGTCCTTTTGGTTGACTAGATTGCAACGATTCAGTGGCGCTATCGTATTGTTTTTTGAGCCGGGATGGTATTCCCGCTGTTAAACCTGCCAGTGTGAGTCGCCGCCGGATCGAAGCCAATAACTTCCCCGCACTCGGAATGACAGAAAATGCAGCGGCGCGTGTTGCTTTGCGCTGGGGGATGCTATGCTTCGGGACACTGGAACCAGGGGATGATCGACCATGGAAATGAAGGCGCAGCAGCGCATTGCCGCCGGTCGCCAGCAGGTTTGGGAGGCTTTGAACGACCCCGAAATCCTGCGGGCGGCGATTCCGGGCTGCGAAAGTTTCGAGAGCGATGGGGAAAACCGCTACAACGCCCGCATCACCAACCGCATCGGGCCGGTGAAGGCAAGCTTCCGTTTCGCCATCGAGTTGAGCGAACTCGACCCGCCCAACAGCTATGTCATCCAGGGCAAAGGCCAGGGCGGCGCGGCTGGCTTCGCCAATGGCGGCGCCCGGGTTTCACTCGAAGCCGATGGCGGAGACACCCTGCTCAACTACGAACTCGACGCCAGCGTCGGCGGCAAGCTCGCCCAGTTGGGTGGCCGCCTCATCGACGGCGCCGCGAAGAAGCTCGCCGACCAGTTCTTCACCCGCCTCGGCGAGGCAATCGCCAACATGGAGCCGCCGCCCGAAGAACCCGGCGCGGCTGAAACCAAAAACGGTACCGAATCTGGCGCGGAATCCGGGTCTGGCACCGGCAAGCTGGTCCGCCTCGGCGTGGTGCTTCTCATCGCGGCCTTGATTGTTGTCTGGCTGATTTAAGGAAGTTCTGGTCAAAATGGGAATTGCCGATATTTGGCGGCAATCCGGCTGAATTTTTGCTTTACTATGCCGTGGATGCCCGGCTTCGGGGCCGGGCGGAAACAGGCAAGGAGAAATTGACTTATGAAGATTGATCTGACTGTCAATGGTCAGTCCGTTTCGGGCGAGGTGGAACCGCGCACCCTGCTCGTGGATTTCCTGCGGGAACAACTGCGGCTGACTGGCACTCATGTCGGCTGCGACACCAGCCAGTGCGGCGCTTGCGTGGTCCTGATCGACGGCAAGTCCGTCAAGTCCTGCACCCTGCTCGCGGCGATGGCGGCGGACAGCGAGGTGACCACCATCGAAGGGCTCGCCGAGGGGGCGGAACTGCACCCCATGCAGCAAGCCTTCATGGACAACCACGGCCTGCAATGCGGCTTTTGCACTCCTGGCATGGTGATGTCGGGCCTCGACATCGTCAACCGCCACGGCAATGATCTCGACGCCGACACCGTGCGGCGGGAACTCAACGGCAACATTTGCCGCTGCACCGGCTACCAGAACATCGTCAAGTCGATCCGGGACGGCGCCCGGGCCATGGGAGGGGAGTCATGACCGAACACGGCATCGGCGCCAGCGTGCGCCGCAAGGAGGACCAGCGCTTCCTGCTCGGCAAGGGCCGCTACACCGACGACATTAATGTGGCCGGCCAGACCCACGCGGTTTTTCTCCGCTCGCCCCACGCCCACGCCATCATCGAGGGCATCGACACGCGCACCGCCACGGCCGCGCCGGGAGTGGTCGCCGTGCTGACCGGCGACGATCTCGCCGCCGACGGCATCGGCCCGCTCATCTGCGGCGTCACCGTCACCAGCGACGATGGCGAGCCGCACCGGGCGCCCGCGCATCCGGCGCTGGCCCAGGGCAAGGTGAACTATGTTGGCGACCACGTTGCGATTGTTATTGCCGAAACACTGACACAGGCTCGGGACGCGGCGGAACTCGTCGAAGTGCGCTACCGCCCGTTGCTCGCGGTGTCGGGCACGGCCGATGCGGCCAGCCCGGGCCAGCAGCAAATCCACGATGTCGCCCCGGACAATGTCTGCTTCAACTGGCCGTTCG
>JAPOTO010000145.1:7606-16436 GCA_026709135.1 Gammaproteobacteria bacterium | reverse complement strand
GCCGCTATTCATGGCTGGCTGCTCACTGCCCCGCCGGATTGCGCCGGCGGTACATGACCATGGGCTTGTTGCTCATCACCAGCTCGTCGTTTTGATTGTAGACCTTGTTCTGCATGTAAATCGTGCCGATTTCCGGGCGCGAGCGCGAGGGCTTCTTGTCGAGAATCGTCGATTCCACGCGCAGCGTATCGCCGGGAAAGACCGGTTTGGTCCAACGCACTTCGTCGATGCCGGGAGAGCCGAGGGCGCCTGAGTTGCCGCTTGGGCCGGCACTTTGCATGTTCTCGACGATCATGCTCATCAACATGGCGCAGGTATGCCAGCCGGAGGCGCATAGGCTGCCGAACAAGGTCTTGGCTGCCGCCTCGTCGGAGAGATGGAACGACTGCGGATCGTACTTCGCGGCGAACTCGAGGATTTCCTCCCGGGTGACGCGATACTCGCCGAATTTTTGCGTTGCGCCGACTTCAAAATCCTCGAAATACTCCGGCATGGGCATGACTCAAGCTCCTCAAAATCCCGCCGGCAAAGCGGGGGCTGCTTTGGCTGCGGCGGCTTGTGCTTCCAATTGTTGCGCCTGCCTTGCAATCCATAGCGCGACATTCGCGTGTGGCAGCAGGCCGAGCCCGTTGGCGCGATAGTCGAGGTCATTCAGCACGCGCTCGTAAGGGCCGAAGCCCTGCAAGCGATAAGGGACGACGATCGGGGTCAATCCCCGCGCGTTCGCCTGTTCGATGTACGCGCGGATTTCCTGTTCCGCTTGCCGCCTTTTCTCGGGCCAGTCCTCGCGCAAGGTGAAAACCCGAATCTCCCGCAGCCCCAGTTGTTTGTCGGCATGCCTGGTTCGCTCGGCGATCTTTGCGAGCCAGCGGCGGTTTTCAGCATCGTCGCCCGGGCCATGGGCGATGACCACGGCGACTTCCTTGGCCGGGTCTGTGCTGAGGCTGCGGATTCTGGCAGTGATTACCTCGTCGATTTCGCTGGCATCGGCCAGTCCATCGACGCTGACGTGGAAGGCCAGGTCGGTATCGATTTTCCAGAACCCCATCGGCATCCCCATATTGGCCCTCATCTCTTTAAGCCGCTCCGGGTCCGGCTTGGGCGGCGCGCCGTCCCGCACGCCGAGTATTTGCAGGGTGCGGTCGTACCAGCTTTCGCCGGAGATGAACACCCGCACCACGCCAACGTGGTTCACGCCGCGGGATTCCAGTCTGCGCACGGCATCCTCGATCGAGCCGGCGTCGGCCATGCCCAGGGCGATCTCCACCGGATAGCTTTCCTTGAGCGGTTCCGCCGCCTCAGTCAGATGCGCGTTCCATTCTTCGCTGCCGCCATGGGCCATGATCATAACGCCGAAATTAAACGCCTCGTCCGCAGCCCCGATGTCGGCCACGGGCTCCGTGGCGCAGGATGAAAACGCCAGCAGGATAGCGCAAATTGAAGCTTGAAGGCTCGATTGTATCTCGATGGGTCCGCTTTTCATGAACTCAATTCCCAAGTTGAAGGTTCAAACTCAAGCGGGGGATGCTAGCGGAAGATTGTTCTTATGTAAATAGTAATGATAAAGATTCGTATTTAGATTTAGCGACGCCGGTGTTGCGGGAAAACATCGAGATCGTCAGCGAGAATGACTTCGCCGTCGTAGCCGTCGGCAATCTCATCGAGCACCAGTTCTTCCTCGGTGCCATAAAACAAGCCGTGATAGAGCACGAGCAGGCCTGGCCTGGCGATGTTCGCCAGCCGCGCCAGTTCTGCCGATGTGGTGTGGGCGCTGTCGTGGTAGCGCTGGAATCCGGGGGAGTTCCGCGCCAGCCCCTGTTGGCTGATCACCTCGTGGAACAGCAGGTCCACGCCCCGGGCTTTTTCCGCGACCGCCTCGCTGAAGGTTGTGTCCCCGCTGATGACGATTGACAGGTCGTCGGTGGTTATCTTGAAGCCATAAGCGGGGCTGACGTCGCCGTGGTCGACGGCGAAGGCTTCGATCACCAGGTCGTCTTTTTCCAGCAGGACGCCGGGGGCGATGGTCCGGGCCGCGACCCGGAAGCCTTCCGGGTTCTGCACCGGCTGCACGCCGCTGCTTCGCAATTCGATATCGACCGAGTTCATTGCCAGCAGTCCGCTGGCGATCTCCTCGATGCCCCGCGGCCCCCATGCCTGGAGCGCCGCGTTGCGCCGCCACCACAGGGTGTGCGCGAGTTCGGCGAAATCCATCGTGTGGTCGCTGTGCAGATGGGTGAAGAACACGCAGCAGATCAGGCTCGGATACAGCGAGGGGATGTCGTATTTGTAGCGGGCGATGACCGCGTTGCGCACCGCGCCGGCGCCGGCGTCGAACAGATAGCTCTCGCCCTTGTGGATCACCGCGATGCTGGAGCCGGCGCGGAAGGCGTCTGGTATCGGCGTGCCGGTGCCCAATACGACGACTTGGGTCGGGGCGAGCAACTCGCTTGCCGATGGCGCTTCCCGCAGTTCGATCCTGGCACTGGGAAGCGCGATAGCGAATTCGTCTTCGGCGGTCTGTGCTGAGCCACTTCCCGCCGGCAGCAGCATGGCGAGCAAAATGCCGGCTGGCGCAAGCGCGCGGACGTTGATGCGGTTCATCGCCCTGCTCCGTTATCGCCGATCTTCGAGCCGGCCCGCCCCGCCGAGTTCGTAATAGACCAGCGGCACGAAATCGGCCGCGGTCCAGCTCGCCTCCTGCCCCCATTGCGCATCGTGGGCCGCGGTTGGTTGCGCCGCCATGATTGCATCGAGATGCATTCCTTGGCGAATCATCACGTAGACTTGATCGCGGATGTCGAGGATCATGTCGCGGAACGCCACCATCTCCGCGCGTCCGACGACGGCAAGGCCATGGCCGGGAATGACCCGGGTGCCGGGGCCGGCCATGTCGATGGCCATATCGAGGGCGGCGATCGTGCCCCGCAGGCTGCCGCCGTTGAACTTGTCGATGACCGGGTAGCTCGTGGTGCGGAACACATCGCCGAGATGCAGCACGTCGGATGCGGGGAAATGCACGAAAACATCGCCGTCGGTGTGGGCCGGCGGAGCGGGAAAGGCGCGGACCTCCTCGCCGTTGAAATGGAAGGAGATCGCGTCGTTGAAAGTCACCACGGGCCGCCCGGCCGCCGGCGGCTGGGGCGCGAAGCTGCCGCCGTTGCGCGGAAAGTGGCTGCTTTGCTCCAAAAACTTCAGCCGGGTGTTGTCATGGGCGAAAATCACCACGCCCATTGCGGCCAGATTTTCGTTGCCGCCGACGTGGTCGGGGTGGATGTGGGTGTTGATCAGGAAGCGGATCTCGCTGTCGGTCACCTCCCCCACCGCCTTGCGCAGATTCTCGGTCATCGGCGCGAACAGCGAGTCGACGAGCAGGACACCGTCCGGTCCGACGAAGGCACCGATATTGCCGCCGCCTCCGGGCCGCTGCACCATGTAAACATTGCCGGCCACATGCTCGATGGCAAGCTCGGTGGCACCCAATCCCACCTGGGCCCCGGCGAACGGGCCGAACACGCCAGCGGACAGCACCAGCGCGGTTGAGCAAATGGCCTGCGAAAACTTGCGCGAGTGGATCATTCCGCCGACTCCGCCTTGCCGTGCGCGGTGAATTGGGCTACATAGTACCCGAAGCCGATTCCAAAGCCATGCGCGAAGTCGCTGGTAAAAGCGTTCGTAAAAGCGTTTGTAAAACCTTGGCGCAAAACCCCTGGCGCAGAGGCATGGCGACGGCGGTTTCCAGCGCCGCTTTCGAGGCCGGAGAAGAAATGCCGCTCGACCGGGCCCCATCCATGGTGATCGCGCTTGCCGCGTGTCTGCTGCTCGCCACGCTCGCGAGCCCCTCCCACGCCCAATCGCCGCTGGACGCTTATACGCCGGTGACCGATGCGGAGTTGCGCAATCCAGCCGACGGCGACTGGCTGATGTGGCGCCGCACCGCCAACCATTGGGGCTACAGCCCCCTCGATCAAATCAACAAGGACAATGTCGGCGGCCTGCGCCTGGCCTGGGCTTGGACCATGGGCCCGGGCTTGCAGGAGACCACGCCGCTGGTCCATGACGGGGTGATGTTCCTGCCCCAGGCCTGCGATTTCATCGAAGCACTTGACGCCACCGACGGCACCCTGTTGTGGGAGTACCGCCGCCCCGAAGTCGATCACGTGGCGCCGCTGTCCTGCGCCAACCGCAACGGCACGCTGTACAAGGACCAGCTTCTGCTCGCCACCCGCGACGCCCATCTCGTTTCGCTCAATGTTTACACCGGCGAGGTGACCTGGGATCGGCGCATGGGCGACTGGACCGTGGGCCAGCACTATTCCGGCGGCCCCCAGGTGTTCGCCGGCAAAATCATCGCCGGCATGTCGGGCTGCTATTACATCAACACGAGTTGCTGGATCACCGCTCATGACGCCGATACCGGCGAGGAGCTCTGGCGCACCGGCACCGTGCCCCGGGTCGGCGAGCCCGGCGGCGAAACCTGGGGCGACGTGCCCAACGAGCGGCGCCGGGGCGGCTCGGCCTGGATGCCGGCGAGTTTCGACGCCGAGCTCAACCTCGTCTTTATCGGCGTCGCCGTGCCAATCCCCTGGGGTTCGATCCAGCGCGACACCCGCGGCGGCGATGTGCTCTACACCAACTCCACCCTCGCCCTCGACGCCGACACCGGGGAAATCGTGTGGTACTTCCAGCACATCCCGGGCGGCAACTGGGACCTCGACCATCCATTCGAGCGCATCATCGTCGAGACTGAGGTCGCGCCGGACGCCGACGCGGTTTCCTGGTTCAACCCCGACATCGGCGCCGGCGAGCGGCGCAAGGTGGTCACCGGCATTCCCGGCAAAACCGGCATCATCTGGACCCTCGACGCCGCAACCGGCGAGTTTCTCTGGGCGCGCGAGACCAACTACCAGAATGTAATCACCGGTGTCGATATCGAGAACAACAAGGGCATCACCAACACCGATCTCGACATCACCGAGATCCGGCAAACGAAATTCGTCTGCCCCACGCTCCGCGGCGGCATCAACTGGAACGCCGTGGCCTACAGCCCCCAGACCAACGCGATCTACACGCCAACCAACAATGCCTGCATGGAATACCAGCTCAATCCAGTCGAGCCGGTGGTCGGCCTGCACCACCGCTCGGCCAGGAGCCGCATCGTGCCTGCGCCGGGCCTGGAAAACCAGATCGGCCTGCTGAGCGCGGTCGATGTGGCCAGCGGCGATGCGCTGTGGACCCACAGGCAACGCGCCGGCATCGGCGGCTCGGTGCTGACCACCGGCGGCGGCCTGGTATTCGTTGCGGATGACGCCAGGCGCTTCCGCGCCTTCGACGCGCACTCCGGGGAAGTGCTCTGGGAGCAGATTCTCAATTCCACCGCCGGCGGATTCCCGGTTTCCTACAGCGTGGACGGCGCGCAATACATCGCCATCGCCGCGGGCGGCGGGGTCAGCTACCGCATGTTGACGCCGGAATTGCGGCAGCGCGGCGGCGGTAACACCCTGTTCGTGTTCCGCCTGCCCTGATCATCGACCAATCGCGGGGGAGAGAAACAAATGAAACTGCTACAAAGACTGTTGATCATCGCGCTGTGCCTGATGGCGATTCCCGCCGCGGCGGTCGCCACCGCAGCAGCCAAGCAGCGCTTCGCCGACGGGCCCAACCGGGTGTTTTCCGGCGGGCCGCTGCTGGCGGGGGAGTTGCACACCGGGCCCGAGCCGGACTGGCGTCTCGTCGACGAGGTTCCCACGGTCGAATTGCAACTGCTGAACCCCGCGCAATCGCGGCGCATCTGGATCGCCCAGGCGCGAGGCAAGTTGTATGTCTGGTCGGGCTACATGGGCACCACGGTCGGCCGCATCTGGAAACGATGGCCGGCGCAGGCCGAACGCGATGGCAGGGCGGTCATCCGCATCAATGGCGTGCGCTACGAGCGGCAGTTGCACCGCATTCGATCCGGCGACGAACTCGACGCGATCGCCGCGGCGATCACCAGCAAATACCCCTCGCAAACCACCAGGGCCGGAATCGAAGCCGGCGACGTCTGGGTTTTCGAGGCTGCGCCGCGGAACTAGCCCGGAACAAAATCCGC
Source organism: Gammaproteobacteria bacterium (assembly GCA_026709135.1). GTDB lineage: Bacteria > Pseudomonadota > Gammaproteobacteria > Pseudomonadales > Pseudohongiellaceae > UBA9145. The sequence continues at coordinate 10,348 of JAPOTO010000145.1, read as the reverse complement.
AACCAAAACGCGAACGGAGAGGAAGCGAAACATGAAGATCTTCTACTGGGCAGTAGCTATAGCCATAGCGCTCACGATCCTCGCCGTGCTATTCGTCCCCGGCGTGGACGATCTCGTCGAACAACTGCTCCAGCGCTATCTGGTCCGCGCCGCACGCTGACCGGAAGCCAATTCGCCAGACCATCCCACGATTAAGCGGAGCCACAGCGGTACATCCGCGCCGCGTGCCGCTTTGAACGTCACAGCCATGGTTTCTTGAATTCCCTGGTTCTCCGAAATCCGGATGCGGGCACCGAGAGCGCGCGCTTGATTTCGCCTGAAGGCGTACCCCATTAAAGCGGGTAATCGCTGGTGTTGCAGGCGGTGAACACCAGTCCGCGGCGGTGGAATTTGTAGGGTTTGCTTACCGCCGGGCTGATGACGATGTTTTCGCCGCTTGGATGGAGGTGCCGGAATGCGCCGACTGGCGCGGCGTCGAGCCTTTCCGGGTTGATCTTGCATTCCACCGCGTCGACCCGGCCGCGGCTGTGCCGGATGACGAAATCCACTTCGCGGCGGGACTTGTCCTGCCAGTAGAAGATATCGCTTTCGTTGAAACGCGCGCACAGGCTGTCCAGCACCAGGTGTTCCCACAACAATCCCCGGTCGTCGTCGCGGATTGCGTCCCAGCCTTTCTCGAATGTGACGAAACCGGTATCGAAGGCATAGCACTTGGGGCGGCTGACGATTTCGCGCTTGCCGCCGCGGTGATACGGGCGCAGCAGGCGGATCGCGTGGGCCACCTGCATGGCCGCAATATGGGACTTGACCGTGGCGCGGCTCAATTCGGCTGAACTCGCGAGCCGGGAATAGTCAAGCTGGCCTCCGCTTTGCCGCAGCAAAAGCCGAAACAGCGCCAAAAACCCGTACCGGTTGCGGATGCCGAACAACTCCATGATGTCGCGGGCGTAAAAACTGTCGATCCACTCGCTGAAAAACTCCGGGTCTTTGCCAACCGCCAGCAACGGCTCGGGCAAGCCGCCGTGCAGCAACCGGCGGTCAAGTTCCGGCGCGCCGAAAGGGTCGCCGCATTCTTCCCACAGCACCGGGCACAGATGGATGGAATGCTTGCGCCCGGCCAGCGAATCGCGGAACTTGCGCGTGGCCGCCAGGGTGGACGAGCCGGTCGCCAAAATCTTCAGGCGGGGATATTCATCGGCGGCGATCTTCAGCAGCCGGCTGGGATCATCCAAGCGGTGCACCTCGTCGAATACCAGTGTGGCTTCCGGCGACTGATCCTGCAAAAACAATTCCGGGTCTGCGAGCGCGCGAACCGCGGAGGGCAGGTCGCAATTCATGTACACCGAGCCGGGCAACATGCGGGCGATCGTCGTCTTGCCCGCCCGGCGCACCCCGGAAAGCCAGGCAATTGATCGCCTCCTCCAAGCCTCGTGGATGCGCGTCAACCAGAACGGGCGTTCAATCGTAGCCATGGCACCCAATTATGCATTTGGGCGTCTAAATGTAAAGTACGATGACAAAAAGACGACTGCTATCGATTCCGCCGCCGCGGCCCGCCCGAGCGCGGGCCGAATCAGGGCTTTTCTAATCGACTTGGGCGCGGATGGCTTGCAGGCGGCTCTCGCGGAACGCGGCGTCGGTGAGGGTGCGTTGCGAGAGCATTTCGTCGTCGACGTCGATGCCGGTGTAGATCTCGAGAACCGCCATATTGGATAGCCGGTTCGTTACCAGATTCATCATCGTCACCGATCTCGCCATCCAGAAACCGTCCACCATCTCCACCTGGGAAGCCTGCATCCGCTTGATGGCCCCGCCATGGTGGTCGTACAGGTCTGCGCGCAGGTTCACAAACCGCTCCTTGTCGATGTAATTCACGGTGCGGCCGTAGCGGGTTTCCCTGGCGCGTTGCGCGTTGGGGATCATCTCGATCACCCACACCTCCCTGCCGCCCACGGTCGATTCCTCAAGCAGGTTGATTGCGTACTGATCGAGCTTGCTGACGCTCGTGTCCTCGGTGGTGAACTCCGAGCCGAACAGCGAGGCGGCTTCGGATTCCTCGTCGGAATTGCCGCTGGCGATGCGTTTCACCCGCCCGAGCGCGGAGAGATAAATCCACGATTCATTCTGCCGCTCGGCTTCGTCGTAGACATAGCTGAGCAGCCCGATGCCCCGCTCGTCGGCGGGCTCGAGCACGATGGTGACCGAGCGGCTGTCGAGCCCCTCCGGGCCATAATTCTTGCTGATCGATTCCAGCGCTTTGACCCGGGGCCGCTCGGCGCAGGTGATGCGGTTGTCGCCGACACCGAAGCGGCAAGTCGACAATTGCATGCGGTTGAAGGCCGAATCTGCCGACTCGCGGAGGTAATCCTCAACCTGGCGCATGATTTCCCGGCCATCAGGCAATGGCGCCGCCGCGGCCCCCGCCTGAACAGCCGTCGGCGCCAGCAAAAGAACCGAAGCGGCAAGCCATGCTGGGCTTCGTGAAATCATGCCGGTTTCTCCACGAACGCGATTCGCGTGTCGGCGTTGTTGATGCCGAAAGTTGGCTTGAAAATCATAATCACCGCCAAAATCAAAAGGTTCCCATCCCAGCCACTGAAACCGTATGGCGGAGAGGCAGGGATTCGAACCCTGGGAGGACTTGCACCCTCACTTGATTTCGAGTCAAGCCCATTCAACCGCTCTGGCACCTCTCCACAGGAAGCTCTGATCAAATCAGAGCTTCCCCAAGCGGGGATTATA
>JAPOTO010000145.1:0-7511 GCA_026709135.1 Gammaproteobacteria bacterium | reverse complement strand
ATCCCGTTCGGATCCCATTGCAGATAGCCGGCGACGGCGCTGTTGCGGGGAATCGCATCGTCGCCGGCTTGCGGTGCCGGGGGCGGGGCGCCGCCGAACACCTCCCGCAGGGCGGTGGCGACCAGGGCTTCCTGGCCGTCCTTCAGATTGCAGGGGTCGAGCTGGAAAAAGCCGAGTTCGGTTTGGTGGTTGCGCACGATGACCGCCGGGTCGCGCTCGGCGAGGGCGCGGGCGGCGGTGGCGGCGTTGAAGCCCAGGATCGCCGGATCCAGCTCGACTTGGAGGCGGGTGATCGGATTCCCGGTCGGGTCCGCGACCGGAACCGCCCGAACCCCCTCGATGCCAGCCAGGGCCGCCTTCCAATTCGCAACAATCCGCTCCTCGGCGGCGCGGATGCCGGCGTGGTCCCGGTTTTCCCACGCCTTGAGGGCGGCAATCGCGCCGAAGATGCTCTCCTTGCCGATTTTCATGCCGCGCCCGATGCCGATGTTTTGCAGGTAGGCCGCGCGGATGAGGTCCCGGCGCCCGGCCACAATCCCGGCGGTCGGGCCGCCGAGAAACTTGTGGCCGGAATAGACCACGATATCGGCGCCCGCCGCCAGAAAGCCGCGCAGATCGTACTCCGAAGCCGCATCCACAATGACGGGAACCTCGGCGTCGCGGCACAGGGCCGCGAAACGCCGCAGCGGGCATTGGCCGTAATGCACCGCGTGGTGGGAAACCACATACAGGCCCGCCGCGACCGTATCGCCCAAGGCACCCGCCACCTGGTAGTCGGCGCATTTGGTGGATTGTCCCGCGGTCTTCACCCGGGCGCCGCTGAGCGCCACCGCCTGGGCGAGCGGGGCGCCATATCCGCAAAGATGGCCCGCCTGGACGACCACCTCATTGCGCGGCCCGGTGTCGCCGGGCAGCGCTTCGACCCGGGCGGGATCCATCCCGGTCAGGCACGCCGCCACCGACAGGGTGATCCCGGCGCTTGCCGAAGCCGTCATGAATCCCGCCTCGGCGCCGGTCGCCCGCTGGATCGCGCCGCTCGCGAGCGACTGCGCCTCGTGAATCGAGACAAAGTTCTCCATCGCGCCAGCGGCGGCGGCGGCCACCTCCCGCGAGGCGATGGAAGCGCCAAGGCCGGTCATCGTGCCGGCCACATTGATGAGCGGGCGCAGGCCTTGGCTGTCATGCCATGGAAAATTGCTTCGCGGAAAATCGTCGGATGGCATCGCGCTCACGCAATCTCCGCCAATCTCGCGCAGGCGGCCTCACGGTCCGGCCCCCACCGCGCGAGGGCGGGCATGGCTTCGGCGCAGGCGGGCGCCGCGTGCCGGCAGCGGGTGCGGAAAACACATCCCGACGGCGGCGCCTGCGGCGAGGGTGCGTCCCCTTGCAGCAATTCCCGCCCCCGCGCCGCGCCGGGGTCGGGCACTGGCACCGCAGTAAGCAGGGCCCGGGTGTAGGGGTGGGCGGGCTGGCTGTGAACCGCCTCCGTGGCGCCAAACTCGACCAAGCGGCCAAGATACATCACCGCCGTCAGGTCGCAGAGATACCGAACCACCGAGAGATCGTGGGAGATGAACAGCAGGGTCGCTTCGCGGCGGCGCCGGATATCGAGCAGCAGATCGAGCACCTGCGAGCGAATCGAAACATCGAGCGCGGAAACGCTTTCATCGGCGATGATGAAATCCGGGTCGAGGGCAAGCGCCCGGGCGATGCCGATGCGCTGCCTTTGCCCGCCGGAGAATTCATGGGGGTGGCGCCGCATGTCGTCGGCTTTGAGCCCAACCTCCTCAAGCAGGGCGGCAACCCGCTCGGCGCGGCTGCTGGCGGTGCCGATGCCGTGGGCGAGAAGCCCCTCGGCAACGATGTCGCGAACCCGCATCCGCGGGTTCAACGAGGCCACCGGGTCTTGGAAGATGATCTGCATGCGCCGCCGCATGGCGCGCATCCGCGAAGCATCGAGCTCCCCGAGGATTTCCCCGTCGAAGACCACGCTGCCCGCCGTTGGCTCAACCAGGCGCAGAACGGCGCGGCCGAGGGTGGTCTTGCCGGAGCCCGACTCGCCAACAAGCCCCACGATGGCCCCCTTGGGAATATCGAAACTCACATCCTGAACGGCGTGCACGGCCCCCCTGTTGCTGGGGAAGATTTTGGACATTCCCTTGATCGACACCAAGGGCATTGACACAAGGGGTTCGGGCGGGGGCGGCACTTCCGGTTCCACGGATTCGGAGGCGGTTTGGGAGAGGGCCGCCCGGCGCCCGCTGGGCAGCGAGGCGAGCAAGCCGCGGGTATAGGGGTGCCGCGGGTCGGAAAACAGCTCCCGCACCGCAGCCTGCTCGACGACCTCCCCGGCGCGCATCACCGCCACCTCGTCGGCCATTTCCGCGACAACCCCGAGATCGTGGGTGATGAACAGGATCGACATCCCAAGTTCGGCTTGCAGGCGGCGCATGAGATCGAGGATTTGCGCCTGAATCGTCACATCGAGCGCCGTGGTCGGCTCATCGGCGATCAGCAACGCGGGCTTGCACACCAGCGCGAGCGCGATCAGCACGCGCTGCCGCATGCCGCCGGAAAGCTCATGGGGCCAGGCGTCGTGGCGCTCGGCCGCCCCCGGAATCTCAACGAGTTCAAGCATCTCAAGCACGCGCTTGCGGCGGCTGCGGGCATCGAGCCTCTCATGCACGAGCAGGGCTTCCCCGATCTGATCGCCGATTGGGAAAAGCGGATTCAGCGACGACATCGGCTCCTGGAAGACCATCGCGATATGGCGGCCGCGCAGCCGCCGCATCGCCTCCGGGCTTTGCCCGGTCAAATCCACCGGCGGCGCGTCCGCATCCGGCGCGAACCGCATCCGCCGCGCTTCAACGCTGGCGTGGTCTGGCAGCAGGCCCATCAGCGCCAGCGAGGCGACCGATTTCCCGGAACCGCTCTCCCCCACGAGGGCGAGGGTTTGCCCGCGCCGCAATAGGAAACTCGCATCCCGCACCGCAGCCACCGGTTGCCTTCGCTGCTGGAACCGCACGCGAAGATTTTGCAGCTCGAGTATGTTGCCGCCAGTTGTCATGCAACTTGGCCCTTGACGACATCGCGGCGGAAATAGGGGCCAGCCGCCGCTGGCGCGAACGACGCGCCGATGATCGTGGCTTTGGGCTCGAACAGCGTCTTCAATACAAGGGTTTTGTTCATCGAGTCGCGCACTTTCAGGTCGGTTTCCACCAGCTTGAACAGGGTGAAATCCGCCCGCACACCCACTGCCGGTCGCGGCTCGCCGGGCAATCCGAGGAAGCCCCTCGGCCGCTCGCTGATCGCGGCCAGGCAGTCCCCGGCATCCATGCCCAGGGCATGCATCTTCGAGGCGGTCAGGGCCAGGTCGTGCACCGGGCCGTCGATGTTCCGGCGGTGCAGATCGGTCGAGATCGAAAACGGCGTCAAGCCCGCATCGAGGGACCGTCTGGCGACATCGAAATCGAACGAGGCGACACCATGGCCGAGATCCATGCGGACGCCGCGGTCGGCGGCGGCCCGCGCCAGCCGCCAGACTGCCCCGGTATCCGCGATCGAGCCGGCGGGTTTGCCATTGAAACAATGGGTGACGACATCGCCCTCGCCAAGCAGCGGCAGCACTTCATCGAGCAGCGGTGGCGGCTCGCCAACATGGACCATCAACGGCAGACGGGCGATTTCGGCGACCCGCTTGGCGATTTTGAGCGGAGTGACGCCCCAGGCGCCGACGATGGCGCCACTGGCGCGGACCTTGATTCCGCAAATCACATCGCGGTTGGCCTCGATGGCGGCGAGTGTCCGGTCGATGTCGATTGAGCCCAGGTCAGCCAGCTCGGACACCCGGTTGCAAGCCACCAGCCCAATCGAGCCGATGTTGATGAAGGCCCGCACCGTTTCCGCCGCCGGATCGATCACATATTCCCGCAAGCCATGGAAACTCGCTTCCCCAGCGGAGCCGGCGTCCGCCATCGCCGTCACCCCGGTCTTGCGCCCCGCCTCGGCGACCCGCACGGAGATATCGGTTCCTCCGTGCCAGACATGCACATGAAGGTCGCACCAGCCCGGCGAAAGCCAGGCGCCTTCGGCGTCGATGACCTGGCTGCCGCGCGGCCGCCGCGCCTTGATCAGGCCGTCGTCGCCGATATGGATATGGATGTCCCGCCCGGCCGCGGCGGAACCCATCAAGCGGAAATTGGTGAGCGTGAGAGCCATGTCACATCTGATTAGCGATCCTCGGATCGAGGGCGTCGCGCAAACCGTCCCCAACGAGTTGCAGGCTCAACACGGTAAGCGAAATCGCCAAACCGGGGAAGAGCACCAGGAAAGGCGCCTGGTCGATTACCAGCCGACCCTCGTTGATCATCGCGCCCCAAGTCGGCGTGGCGGGGTCGATGCCAACGCCGAGGAACGACAGCCCGGACTCCGCCAGCATCGCATAGGCAAAGATGAAAGTCGCCTGCACGATGATCGGCGAGAGGATATTGGCCAGCACGTGCCGCAGGAGCACGTACCCGGTCGACGAGCCCAGCGCCCGCGCCGCCTCGACATACGGCAGCTCGCGGGCGACCAGGGTCGAGGCGCGCACCACCCGGGCGATTCGCGGCGCGTACACAATCGACAGCGCGATGATGACATTCGCCAATGATCCACCGAGCACCGCAACCAGCGAAATAGCCAGCAGAATGTCGGGGAAGGCCATCATCGCGTCGATAAGGCGCGACAGCGGCGCGTCCAGCCGGCGGAAAAACCCAGCCAACAGCCCGATGAGTATCCCCGAGACGGAGGAAAGCAGCGCAACCCCGGCCCCAATAGTGAGCGAAACCCGGCCCGCGTGCAGCAGCCGCGACAGCACATCGCGCCCGAACACGTCGGCGCCGAGGATGAATCCATCCCCCGGTGGTGACAGCCGCTCGCGCACCGACATCGCCGCCGGGTCGAACGGGGCCAGCCAAGGCGCCAGGGCGACCAAGGCGGTCAGCAGCAGAAAAAAGACCGCCGCCACCGCCACCGACCGGCGCGAAAACAGCGCCGCGGCCAGGCCGCGCTCTTCCCATGCCGAACCCGCGGCCATCAGTACCGCACCCGCTTGTCGACGAGCAGATACAGCAGGTCGGTGAGCAGATTGATGCCGACATACAGCACCGCCACCACAATCAGCGCGCCTTGGATAACCGGATAATCCCGCCGCAGCACCGCGCTGACGACGAGGTTGCCCATGCCGGGAATATTGAACACCCGCTCGGTCACCACCGCCCCCGAAACCAGCAGGGCGAAGGTCAGGCCGATGACGGTGATGATCGGGATTCCCGCGTTGCGCAGCCCGTGGCGGAGCACGACCCGCGCCTCGCGCATGCCCTTGGCCCGGGCGGTGCGGATGTAGTCCTCCCCCAGCACGTCGAGCATCGAGGCCCGGGTGAAGCGGAGGATCAAAGCGGAATTGACAACACCCAGAATCAGCGATGGCAGGATGAGATAGCCAATCCGCTCAAGCAAAACCGAGTCCGGGCCGCCATAGCCCGAGGCGGGAAACCAGCCGTATTCGGTCGCCAACCATCGCTGCGCCATCAGGCCGGTCCAGAAACTCGGCACCGAAGCCGCCAGCATCGCCGTCGAAACGGCTGCTTGGTCGAACCAGCTTCCCCGCCTGCAGGCGGCGTAGATGCCAGTCGGCACCGCCACCAGCAAAGCCACCACCAGCGAAAACAGCGCCAGCAGCGCGGTGGGTTCCGCCCTTGAGGCCAGCACCTGGGCGACCGGCTGATTGAAGAAAATCGATTGGCCGAGATCGCCCCGCAGCGCGTTGCCGACAAACGCGGCGTACTGCGCCGCGATGGGGCGGTCGAGCCCAAGCCGCGCCCGCAACTCCGCCGCTTCCCCGGGGGAGGCGTCGGGGCCGAGCATCAGCGCGGCGGGATCCCCCGGCGCCAGCCGCACCAGGAAAAAGGCGATGGTCAACACCGCCAGCACCACCGCCGCCATGCCGGCGATCCGTCGCGAAAGATAGCGCGCCATGGGAGGCTTTCCCCTCAATAGCACCCGCCTTCAATCGGCATCAGCGGCCGCGGCGTTCCAAAAGAATGGCCAGGGATTGGGCGGCACGCCGCGCAAACCCCGGCGCTGCCCCATCAGGGCATTGAAGCCGCCGATCTTGAGAAAACCGACATCCTCAAAGTTGAGCCGCTGCATCTGCGCGAACAGCGCGCGGCGCCGCGTTGGGGCGGATTCCGCGGTGAACTCGGCGAGCGCCGCGTCTTTTTCCGCATTGCGCCAGCCCGTGCGGGCGGAAGCCGACCAGAAGCTCGTCAGCGCGGGTTCGGGCAGGAACGGCGAATGCGAGATGTAGACATCCCACAGCGCCGGGTCGTTGCGCCGCTGGCCGAGCGTCGCCCAATCGACCACATCCATCTCGACCGCGAAGCCGGCATTCTCCAAGGCGAACCGCGCCACCTCCGCCGCACGGTAGTGGAACTCGAACTGCCGCGAGGTCAGGATGCGCAGCGGGGTGCCGTCATAGCCCGAGGCTTCCAGTAAGGCCCGCGCCGCGGCGGCGTCGTTGCGGTTGTGGTGTTCCACCCCAGCTTCATTGTGCCATGCCCAGCCGGCGGGAAAGAGCGGGCCGTCCAGCGAGTAAAACCGCTCATCGCCGAAGGCCGCGAACAACATGTCATCATTCGGCAAGGCGGCTTGCAGCGCCCGGCGGATGGCGGCGTCGGTCAACAGCCCCGCCTTGTGGTTGATCGCCCACAGCAGGCGGCCGAAAGGTTCGATCAGCACGGGCTCCGCGGTGCCGCTGTTCTCGAGCCGTTGCAGGGATTCCGCGGGCAGCGCGTCGGCATAGTCGAATTGCCCCGACAGCAGCCCTTCGACCCGGGTGCTCGGGTCGGCCACCGGAATGATGTGGATTTCATCCGGGATTTGCGCCCGGGCCCCGGCATGGCCATCAGTCGGCTCCGGCCGGCTTAGGTACTCGTCGAAGCGGACCAATTGGAGATATTGGTCCGGAACATGTTTTTCGATGCGGTACGGCCCGGTGCCGATCACCTCGGCAATGCTCCCGGTGGGGTTCTCGGCGATGATTTCCCCAGGATAAATCACCGCGGCCGAATTCGAGAACGCGAGCAGGGACAGCAATGGCGCGTGGGGTTCGCTGAGGATGATCGTCACTTCATGGGGAGCGGTCGCCTCGATGGCGGTGACGAGTCTGGCGATGCCGCGCCCGCGGGAAGCCACTGCCAGCCAGCGGCGAAGCGACGCCGCGACATCCGCCGAATCCATCGTCGAGCCATCGTGGAAGCGGACCCCCTCGCGCAGGGCGATCCGGTAGACGGTTCCATCCGCCGAGACTTCCGGCAAATCGGCGGCGAGCAGCGGCGCGATGTTCCAAGCGCTGTCGAAGGTATAGAGCGTTTCGACAAAATGCTGGGTTACCTGGCTAACGATATCCTTGGTTGAAACCATCGGATCGAAGGTGTCGGCCTCGCCGACCAGCGCGACGGTGATGGTCT
>JAPOTO010000042.1 GCA_026709135.1 Gammaproteobacteria bacterium | reverse complement strand
TTCATTCGCGGCACGCCGCTCGATGCGCCTTCGCCGGTGCAGGTGATCGACCGGGCGTCGATCGAGGCGCAGGGGGCTTCGGCGATCTGGGATGTCATCCGCAACCTCGAGGTCAACCAGGGCTCGGACACCAGCGTGGCGGGCTCGAACGATGCCGGCCAGCTTGCCGGCACGGCTTCGGTCAATCTGCGCAATCTTGGCGGCAACTCGACGCTGACGCTGATCAACGGCAAGCGCTTCACGCCTTCGGCCGTGGTCACCAGCTCGGGCCAGGAGTCGGTCGATCTCAACAGCATTCCGGTGGTGATGACCGAGCGCATCGAAGTGCTCACCGACGGCGGTTCGGCCCTGTATGGCTCCGATGCCGTCGCCGGCGTGGTCAACGTGATCATGCGCACCGATTTCGAAGGGGTGGAACTGTACACCGAAGCCCAGGGAATCGCCGATGCGGGCGGCTCCTACGAGCAGACCTTCAGCGGCATCTGGGGCGAGGGCTTCAACAACGGCGACACCCGGCTCGTGCTTTCCGGCGAATACTTCGAGCGCGACCCGGTGCCGCTCGAACACGCCAGTTATTTCGACCCCGGGCGCATCACCCCAACCGGCAGGGTGGGGTCTTTCGGCATCAATTCGCCGCTGGGCGCGAACATCAATCCCGCCTATGTGAACCGTGAACTGACCACGCGCAACATCACCGAGAGGATCGGCCTTGGCGAGTCGGTCAGCGGCACCCAGGGCACGGTTTTTTCCGACCCGCTTTGCGACACGCTCGCGGGCAATCACGGCAATTTTTTCATCGACAACCGCTTCAGCAACATCGGCAGGCTCAACGGCAACTGCCGCGAGGACACGCTGGCCGAGCAGTTCATCGCCATCGGCCAGGAGCGCGCGAGTTTCGCCGGCAGTTTCGAGCATACCTTCGGCGACAACGCCGAGTTCTACTCCTTCGCGCAGCACTCGGAAATCGAAACCACGCGCCAGGGCAGCGGCTACGCGTTTTCCCGCACCCTGCACCTGGTGCCGTCGCCCGGCTGGCTCGGCCTGTTCGGCGCGTTCGCGGGCAACCCGGTGCTGCCCGAAGGCCACAACGGCAACAATCCCCACACGCTCGCCAACGGCGGCTTCAACGAAGGCTACTACACCGGCGGCGACACCATCTCCACCGGTTGGCCCCGGGCCGGGGAAGACCGGATCACCGAATCGGTGACTTCCGGCGTCCAGCTCGGCCTGCGCGGTGAAATCGAGCTGGCCGACCGTCCGCTGTCCTACGATGTCTCCTACTCGCGGAGCTGGTCGAGCATCGAGCAGCAGTATGAAACGCTGATCCGCGATCGAACCGAACGCGCCATCGTTGGCCTCGGCGGGCCGAATTGCTCGCCCAACGGCACCGAAAGCTTCAATTTCCTCGGCCATCCGGCTTTCGCGCCGCTGAGTGGATTGTTCGACATTGTTTTCCCCGGATACATCCTCAACACCCGGGAGACGATGTCGCTCGCCCTGACGAGCAGCAACCACGGCCAGGACGGCTGCGAGTTCTTCAACCCCTACCTGACCGCGCTTTCGAACCCGGCGCTGGCCAATTCCCCCGAATTGATCGACTGGATGACCGCCAGCGACATCCTCCGCGCCGACAAGCGCAACAAGCTGACCGTGTTCGACGCGGTGGTTTCCGGCGAGTTGTTCGAGATGACCGGCGGCATGGCGCAGTTCGCGGCGGGCTACCAGTACCGCCAACGCAACGCCGCGGGTATCGCCCCCGAGATCAATCTGCCGGGCCTGCGGGTGATTACCGGCTACGACGACAACGGCACCCGGGCGAGCCTCGTCAATCCGCTGCCGCTGCTCGACGACCGGCCCAACGCCTATGCGGACGGCATCACCAACAACCTCGAGTGTTCCAACTGCATCTTCAACTTCGACGACGAGCGCAGCATCCAGGCGGTGTTCCTCGAGCTTTCGCTGCCCTTCGCCGAGAATGTGGAATCCCAGGTGGCGCTGCGCTGGGAAGACTACGGCGGCAACATCGGCTCGCAGGTTTCACCCAAGGTCGCGCTCAGTTGGCGGCCCGTCGACGAGCTGCTGCTGCGGGGCTCGTTCTCGCAGTCGTTCCGGGCACCGAACATCGGCGTGGTCAATCAAGCTTTCGAGGCTTCCTCCACCAGCGTGCTCGACCCGATCCGCAACCAGGACGTGCGCGCCGGATTGCTGCCGGCGACCAACGAAAACGCCCAGTCGAACTCGTCGTTCACCGTCGGCGCCCCCAACCCGGACCTCGGCAACGAGAACGCGGACACCTACAGCGTGGGCTTCCAATGGACGCCGGATGGCGCGCTCGACGGCTTGTTGATCGGCGCCGATGCCTGGCGTTTCGACGTGGAGGACCGGGTGCTGCCGAAAATCCCCCGGGCCACCTTGAATCCCGAAATCGAGAAATTCAACGAGGCGGTGCAAAACCCGGCGAACTTCGTGTTCAACAGCAGCATCCCACTCGACGCCAGGGGCCCGGATGGCTTCCCCATCTCCTGCGATCCGGCGGCGCTTGAGGCCGAACACGGCCGCGATTCAGCCGAGCGGCGCAACTGCGTGGTCAACCCCGCCGCGTACATCGTCGATGGCGTGCAGCGCAATCTCACCGACACCAACGCGGGCCTGATCACCCTGGTGCTGCCGGCGGTGAACGCGGGCAATATCCAGGTGCAGGGCATCGATGTCCGCGCCAGCTACGACTGGGACCACGACTGGGGCCGGTTCCGCCTCAACCTCGATTACACCCATGTCGACCATTACAACGTCAACGATGTGCCCGGCCTTGAACTGGGCCTCCAGGAAACCGGCATTTTCGACGCCGCCGGCGTCGACGGCGAGCAGAACATCGTCCGCGAGGTGCCGGACAACCGGGGCACCATCAGCTTGAGCTGGATGCGCGACAACCACCGGGTTTCGATCTTCAACCGCCATATCGGCTCGTACCAGATTCTCAGCCACCAGTCCCATGTGGACCCGGAGATCAACCCGAATCTGAGCCCGGTCAACCGCGCCTTCGCCAAGCCGAAAACCGACAGCTACGACACTTGGGATATCCAATACGCCTACAGCCACCAGTTCGACAATCCCTCCTGGGGCACGGCGAATTTCACCGTCGGCGTGATTGATCTGACCAATGCCGACATACCGCTGTACCGGCGCGGTTCATTCGACCGGGCGGTGTTCGACGGCCGCGGCCGCCGCTGGTACGCGCGGGTGCTCTGGGGGTTGTGAGATTGAGGCTTCGAGGGTCAGCCGGGATTTTTCTGCCGCAGCTCGAAGTTGTAGGACAGGCTGATGCGCTCGCTTTCGGCGTGGTGCTGGGCGACGCCATGATCGAGCCAGGCGGGGAACATCAGCAGCTTGCCTTCCTCGGCGGGGAGGGTGGTGATAAGGGTGTTTTCGGCGCGGTTCTCGCGCAGCGGGGCGGGGACCATCCAGCGCGCCGGGCGCGGGTCCTTGAAGCTGATCGGCGCCGCGCCGGCCTCGCATTGGACGTAGAACACGCCGCTGATCTGGGAATAGGGGTGGACGTGGTCGCGGTGGAAGTTGTAGCGGCCATTGATATTGCACCAGAGCTGGGTCATGGCCAGCTCGAAGTTTTCCAGGTCCCAGAATTGTTTGTGGCCGTAGTCGTAGGCGGCCTGGAACAGGAAATCGACGAGTTTGCGGAAAGCGGGGTCGGTGTAGAGCCGGTCGCGGCTGCGGAATGAAGTGAAGCCATAATGGTAATGCCGGGCCGAGTACTCCCGGCCCGCTTGGTCTTCGTCGCGGATTTGCTTGATCCGGCGGATGAGTTGCTCCTTTTCAGCGGCGAAGTCGGGATACCACGCTTCGTGCAGGAAGGTGGGAAACAGCGCCCGCAGCGTCATCTTGGGAGATTGCGGCATTGAGCTTTCCTGGTTCGGACACCGGTCGCTTGTGGCTTCGATCCGTCGCCGTCTGGCTGGTGGAGTTCAGCGGACGCTGTGAATACATCCCTGTACGCTTCGGGCTCGGCATCCATGCCTCGCACGCCCGCTGAACGCCACCCAGCCAGACGGCGACTAACGTCTTGGCAGTCACCCGCCGGCGTTGCTGATTCGACGCTGGCACTGAGGGCGCGCGACGGTGACTGAAAGGGGGCCGGCGCAAGCCGGGAAAGCATTCAGTTACCGGCGGTAAAGCGCCCGGCGCCCGCTCATTCAACAATCGCCTGATAGACGCCATTGCGCAGGGTGCTGTAGTCGTTGAGGCCGGTGGCCGGGATGATTTGGGTGAGGTAGACCACGACTAGGTTCTCCTCCGGGTCAACCCAGTAGGTGGTATGGTAGGCGCCGCCCCAGCCGTATTCGCCTTCGCTGCCGAGGCTGCCGCGGTCGCCGAGGTCTTCGACGGTGAAGTAGCCCAGCCCGAAACCTTGGCCGGGGCGGTAGGGCACATCGCCGAGGTGGTTCGCGGTCATCAGTTCGATGGATTTGGGCGACAGGATGCGCGCGCCGTCGAGTTCGCCGCCATTCAGCGTCATTTGCAGGAAGCGGGCGTAGTCCCTGGCGGTGGAAAGCAGGCCGGCGCCGCCGGAAAAGCTCATCCGCGGCCCATCGATGTACATGCCCTGGCTCCACATGCCATCGGTTTCGGGCCGCGCCTCAACGCCGTCCGCTCCCGGCTGGTACACAGTCGCGAGCCGGTCGCGCTTGTCCCGCGGCAGATAGAAATGGGTGTCGCGCATGTCGAGTGGGTCGAAGAAGTGTTGCTGCAGGAAGCTTTGCAGGTCCATGCCGCTGGCTTTTTCGACGACCACGCCGAGGATGTCGGTGCTGTAGCCGTAGACCCACCGCTCGCCGGGATGGGCGTCGAGCGGCAAGGCGCCCATGCGGGCGATGCTGTCGGCGATGGGCTCGTCGCGGTTGGCGAAGTACCAGCCCTGGAAGCCCGCCTCGGCCCAGCGGTCCTGGGACGGCCCGTTGCCGTAGCTCATGCCGGCGGTGTGGGTGAGGAGGTGGCGGATGGTGATGGGCCGGGCCGCGTCTTCGAGCGCATAGCCGCCGTTGCCGTCGGGAACGGCGACTTGCATGTCGCGCCATTCGGGCAAATAGCGGTCGAGCGGGTCGCCGATGTCGAGCTTGCCTTGTTCCTGCAGCACCATGATGGCAGTGCTGACGATGGCCTTGGTCTGGGAGGCGATGCGGAAGATCGTGTCTCCCGTCATCGCCACGCCGGCTTCCTTGTCGCGCCAGCCATTGGCGGCGGAGAAAACGATTTGCCCGTCGCGCAGCACGAGCGCGACCTGTCCGGCGATGCGGTCCTCGTCCACATAGGCCCGCAGGCGCGCATCGAGCACCGCGAGCCGTTTGCTGGACATGCCGAGTTGTTCCGGGTCGGCCTTGATGAACTCGGCGCCGAAAGCCGCGCCGGAGATGGCAAGCGCGAACGCGCCCGCGAAAATGCGATGGAAAATGCTCATGCCGATGCATCCAAAGTCGAAAGCCAATGCCGCCAAAGCTTAGCAGCATGAGGCTTGGCGAACAAAGCCCCAATACCAGTGTCCTGTCAAAAAGGGGATTATGCAGTTAACCCGACATGCCGCTGCGTTGCCATGAAACCGTGGCTTCGGCGGGAACCCCCTCGCCGCTGCGCGCCACTCCCCCTTAACAGGGGGAGAGTTGGCCGTGCCGGCACCCTACGCGTTGGTCAACGCGGTGGGCGGAACACCCAAAGTGGTGTTTGCCGCCGGGTGGACGCGCTGTTGGCGGACGAGATCGCCATCCAGCGAGACGGCGGCGCCTCGAAGCCGCTTGCTTGATCAGGGCCTTCCCGGCGCGGGGATGAAAAGGTTGCCCGCCGCGGTCGTTCTGACAGTGCCCCCCGCGCCGATCTGTTCTTCCGTGGCGAGCCGGTTCAGCAGCGCTGGGTCGGTTGGGGTGTTGGCGATGAAGCGTTTGCCGTCGGCGGCTTGGCGGCCGATGACGATGCCATGCTCGGGAATGCCGCGGCGGAAACTCACGGTCCAGGTTTCCACCGTCGCCGCGCCAGCGGGGGATTCGGTGAATTCGGGGCTGGCCATGGCGTCGATGCGGCGCTGGATGCCGCCGCAGTCCGGGCGCCGCCATTTGCCCGGGAAGGGAAGCGCCGAGTAGATTCCCGTCGCGTGCTTGGTGAGCAGGCCGCCGTTGGCGGTGACTAAGCCGAACCCACCGGGCCGCGCCCGCAGCAGGGATACCATCGTGGCGATGGCGTGCAGGCTGTAGTTGTTGCCGGGGCCGCCGAAAAAAGGCAGGCCGCCGGTTACCGTCAAGCCCCTTGGGTCGCCGGTGTCGAGCTTGAGCTCGGCGCAGGCGATTTCCACCGCCGAGGGGAAGCACGAATACAGGTCGATGAAGTCCATGTCCGCCAGGGTTTTGCCCGCCATGGCGAAGGCCAACTCGGCATTGGCGCGAATCGCGGGCGCTGAATGGTAGTTGACGCGCCCGCCCACGAGCGGCTTTTCCCGGGCCTCGGCGCAGCCGTGGAGGAAGATCCATTTGCTTGCGTCGATGCCAAGTTCCTTCGCCCGGCCCACCGAGGTCAGCAGCAGGGCGGCGCCCTGGTTGACTTGATCCCTGGCGTTCATCAGCTTGGGATAGGGCAGGCAGATGTATGGGTTTTCCCCGCCGACCCGGGCGAGTTCGGCCGCTTCCCGTGGTTGGCCGAAGAATGCGTGTGGATTGCCCGCGGCGACCTGGGTGAACGGCGCCATGACCTCGCCCATGTGGAGCAGATGTTCGTCGAGGCTGTGGCCGAGTTCGGCCCGCAGAGCGTTCTCGAACAACGGGTAGGTTTGCACGGGAATGCCGACGCCGTGGGCGAGCTCGTGGGGGCTTGAAAGCGCCATGCCCATGCCGCGGTCTTCCAGCGTTCCGCCGCTGGTTTCGTTCCAGTCGAGGGCGATCCCGGCCCGGGCCGCGGCGCGGGCGGTGGCGAGGGCTTCGCCACCGGCGAGCAAAGCCAGGCCAATTTCGCCATCGGCGATGCCTTCGGCGAGTTCATTGACGAGCGCCTGGGGCGTGTCGCCGCCGATATTGCCGTAGATCGCCCGGGCCGGATTCGCGCCGATGCGCCGGGCCACGGCCCGGGGCGGATTGTCGGCGCGGCCGAAGCCGGGGTCGTGCCGGGGCCGGTTGCGGGAATCGGCGAAGATGCGCACCACGGCGAGGGTGTCGATGCGGCCCGCGAGCTGCGCGGCGGCTTGGGTATCGCCGCGCGGCGCGATTCGGGCATCGCCGCGTACCGCGGAGGCGGCATCGCCGAGCGCGGCCGCCGCGGCATGGGCGGCGAGGCTCATTGGCGACGAAGCCCGCAGAGGCGGAACATCGCGCTCCGCGCACTGGCCGGCGCCGATGATTATCGGAGTGGAGTCTTCAAGCAAGGGAGCACCATCCGCGATCAATTCGCAATGTTTATTGCCACAGCCGCGCTTCATCTATATATTGGCACGATATTTCCGGTTTCGCCGCTGGCTGTTGGGCTTATGCCCAGCAAAGACTAAGCCGGAGACAATCCAAAAACAGCCCGGAAACAAACAGGATCAAACCATGCCGAAAATCCGCCATCTGATCGCCGCGCTGGCGCTGCTCGTGCCAGCGGGGTTCGCGGCCGAATGGGATGACTTCGTCATCGTGCAGCTCGATGATATCGAATGGGATGAAAGCCTCAACCGTCCCCAATCGCACATCCTCTACGGCAACCCCCGGGAGGAAGGCCTCTACATCATGCGCATCCGCTTCCCGGCGGGTGGCACCAGCAACCCGCATTACCATGACCAGGACCGCTTCATCACCGTGATCGAGGGAACTTGGCACGCGGGCACCGACGCCAGCCACGACATGGAGCGCACCACGCCGATCCCGGCGGGCGGTTTCATGTTCCATCCGGCGGGAGCGGTGCATTACGATGGCTCCCGGGGGGAGCCGGTGGTGGTGGAAATCCGCGGCTTCGGCCCGGTTGACACCATCGGTGTGGAGACGACCCCCTAGGCCGCCCCTAGAACCAAGTCTGGCGCGAATGGCGCGAATGACGGGAACAAAACAACCAACAACCGCGCGATAACCGCGAACTGGAGAAAACACCAATGACGCCGGAAGTGCAATTTGTCCTCAGCAGCTTTTCCTTTCTGATCTGGGGCGTGCTCATCATGTGGATGTGCGCCGGGTTCACCATGCTCGAATCGGGCTCGGTGCGCACCAAGAACGCCTCGGTCATCTGCCTCAAGAATGTCGGCCTGTACGCCATCGCCGGCATCATGTTCTACCTCGTCGGCTACAACCTGATGTACACCGATGTGGACCAGCTGATCGGCAGCCTGCGCCTGTTCTACGGCACTTCGGCGCCGGAGCAGGCATTGCTCGGCGGGGATGCGGAAGCCGCGGCGGAGGTGATCGACAACGGCTATTCGGTGATGTCGGACTGGTTCTTCCAGATGGTCTTTGTCGCGACCACCGCGTCGATCGTTTCCGGCACGCTCGCCGAGCGGGTCAGGCTGTGGTCGTTCTTCGGCTTCGTCGCCGTGCTCACCGCCTTCATCTATCCAGTCGTCGGCGCCTGGACCTGGGGCGGCGGCTGGCTCAGCCAGATGGGCTTCCAGGACTTCGCCGGCTCAACCATCGTCCACTCCACCGGCGGCTGGGCGGCGCTGGCTGGCACCATCGTCGTCGGCGCCCGCCACGGCAAGTTCCGCGACGACGGCTCGGTCAAGCTCACGCCGCCCTCCAATGTGCCGGTTGTCACCCTGGGCGTCTTCATTCTCTGGTTGGGCTGGTTCGCCTTCAATGGCGGCTCGCAGTTGGCGCTGGGCAGCGCCGCCGACGCCGTGGCGGTCAGCAACATCCTCGTCAACACCAACTTGGCCGCCTGCGGCGGATTCCTAGCCGCAATCGCCCTGAGCCGGCCGCTGCTTGGCCGCGTCGATTTGATGGCGAGCCTGAATGGGGTGATCGCCGGATTGGTGTCGATTACCGCCGGTCCCGATATTATTGGGCATTATTGGGCTATAATCATTGGTGCCGTAGGCGGGGGGATCTGCATCCTTGGCGTGAAACTGCTCGAAAACCTTCGTGTCGACGATGTGGTGGGGGCGATTCCCGCCCACCTTTTAGCCGGCATTTGGGGTACTCTGGCGGTTTGCATCGCGGCTGGCGGAAACCCGCTGGTGCAACTGGTGGGCATAGTGGCGGTTGGCGCTTTCGTGTTCACCGCTTCGCTGGTTGTCTGGCTGGCGCTCAAGCAGTTCACCGGGGCGAGGATACCGCTCGAGGTTGAACGCCACGGCCAGGACGTTGCGGAACTCGGGATCGAAGCGTATCCAGAATTTGTGGTGATGCATGACCCGGACATGTAGCCGGAAATGCGCCCCGCGCCGCGGGGGTTCGCTGGCGATCGGCAAATCGTATTGGAGAGATCGTGATGATTGAGGTCAATGTGGAAAGGCAGGATGGCATCCTTTCGGCCATGGTTGCGGGGAGAATCGACGGCTCGAACGTTATGCAGTTCGAGGAATCCGTCAAGAGCGCCATCGAGGATGGGGACCGCGCGCTCGTGCTCGACATGGAGAACCTCACGTATATCAGTTCGGCCGGGCTGCGCGCGATTCTGATGACCGCCAAGCTGCTGCAAAACCGCAACGCGAAGTTCATGCTCTGCTCGCTTTCGAAGTCGATCCGCGAGGTTTTCGAGGTGAGCGGCTTCGACAAGATCATCAAAATCCAGGCCGACCGCAACGAGGCCATAGCCTCACTGGGGTCGGGCTAGGAGCCTGCGGCGCAGGCTCCTAGGCGACACCAGTTTGATTTGATTTAAGTTGGTTTTGACAAGGGCGGGGCCGGGGAACTGGCCCCGCCCTTCCGCTTTCTCAGGATTCGATATTCTTGCTCAGCCGCACCACGTTGCGGTTGTTTTCCCAGTGGTAGTTGACCGAGTCCATCATCTCATGGACCAGGAAAATGCCGAGCCCGCCGGGACGGCGCTCGTCGAGGCTTGAGGTAGTGTCCGCCTTTTCCGGGTCGCTTGCGGATAGATCGAACTGCCGGGCGTCATCCTCGATGCGGATGGTCAGCCGCCCCGCCTCCACCCGCAAATCGATGCGAATCTCGTGGGGCGCGTCGTCGGCGTAGCCGTAGTTGATCGTGTTGGTGAGCAATTCATCGAGCGATAGATTGACTTGATAGGCGACAGCCGGGCCGATTCCCAGCTGGCCACAAAATTCATCAACGCGCTCGGCGATGGCGGCGAGTTCCTTCAAGTCATTCGCCACCCGCATGCTCAGATCGGTTTCGCCCACGTCAACGGCCTCCCATCCGGTTTATTCTGCCTTAATGCTGGCGCATTTCCCACCGCCGGGAACGGGAAATCTGTGCCTGGCCTGTTGCCTGGAAACTCGGTGCCTAGAAACTCGCCGTGAACTGGATCCACAGCTTGTCGACGTCGGCGGCCCAGCTATCCGGGTTGTAGGTCGCGTACTTCAGCAGCAGGTTGTAATTGTCGTTGAAGTTGTATTGCCAGGACACGTCCCATTCGCTGCCGTAATGCGCCGAAGTCGCCTCGGAGTTGAAATCGTGCCAGGTTATGGCGAAGCCCCGGGTGGTCAGCGCCAGATAGGTGTTTTCCACCCCTTGCGGGGGCGTGGTCAGAAACCGGTCGGTCCAGCCCTGGTAGCGGTGCAGGGTCGCCAGCGGGGTGCGGAACATCTTCTGCGCCGCCGTTTGGTCCCCGCCGAACTCCTGCCGGCCGAGCATCACCCGCAAATCCCCGGTATCGACACCCGCTTCGAGCAGCGTGAAATTGGCGTCGTAGGCGATCGGATTGTCGCCGTAATCCCCCTGCCGGGCGAATTCGACGTTGACTGGGAAGTTGAGATCGCCGCGGTTGATCGTCTGGCTGAAGCGAACCCCGGTGGTTTGGTTGGAAACCGCGGCGCCGTTTTCCAGGTCGAGGGCGTAGTGGTAGAACACGAGCCGGCCACCCGTGGCGAGGTTGACCCCGGCGTTCAGCAGGTGCGAGCTGCTGTCGTAGTAGTCGGTCGGCACGCCGTTGTCCGGCCCGAAGATGCGCGACACGCCGTGGACGTAGCTGTAGTGGAGATCGAGATTGTCGAGCGGATTGCTGACCACCGTGAGGGCATCCATCGCCTGCTCGTTCTGCCGCCAGGCCACGCCGCCGATGAAGCGCTGCTCATCGAGATTGATCCGCTGCCGGCCGAGCCTGACGTAGCCGCTGTCGTTCTTGAAATCGACATAGGCCTGGTTGATATGGGTGCCGTCCGGGTCCGCCACGAGGGGATACTGCGTCATGCCGTTGCGGGTGCTGTTGAAATTTTCCTCGCCAAGGTAGGAAACATTGTCCACCTCGAAGAAGAAACCGAGGTTGCCGATATCCTGGGGCCGGAAATTGATTCGCGACTTGAGCACCGAGGCAAGTGCGTCCTCGGCGAATCCGGCCTGGTCAACGGTTTCGATCCGGTAGCGGAATACCATACCGACCTCGCCGTTGGCGATGGCGTCTCCCAAGCTCGACGCGGTTTCCTGCCCGCTGGCCGCGCCCGCGCCCACCGCGAAGGCGACCGCTATCGCGGCGCTTTTAGTCACGCCAGTCGACAATCTGCCAAATTCAAACATGGGACGGTTCCTCCCGTTCATTGCTGCTGTGCATTGATGCTATTCATTGCGCCTGCGCTGTTCATTGCCTGCGAGCCCGGGCTCACTGCTTTTCCGTCGCGGCTTCCTCGTCCTTGCGCACCGACTTCAGCGGCAGCCGCAACTTCATTTCCGTAAACTCGCCTTCCGCCGAATCGACGGAAATCGAACCTCCGTGCCGCTGTATTATATCGGCGGTCAGGGAAAGGCCTAGGCCGGTTCCCTGGGTGCCTTCCTTGGTGGTGAAGAAAGGCTCGAAAATCTTTTCGCGTATTTCCGGCGGAATTCCGGGGCCATTGTCGCGCAATGTGAACTCGGCTTCATCCTCGAGTTTGTGGCTGGAAATGGATATCAACGGCTCGAAACCCTCGCTTTGCTTGCGTTTGTCGTCAAGCGCCTGACAGGCATTGGTGGCGAGGTTGAGAAACACCCGGGAAACATCCTGGGGAACGACCTCGATCATGCCGATCTCCCCGTCAAAATCGGTTTCCAGATTCATGTTGAAGCCGGTGTTGAGCGCGCGCATCGAATGGTAGGCGAGTTCCACATATTGCTTGAGCAAGGCGTTGAGATCGGTTTCGCGCCATTCGCCCTCGCCGCCACGGCTGTGGTCGAGCATGCTGCGCACGATATTGTCGGCGCGCTTGCTGTGGTCGCGGATTTTGCCGAGGCTCTTGCCGAGATCGGCGATGATCTCGCGGATGTCCTCCCTGGCGTCTGACTCCTCGATTTCATCGAGCAATTCCTCGACTTCCTTGCCAAATTCCATGGCGATCTCGGAAAAGTTGCCGATGAAATTGAGTGGGTTCTTGATCTCGTGGGCGATGCCCGCGGCGAGCTGCCCGAGCGATGACAGTTTTTCCTCGGCGATGAGCTGCTGCTGGGCCTCTTCGAGATCCTTCAATGTCGTCTCCAGGCTCTCGTTCTTGGCGTCGAGCTCCTTGGCGAGTTTCTCAACGAGGTTCAGGCGCTGCACTTCAAGCGCGTATTCGCGGAACTTCTCCAGCGCTTCGCCCATTTCGGTGACTTCATCGTTGCCGCCGACTTCGACGGCGACCTCGAGATCGCCCCGGGACATTTTCCGCATGGCCCTGGACAGCGCGGTGAGCCGCCTCGCCAGCGACTTCCAGATGAAGAAGTAGCCGAAAACCAAGGCCCCGGCCGCGGTCACCAGATTGATCGTGAATAGCAGCAGGATGCCGTTTTCGGCGGCCTGCCGCCCCGCTTCGCTGGAAGCGATGGCATTGTCGTTGATCTGCGAACCCAGGAAGCCCACATCGGCGTCGAGCCGGCCTGCCGCCCCCCGCGCCAGGGCAAGCGTTTCCTGTTCCTGCCCGGCCCGCAACAGGGCTTCCCGGCGCAGGGCGATGATGCCCCGGTCGCCGGTGGCGACCCGTTCCAGCCGCTGCAGGCTGGCGCCGAGCGAGGCGAGCTGGGCCGAGGCCGGCAAGGCGGAATACGCGCGCTCGGCGTTGATGATGGCGCTGAGCAGCCGCTCTTCGATCGGCCCGAGGAATTGTGGATCGTCGACCACGAGCATTTCATCGAGCAGCAACACCGCGCGGTTGGCCTGGCGGTTGATCGCCGTGAGGTTGCGGTAGTAGTTGAATTCAGTCTCCGAGGCGCGCACAGCGAGCGTATCCGGCGATTCGTCAAGCGAACGCAGGCCCTCGACGATATAGAAGCCCTGGGAGTCGATCGCCTCGGCGAGATAGGATTCGATCGTCCGGTTGATTTCCCCCAACTCCACCGAAAGCAGGACGAGCCTTTCGTCGATCTCCAACCGGCGCAGGGCCGACTCTTGGATCGTGGTCAAATACCCGCCGAGTTCAATCAAGTGCCGCTCGATCAGCTGCGTGTCGTCGTCGAACTCCGAACGCGACTCCAGCCGCTCGATAACTTCCCCCAGCACTTCCTGTTCCCGCTCGATCGCGGAGACTTCCATCTCGTTTTCCGCTCTGGTCCGCGCCGCGATGACGCGCAGGGCACCATTCACCAGCGCCGTGCTCTGCTGGGAGATCTGCACCGAATCGAGCAGGTTGGGCATATCGAAATCGGCCATTTCGGATTGATAGCCGAGGGTGGTTTGCAATGCCAGGTAGGCCACCAGGCTGGCGGTGCCAACCAGCATCACACTGCCGAAAAGAATCAGCGACAGGCGCGCGGCGATGGTGCCGAGAAACCCGCGCCGGCGATGCTCCTGGTCGCCGGCGGAAGGTTTCCCCGCAACCGCCGCCGCGGCGGCGGCCGGATTTTCGCTTGTCGATTCGCTCATCAGTTGCCGATTCTGTCCACCGAGGCGAAATCCCCGTTTTGGTCGATCACCGTCAGGTAGACCTGATCGGATCCCTGGTTGTCGTCAATGCCGTAGGTGAGTTGGAACCCCGACAGGTCGATGTCGCCGGAAATCTTCAACGCCCGGAGGAAGTCGTCCCGGGTTGGCTCGGGCCCCACCAGCTCCAAACCCGCCGCCGCGAGCCGCCCGGCGAGATAGCCCTCGAGCGAGACGAAACTCGGCTCGGCGCTGGAATCCATCCGCCGCATGGCGGCTTGATACTCCGCCACCACCGGCAGGCTCGCGTCCTCCGGGAAAGGCACCACCTGGGTTACATAGACGCCCTCGCCATCCTCGCCGAGGATGCGCGCGAGCGCCTCGCTGCCAATAAAGGAGATGTTGATGAAGTGGGGGGAATAATCGATTTTCCGCGCCCAGCGGATCAAAGTCGAAACCGGCTGGTAGGCGCCGATGATCACCACGGCCTCCGCCTGCGCCCGGCGCAGGTCGAGCAGGGCCATTCTCACCGCCTCGGTGTTGCGCGGGTAGGAAACTTCAATGGCGATGTCCATGCCGTAGCGGTCCGCCGCCCGGCGCAGCCCCGCCAGGCCCGCGCGGCCATAGGAGTCGTCCTGGTAGAAGATGCTGACGGAATTGAGGTTGAGATCCTCGCTCAGCCGCGCCGCCATCTCTTCGGTTTCCTGGAAGTACGAGGCGCGGATATTGATCACATTGGGCAGGGCCTGGGCGTCGCGCAGAAACTCGGCGCCGGTGAAGGCGCCGATGTAGGGCACGCCGGCGTCGGTCGCGATGGGCACGGCAACCTGCGACGTGGGTGTTCCCACCGGGCCGATGAGGGCGAAGACATCTTGATCCTCGATCAGCCTGCGGGTGTTGATGATGGCGGCCTCGGGTTCGTAGCCGTCGTCGAGGGAAACCAATTCGAGCCGGTTGCCGTGGACGCCGCCGGCGGCGTTGATTTCATTGAAGGCGGCTTCCAGCCCGAGCCGCATGCCTTCGCCAAGTTCGCGGGCGGGCCCTCCGAGTGCGGCGGACTGGCCGAACACGATGACGCCCGGCTCGTCTTGCCCGGCTTGCCCGGATTCTTGGGCGGCGGCGGGGGTGCCGGCGGCGACACCAAGCCAGATGAGCGCCAGTAGGCTGCGCTTGCACATTGCCGATGGCGCGAACAGGCGGCTCACGGATTCTGCCTGCTCAGAAAGCGCGACACCACGCAGGTGATGTCGTCGGATTGGTTGGCCTCGCCGGCGAATTCGCGCACCGCCGAGACGATGGCGTCGATGATGGCCGAGGCGTCGGTGGAGCCGGCGGTGGCGAGCATCTGGTCGAAACGGTGGTCGCCGTACTCTTCCTCGCCGGCATTCTCCGCCTCGGTAACCCCGTCGGTGTAGAGGATGAGGGCGTCGCCGGGATGGAATTGGACTTCGGCGTTGGCGTAAGCCTCTCCGTCGTCGATGCCGAGCACGAGGTTGTCGGTGGGCGCGACGACTTCAAGGCTGCCGTCGGCGCGCAGCAACCGCGGCGGATTGTGGCCGGCGTTGGAATAGAGGAAAGCGCCGGAGCGCAAGTCGAGAACGCCAAAAAACGTGGTGATGAAGACGCAACTGTCGTTGCCGTCGCACAATTGCTCGTTGACCGCCTTGAGCGTCGCCGCCGGAGATTCGTACTGGCTCGCCACCGACTTGATCAGGGCCCGGGTCACCATGGCGAATAGCGCGGCGGGTATGCCCTTGCCAGCCACGTCGGCGATGACGAGGGCGAGGTGGTGCTCGTCGATCAGGTAATAGTCGTAAAAATCGCCACCGACCTCCTTGGCTGGAATAACCCGCGCCTTGACATCGAAAAACTCGTTCGCCGGCAATTCCGCCGGCAGGGCCGACATCTGCACTTGGCTGGCGACCTCGAGCTCGCGCTTGATCGACACGAGCTTGTCGCGGGTTTCGAGTGTGTCCTGCAACTGGCGGACGTGGGCGATGCCTTTTTCCAGGGTGATTTCGAGATCGGCGAAATCGATGGGTTTGGTGAGGAAGTCGAAGGCGCCGCGGTTCATCGCGGTGCGGATGTTGCCCATGTCGCCATAGGCGGAGACGATGACCGCCTGCACGTCGAGATCGGCCTCCGCCAACTGGTGCAGCATCGTCAGGCCATCCATGACTGGCATGTTGATGTCGGAAAAAACCAGGTGGATGTCGCGGTGCTGGGCGAGTTTCAGCAATCCCTCCCTGCCGTTGTGGGCGAACATGAACTCAAGCTCGCCCCCGCGGATGCGGCGGCGGAATTTCTGCCTAATCAGCAACTCCAGATCTTCTTCATCGTCGACAACAAGAACTTTGACCGGATCCTGTTTCATGATTCTCCTTCCGCCGCGCACTCGCCAATGGCTGTTTTGGTTGTTTCCGGGGCTGGGCCCTGCTCCACCGGCATGGTACTCCACCAGACGATTCTTTACCAACTGCCCGCCCGCCCACGCGACCCCCCGTCGCCATCCGGCCAGACGGCGACTAACGCTGTGCCTGCATTGACCCCCGCACTTGCCCATACA
>JAPOTO010000137.1 GCA_026709135.1 Gammaproteobacteria bacterium | reverse complement strand
TCCGCGCCCTCGGCTGATCAATTTCGTTGAATATACGCCAATATTCGCCTCAATCGATCAGCCGAGGGCGCGGCGATATCGAATTTTCGCTTTCGCGAATTCCTACGGCGCAGGCTCCTAGCATTGCGGCACCGTGGGCCAATCCATCTCGGCGAATGGGTGTCGTATTCTGGGATTTGCCCGCGGGCGGCAATGCGGCTAGAATCCGGCGCTTTCCCGTGGTGCCAGCTGCGGCGAACTCCCTTCAAGCGCGGGGCGGCGGCGTGCGTCATTTCCTGACTTTGAACGATCTGGCCCCGGCCGCGCTGCGGGCTATTGTGGCGCGGGCCATCGAACTCAAGGCGGATCCGTCGCTGGTGAGCAGCCTCCACCGCAAGACTCTGGCGCTGATCTTTGAGAAAGCCTCGACGCGCACGCGGATCGCATTTGAGGCGGCGATGGCGCAGATGGATGGCGCCAGCTTGTTTATCGCCACCGGCGACAGCCAGCTTGGCCGCGGCGAGCCGGTTGCGGACACCGCCCGGGTGGTCTCGCGCATGGTCGATTGCGTGGCGATCCGCACTTTCGAGCACCGGCGGCTGGTTGATTTCGCGGCGCATTCCCGGGTGCCGGTGATCAATGCCCTGAGCGATGATTTCCACCCCTGCCAGTTGCTCGCCGACATGCAGACCTTCATCGAGCATCGAGGCGACATCGCCGGCAAGTCCGTCGCTTGGCTTGGCGACGGCAACAATGTCTGCCAGTCCTATATCAACGCCGCGGCCACCTTCGATTTCGAGCTGCGCATCTGTTGCCCGGAAGGCTTTGAGCCGGATGGGGAATTGCTGGCGGAGCGCGCCGACCGCGTTGCCCTGGTTCGCGAGCCGGTCGCGGCGGTGCGCGGCGCCGCGCTCGTGGCCACCGACGTCTGGGCGAGCATGGGCCGGGAAAACGAGAACACCCAGCGCCGGGAAATTTTCGCCGGCTTTCAGGTCAACAGCGGCCTGATGGCGAAAGCCGCCCCCGGCGCCTTGTTCATGCACTGCCTGCCGGCCCACCGCGGCGAGGAAGTCGACGCCGAACTGCTCGACCGCCAAGACGCCGTGGTCTGGGATGAAGCCGAAAACCGCCTGCACACCCAGAAAGCCCTGCTCGAACACCTGCTTGCCGACTGAACCGCGGGGCTTGGGCGGGCCGCGTTCGGTTGTCCACAGTATTTCCCCAGCGGGCGCACAGCTTTCCCCTTTGCAATCGCATCATGTTGTGGTTTAATCGGTCGAAACAATCTATATATGGTGTTTTCCCTCGCGGGCAGCGACAATGGCAATCATCGTGGCAGTTGTCGCGTCGGCCCTGAAAACTGGGCGAAAATCGCGCGGAAAACACTATAAATATGGTTTTTGGTGCCGTAATACCACTATATGATGTGCAGGAGTTAGCAATGGAATTCGATGAATCCCGCCTGGCGGAAAGAGCAGAGAGCATGGCCCCAACCCCGGCGAAACCGCAAGAAGATATCACGCCGCTCGAACGATCCGCCTTGAGCCGCACCGCACCGGGCAAGCTGCGCGTGATCAAGCGCAATGGCGCGGTGGTGCCCTACGACCCATCCAAGATCGAGGTGGCCATCACCAAGGCCTATCTCGCGGTGGAAGGCAACCAAGCCGCCGGCTCGACGCGGATCCACGAAACCGTGGCGGCGATGACCGAACAGATCAGCACGATTTTCCGCCGCCGCATGCCCTCCGGCGGCACGATCCACATCGAAGACATCCAGGATCAGGTCGAACTCGCGCTGATGCGCACCGGCGAGCACAAGGTGGCGCGCAGCTATGTGATCTACCGGGAGGAGCGCTCCCGGGCCCGGCGCGAGAAGCGCGACAAGCACCAGGCGGAGCAGCCCGCCGGCGGCATTTCGGTCACCATGGAAGACGGTGCCCAGGCCCCGCTCGACACCGACCGCCTGCGCACCATCATCGCCGAGGCCTGCGCCGGGCTGGGCGATGTTTCCCCAGACCATATCTACGAGGAAACCCTGCGCAACCTCTATCCGGGGGTGAAGATCGAAGACCTGCGCACCTCGCTGGTGATGACCGCCCGGGCCATGGTGGAGAAGGATCCCAACTATTCCCTCGTCACCGCGCGCCTGCTGCTCGACGCGGTGCGCGCCGAGGCGCTCGGCTTTCTCGGCGTCGCCGGCAGCGCCACCCAGGCCGAAATGCACTACCGCTACCCCGCTGCGCTCACCGCCTATGTCAACAAGGGTGTCGAACTCGGCCTGCTAGACGCGGAACTGCTCGCGTTCGATCTCGACCGGCTCGGCCAGGCGATCAAGGCGGAACGGGACCTGCAATTCACCTATCTTGGCCTGCAAACCCTCTACGACCGCTACTTCATCCACAGCAAGGAAGTCCGCTTCGAGCTGCCCCAGATCTTTTTCATGCGGGTGGCGATGGGGCTCGCCGTCGGCGAGGACGACCGGGAGGCCCGGGCCATCGAGTTCTACGACCTGATCTCCAGCTTCGACTACATGGTTTCGACGCCGCAGTTGTTCAATTCCGGCACGCTCAAGCCCCAGCTTTCCTCGTGCTTCCTGACCACGGTGGCCGACGACCTCCACGGCATCTATTCGGCGATCAAGGACAACGCCATGCTGTCGAAATGGGCCGGCGGCCTCGGCAACGACTGGACCCAGGTGCGCGCCATGGGCGCCCACATCAAGGGCACCAACGGCAAGTCCCAGGGCGTGGTGCCCTTCCTCAAGGTCGTCAACGACACCGCGGTGGCGGTGAACCAGGGCGGCAAGCGCAAGGGCGCGGTCTGCTCCTATCTCGAGACTTGGCACCTCGACATCGAAGAGTTTCTCGAATTGCGCAAGAACACCGGCGATGACCGCCGCCGCGCCCACGACATGAACACCGCCAACTGGATTCCCGACCTGTTCATGAAGCGCGTGTTCAACGACGAAAACTGGACCCTGTTCTCCCCCAACAACGTGCCCGACCTGCACGACAAGTATGGCCGGGAGTTCGAGCGGGCCTATCTCGAATACGAACGCCGGGCCGAAGCCGGGGAAATGGAAATCCACAAGACCGTCAGGGCCACCGAGCTGTGGCGCAAGATGCTGTCGATGCTGTTTGAAACCGGCCATCCATGGATGACCTTCAAGGACAGTTGCAACATCCGCTCGCCCCAGCAGCACACGGGCACGGTGCATTCCTCAAACCTCTGCACCGAAATCACCCTCAACACCTCGGCGGACGAGATCGCCGTGTGCAATCTCGGTTCGGTGAATCTGGTCAACCACGTCGATGAAAACGGCCTCGACGCCGACAAGCTGCGCCGCACCGTCACCACCGCGGTGCGGATGCTCGACAATGTCATCGACATCAACTACTACTCGGTGGAGCAGGCGCGCAATTCCAACCTGCGCCACCGCCCGGTGGGCATGGGTATCATGGGCTTCCAGGACGCGCTCTACAAGCAGCGCATCGCCTACGCCTCGGACGCCGCGGTGGAATTCGCCGACACCGCGATGGAAGCGATCAGCTACCAGGCGATCCACGCCTCGACCCTGCTCGCCGAGGAGCGGGGCCGCTACGAATCCTACGAAGGCTCGCTGTGGGACCAGGGCATTCTGCCCATCGATTCGCTGAAAAGGCTCGGCGAGGAGCGCGGGCCGGAGTATCTCGACGCCAATTTCGACCAGCGCCTCGACTGGGACGCCCTGCGCGAGCGCATCGCCAGCGCCGGCATGCGCAACTCCAACGTGCTGGCCATCGCCCCCACGGCGACCATCGCCAACATCTGCGGCGTTTCCCAATCGATCGAGCCGACCTACCAGAACCTCTATGTGAAATCGAACCTGTCCGGCGAGTTCACCGTGGTCAACCCCTACCTGGTCAAGGATCTGAAGAAACTCGGCCTGTGGGATGGCGTCATGGTCAACGACCTCAAATACTACGAGGGCAGCGTGCGCAAGATCGATCGGATTCCCGAGGAACTCAAGCAGGTCTACGCCACCGCCTTTGAAGTCGAACCCCGCTGGCTCGTCGATGCCGCGAGCCGCCGGCAGAAGTGGATCGACCAGGCCCAGTCGCTCAATCTCTATATCGCCAACGCCAGTGGCAAGAAGCTCGACATCACCTACCGCATGGCTTGGCTGCGCGGCCTCAAGACAACCTACTACCTGCGCGCGCTCGCCGCCACGAGCACCGAGAAGTCGACCATCGCCGACAACAGCCTCAACAAGGTCGCCAGCGGCCCGGCGGAGACGCCGGCGGCGTGTTCAATCGACGATCCCGATTGCGAGGCCTGCCAATAGGCTGGCGGGACGATAGCGCCGATATGGCCGACAAAAAAGCAACCGGAACGATTCTGGAGGAATGAAAATGCTGTCCTGGGAAGAATTCAATCAAGACGAGGGCGCGGGCCGGGCATCCAAGCCACCGCCGCCGCCGGCAACATCGGCGCAAGCCGAGCGCGAAACACAGCCGCCAGCGCGTCCGCAAACACCAGCAGCGGCGCCACTGGAAACACCAGCCGGCACAGCGGCGGAAGGCAACGGCGCCGAACTCGACGCCGCCACCCGCAGCCGCAACGATGGCGCCCTGCAACAGGCGATCCGCGATCTCGAAGACCTCGACGTCAGCGCCGGCCTCCAGGAACTTGAAGGCACCGCCTCCCGGGTGGCGGTCGACGACAAGCGCATGATCAACTGCCGCGCCGACCTCAACCAGCTCGTGCCCTTCAAGTACGACTGGGCCTGGCAGAAATACCTCGACGGCTGCGCCAACCACTGGATGCCGCAGGAAATCAACATGAACGCCGACATCGCCCTGTGGAAGAACCCCGCCGGGCTGACCGCGGACGAGCGCCTAATCGTCAAGCGCAACCTCGGCTTCTTCTCCACCGCCGACTCGCTGGTGGCGAACAACCTGGTGCTGGCGATCTACCGCCTCATCACCAACCCCGAATGCCGCCAGTACATCCTGCGCCAAGCCTTCGAGGAGGCGATCCACACCCATGCCTACCAGTATTGCATCGAGTCCCTGGGCATGGACGAGGGCGAGATTTTCAACATGTACCGCGAGGTGCCCTCGGTGGCGAAAAAAGCCTCCTGGGGCCTGATGTACACCCAGGCGCTGTCGAACCCGCAGTTCCGCACCGGCACCGTGGAGGCCGACCAGGAACTGCTGAAGAACCTGATCGCCTTCTACTGCTGCCTCGAGGGCATCTTCTTCTACTGCGGCTTCACCCAGATCCTCTCCATGGGCCGGCGCAACAAGATGACTGGGACTTCCGAGCAGTTCCAGTACATCCTGCGCGATGAATCAATGCATCTGAATTTCGGCATCGACATGATCAACCAGATCAAGCTCGAAAACCCCCACCTGTGGACCGAAGCCATGCGCGGGGAAGCCACCCAGATGATCCTCCAGGCGACCCAGCTCGAAATCGAGTACGCCCGGGACACCATGCCCCGGGGCATTCTCGGCATGAACGCCGCGATAATGGAGGAATACCTGCAATTCATCGCCAACCGGCGGCTGGTGCAGATCGGTCTCAAGGAGCAGTTCCGCGGCGTCGGCAACCCCTTCCCGTGGATGTCGGAAATCATGGATCTGCGCAAGGAAAAGAACTTTTTTGAAACCCGGGTGATCGAATACCAGACCGGCGGCGCCTTGAGCTGGGATTGATGGCGTTGACGGCATTCAAAGCAATTCGGTGGACTGGCGGAATGGCGAACCAAGTTCCGGGACCATGACATGAGCAAAAGCAAACCCGCGGGAATCGACCCGGACCAGACCCTGGCGACGCTCGATCAGCTCAGCCACACGATCACCGTCATGTCGGCGGTCATCGAGCGGCTGAAACGGCAACTGCGCCGCGAATTGCGCCAGCGCGAAGAACAGCTTGCCGACAATCCCGCCAAACCATCCACCATCGCCCGGCATTCCGATCGCGTGCTGCACTGAATACGCCGCGCCGAGGCCGCACTGATGACGCATCGAATCGGCGCCCTCGTTCTCGCCGCTGGCTTCAGCCGCCGTTTTGGCGGCAACAAACTCGCCGCCCCCATGGCGGATGGCCGCAAGCTGATCGAACACACCTTGGGGAACATCTCCGCCGCCATCGCCGAGATTGTGATCGTCACCCGCGAGGAAACGGCGGAGCGATTCAGCCCCGGCGCCATCCCGCTGCTCGTGTTCGATGGCGCCGAACAAGGCATGGGCGCGAGCCTCGCCTTCGGCGTCTCGCAGTTGCCGACAGACTGGGACGGCTGCCTCGTCTGTCTCGCCGACATGCCCCATATCGGGCCGGAAACCTATCGCCAACTCGCTTCCCGCCTGGGCCCGAAAAGCATCGTCATTCCCCGCCACAATGGGCGCCGCGGCCACCCGGTCGGCTTCGGCCGCGACTTCTTTCCCGAACTCGCCCGGCTCGACAACGACCGCGGCGGCCAGGCGATTATCGCGCGCCACCAGGGTCGCGTTGAGCCAATCGAGATCGACGACCCCGCCATCCTGATCGACATCGACACGCCTAAAGAGCTTGATCCTAAAGATCTTGACCCAAGACCTTAACAAGAGCCGGTGATACACTAGACCCCGTTCGCACCCCGTTTTGCTAAGGGAATGGTCATGAACCTGCATTCGCGATTGATTGCCAGCGCCGCGGGTTGCGCGTTTCTGTCGTTCTTGGCACAGGCCGCACTCGCCGAGGACGCCGGCAACCTCTACAACACCATCGTCGATATCCGCATGGGCGAGCGCTATTTCGAGCGGCAGTGTTCGCGCTGCCACGGCTTCGACGCCAAGGGCAACGATGAAACCGGCGCCCCCGACCTCACCGGCCGGCTGACCCGGGGCGGCAGCGACGCGGCGATCTTCAACATCATCCGCGAAGGCATCCCCGGCACCGCGATGCTGCCGGTGGCGGCGGATGTGCCCGACCCCCAAGTTTGGCAGACCGTGGCCTATCTCGATTCGCTGCGCTACGACCCGGAATCGGTGTCGCTCGCCGGCGATGCGGAAGCCGGCCGCGAATTGTTCTGGAACGGCAGCGACTGCGCCGACTGCCACATGGTCCGCGGCCGCGGCTCGCGCTCGGGCCCGGACCTGTCGCGCATCGGCGAGAACCGCAGCCCCGACGACCTGCTCGCCGATCTCGTCAACCCAAATGAAAGCGTCGCCCCGCGCTGGTGGCGGCTGCGGGTAACCGGCGCCGACGGCGTGGCGCGGGAAGGCTACCGCATGAACGAGGACAGCTTCTCGCTGCGCATCATGGATGATGCGGAAAACCTCTGGTCGATTCCCAAGGAAGGCCTGCAAGCCTATGAAAGAATGGAAAATTCCACCATGCCCAGTTATGCCGAAATCTTGTCGGAGGGCGAACTCGACAACCTTGTGGCCTACCTGTTCTCGCTGCGGCGGGAGGAGATTTGAATATGCGACATCCGAATAGTAAACGCCCTGCCCCGCTGCTCGCCGCACTGCTGGCCGGCGCGCTCGCCGCGGCGCAAATCCCGGCCCCCGCGCAAGCCCAAGCACAAGCCCAAGAGCAAGCGCTCAGCACCGTCATCACCCCAGCCTTTTCCCCCATCACCTGGGACCGCCTCGTCAACGCGGGAAGCGAGCCGGAAAACTGGCTGATGTATTCGGGCACACTCGACAGCCAGCGCCACAGCCTGCTCGATGCGGTCAACACCGAAAACGTCACCGAACTGGAAATGAAGTGGGCCTACCAGATTCCGGTGATCGACCGCGCCGAAACCGTGCCGCTGGTGGTTGATGGCATCATGTTCATCACCGAGGCGCCGAGCAATGTCACCGCCGTCGACGCGCGCACCGGCCGCCCCTACTGGCGCTACGACCACCCCCTGCCGGAAGATCTGCGCATCTGCTGCGGCCGCAACAACCGCGGCGTGGCGATCCTCGGCGAAACCCTGTTCATGAGTACTCTCGACGCCCACCTCGTGGCCATCGACGCGCGCACCGGCAATTTGCTGTGGGACACCGAAGTCGCCGAATACAGCTCGGGCTACAGCAAGACCGCCGCCCCGCTCATCGTCAAGGACAAGGTAATCACCGGCATCGCCGGCGGCGAGTTCGGCATCCGCGGCTTCATCGACGCCTACGACCCGGCAACCGGCGAGCTGATCTGGCGCACCCACACGATCCCCGGCCCGGGCGAGTTTGGCAACGACACCTGGCTCGGCGACTCCTGGGCCACCGGCGGCTCGGCAACTTGGATCACCGGCTCCTACGACCCGGAGTTGAACCAGATCTACTGGGGCACCGGCAATCCCGGCCCCGACTGGAATGGCGATGTGCGCCTCGGCGACAACCTGTATTCCGACTCGGTGCTCGCGCTCAATGGCGACACCGGCGAAATCGAGTGGCACTTCCAATTTACCCCGCATGATGTCCACGACTACGACGCGATCCAGATTCCCATCCTCGCCGACATCGAATTTGGCGGCGAGCGGCGCAACACCATGCTCTGGGCCAACCGCAACGGCTTTTTCTACACCCTCGACCGGGCCACCGGCGAATTCCTCCTGGGCGAGACCTACGCCACGGTGACCTGGGCGTCGGGCCTCGACGCCAACGGCGCGCCAATCCGCGTGCCGGGCATGGCGCCGACTTATGAAGGCGTGATGGTCTCGCCACCCATCGTCGGCGCCACCAACTGGTATTCCCCCGCCTTCAACCCCGACACCGGCCTGTTCTACGTCACTTCCTTCGATGGCGAGCAGGAATTCTTCAAACGCGACGAGGATTATGAGGAGGGCGAGCGCTACACCGGCGGCGGCGGGCGCTACACCCAGCCCATGGACGCCTTCCACAGCGCCATCCGCGCCATCGACCCGACCACGGTGAACATCGCCTGGGAGTTCCCGATCATGCCGCGCTCCTCGGCCGGCATCACCACCACCGCCGGCGGCCTGCTGTTCAGCGGCAGCGTCGATGGCTATTTCTTCGCTTTGGACGCCGCCAGCGGCGAGGAATTGTGGAACATCTCGCTTGGCGCGCGGGTCCATGCCGCGCCAATGACCTACGCCGTCGATGGCGAGCAATTCGTCACCATCGCCTCAGGCAACGTCGTCTTCAGCTTCGGTCTGCGCGATTGAAAATCTGGAAGCAAACCCGCGAACTCGCGGCCAACACCCCCGCCGAAAGGAATCGGTATGTCGATTTCCTGCGGGGTTTTTCCATTCTATTCGTCATCTCCGGCCATTGGCTGATCATCGGGGCTTTTGTCGATCCGCAAACCGGAAGCTATGCACCGGTGCTGGCGCTGGAAATCGTACCTTGGACCGAATGGCTGACCTGGCTGTTCCAGGTCATGCCGGTTTTCTTCATGGTCGGCGGCTACGCCAACGCGGTTTCGCTGGAATCGGCGGCGGCGAAGGGGGTCGGGTACGGCGTCTGGCTCGCCACGCGCCTGCACCGGCTGCTGGCGCCGATGTTGCTGCTGGTGCTGGTCTGGGCGGTGATCGCGGTGCTACTTTTCGCCGGCGGGGTGGGCGCGGAAACGGTCCAGTTCATCACCCAGGTGGCGCTGCTGCCGACTTGGTTCCTCGCCATCTACGCGATGATCGTGATTCTGGCGCCGCCGAGCCACGCCGCCTGGCGGCGCTGGGGATACTGGTCGCTGCTGGCTTATTTGGCGCTGGCCGCGGCCACCGACATCGCTTTTTTCGGATTCGACTGGCCACTGCCCAACTGGAGCAATTACTTCTGGGTCTGGCTGGCGGTGCATCATCTGGGATTCGCCTGGCGCGACGGCCGCCAAGGCGGCCCCGTCGCGCTGCTGGCGGTCGCCGCGGCCGCGCTGGCCGCGCTGGCGCTGGCGGTGGTCTGGGGTCCGTATCCCGTCGCGATGGCGGGCTCACCCGGGGAAGGGCCGAGCAATTCGCTGCCGCCCAAGCTGACCCTGGCGGCGCTGGGCCTGGTTCAGTTCGGCGTGCTGCTCGCACTCGAGCGGCCCATGCGCCGCCTGCTCGAAAACCCGCGTCTGTGGACCGCCACGGTGCTGATCAACAGCATGATCATGACGCTGTACCTCTGGCACATGAGTATTTTATTGTTGCTGCTCGGCGCCGCCTGGCTCGCCGGCGGCGTCGGCCTGGGAATGGAGCCGGGCAGCACCGCCTGGTGGTGGGTCCGCATTCCCTGGGTCGCGATCCCCGCCGTGCTGCTGCTGCCCGCCGCGATTGGCCTGTCGCCACTCGAGCGGATGCCGCGGCCGGCTGGCGCCCCGTCGCCACCGCTCTGGCGCCAGTTGCCGGGGGCGGCGCTGGTGGGGCTTGGCATCAGCTTTACCGCCCTGTTCGGCATCGATGGCAATCCGCTGTCCCCGGCCAACACCGGAATCGTGGCGCTGGTGCTCGGCGGCGCCTGGATCTGCGGAATCACCTTCCGGCGCAATTGAGCGGGAATTCGAGCAACTGCTGCGCTTGCCGCGGAGTCTGTTCGATGACTGATCGCGCCCGCTTCGATGTCTATTTGAATTTGCCGGTGGGGGGCGCACTTGCCGCATGGCCAGAATTCGCCGGGCGGGCGGGTGTGCTGGAACAGGAAATCGACAACATTGGCGCGGGTATTGTGCTGTGATGACCATTCGTCCATTCGAGCTGGGCAGGGACCTGAAGGCGGTGCGGCGCATCTGGGAGGAGACCCGCTGGATCGACCGGGGCGACAAGAACGATGCCGCCGCGCTGCGGACGATGCTCGCTGGCTCGCCCGCCTTTGTCGCCGAACTCGATGGCGAAGCCGAATGCGTCACGATAGGCAGTCCGGCGACCATCCGCCATCTGCGGCGGGATATCCCGCTCGGCATCGTCGCCGCGGTGGCGACAAGCCCCCGGGGCCGCCGCGCCGGGCTGGCCTCGCGGGCGACCGCGGCGCTGGTGGCGCGGGATGCCGGGGCGGGAATGATGGTCTCGGCGCTGGGCATGTTCGAGCAGGGCTTTTACACCCGCCTCGGCTTCGGCAATGGCCCCGCCGAGCTGCGCTGGAGCATCGACCCGGCCTCGCTCGTGGTTGATGCCCGGGCCCGGACCCCGTGCCGCATCACCACCGAACACAGCGACGAGGCGCATTCGGCGATGGGCAAGCGCGCCCTGCGCCACGGCGGGGTGCGGATTCTCAATCCAGCCCACACCGCCGCCGACATGGGCTGGACCGAACATCCACTCGGCCTCGGCTATCGCGACGCCGCCGGCGAGTTGACGCATTTCCTCTGGGGGGAAATGCGGGACGAGAACGGCCCGCTGGTAATCACCGCGATGGTCTGGCGCGAACCCGGCCAATTGCGCGAATTGCTCGCCCTGCTGCAAACCCTCGGCGATCAGGCCTACCGCATCAAGCTGATGGAGCCGGCGGGGATTCACTTGCAGGATTTCATTTCCCGGCCCCTGCGCGAAAGCGGCACGAGCGAAAGCCGGCAGTGGCGCAAGGGCGCCGAGGCCGAAGCTTGGTGGCAGGCGCGGGTCAACGATGTGCCGGGCTGCCTGGCCCGCACATCCTTGCGCGCTTCCCCGTCCGGGGGCGGCCCGGCGCTGGAATTCAATCTGCGGCTCGATGATCCAATCGGCAAGTTCCTGCCGGCGGACGCGCCATGGCGGGGCGCCGGCGACGACTATATCGTGCATTTGGGCGCTGAATGCGGCGCGGCGCCCGGCAGCCGCAAAGGCCTGCCGAGCCTGAATGCTGGAATCGGCGGCTTCACCCGGCTCTGGCTCGGCTGCGCCGAAGCGGGGGCGATCGCCGCGAGCGGCGAGATCGAGGCACCAAAACAACTGCTCGACGACCTCGAAGCCACCCTGCGCCTGCCCGTTCCCAGAACCGGCTGCGAATTCTGAACGTCACTCCTCGCGGAAACTCGCCACAAACAGCGCCAGCACGGCGAGGGCGAAGGCGGCGGGAATCAGCCAGAAATCCCGCCACTGCGCCAGGCTCAGCGCGCCAGCCTCGCCGAGAAAAGCGTTGAACAGCGTCCCGGCGACCTGGGCGCCGATGAACATGCCAAGGCCATAGGTCACCAGCACGAGGAACCCCTGGGCCTGCCCGCGCACCGCCGGGGTCGATTTCTTGTCAACGTAGATCT
Organism: Gammaproteobacteria bacterium; assembly: GCA_026709135.1. Taxonomy (GTDB): domain Bacteria; phylum Pseudomonadota; class Gammaproteobacteria; order Pseudomonadales; family Pseudohongiellaceae; genus UBA9145. The sequence goes on along the minus strand of JAPOTO010000137.1, from coordinate 4,713 downwards.
GGCCGGTGACAAAGAAGAAGTCGTAGCAAATCCCGTGCAGCAGGATCCCCGCCGCCACAGTCCAGAACACCGCATCGGGCGCGCCAAGGGCGAAAAGCGCATAGCGCAGAATCCACGCCCCCATGCCGATGGCGAGCATCCACTTCACGCCGAAACGCGCGAACATCAGCGGCATCAGCAGCATGAAGGCCGCCTCCGACATCTGCCCAAGCGACATCAGCGAGGAGGGGTTGGGCAGCAGGCCAACGACGGCATTGTCCGCGCCTTGATCGTACACCGCGTTGGCGACAAAAATCGGCGCGAAGTTGTAGTAGGCCGCGAGCGGGATGCAGATCAGCAGCGAACAGGCGATGAAAACATAGAAGGATCGCCCCCCCAACTGCCGCAGGGCATCGGCGCCGACAATGCTGCCGAGGGAGACTTTTTCGCCCGCAGCCGGCGGCGGCGTATGCGGCAGCGAGAAACTGAAAAGACCCAGGATCAGGCTGGCGACCGCGGTGGTGTACAGCGGCAGCGGCGTGCGGTCGGGCAATTCGCCACCTGAGAACTGGCCGAGGACGAAACCGATGAACAGCCCGGCGGCGATCCACCCGACGGTGCCGAAAACCCGGATCAGCGGAAACTGCCTCTCCTGATCGTCGATATGGTGGAAGGCCAGCGTGTTCGACAGGCCCAGCGTGGGCATGTAGCAGAGGTTGTACAGCAGCAACAACGAAATGAACAACACCGGCGAGCCGCTCGCCTGCGGCACCAGCAGCATGACCAGCCCGCCGATGATGTGCAGCGTCCCGAGCACCCGCTCGGTGGCGAAGAAGCGGTCCGCTACCAAGCCGAGGAAAAACGGCGCGATGATCGCCGCCAGGGGGTTGACGGTATACGGCCAATGGGTCAAATCCGCCATGCCCTGGGCGGCCATGTAATTGCCGATGGTGACGTACCACGCGCCCCAGACGAAAAACTGCAAAAACATCATCGCGCTCAGGCGCGCGCCGATAGCGCTTGGCATTGCCTCATCCCATTCGAGCAAAATCGCTTTGCGGCAGTTTCCTGCAACGGCCAGGTCTATGCAAGAGGATCTATGCAAGGGCGCAACCGGGGCTGATTACAAATCCACCCACACCGCTCCCTTGGCGGCGCTCTCAACGACCGCCTCGACGAAGCGCATGCCGCGGATGCCATCAATGATTCCGGGATAGTCGCGCAGCGGCGGCTCGCCGGCGCGGACGCGGCGCAGATCGGCCATGAAATCGCGATAGAGGTTGGCAAAGGCTTCAAGGTAGCCCTCGGGATGGCCCGCGGGCACCCGCGTGGCCCGCGCAGCGGCATCGCCGAGGTAGCCGCCGCCGGCGCGGAAGCGCTCCCAGCCCTTGCCCGCCGGCTTCACCAGCAGCGTGTTTGGTTCCATTTGATGCCATTCCAGCCCGGCCTTGCTGCCATACAGCCGGATATTGAGGCCGTTCTCCTCGCCGCAGGCGATTTGCGAGCAAACCAGCGTGCCCCGGGCGCCGCCTTCTAGCCGCAGCAGCATGCTGGCGTCGTCATCGAGTTGGCGGCCTTCGACGAAGCTTGTCAACTCCGCGCAGACCGATCGCACCTTCCGCCCGGAGATGAACTCGAGCAGATGCTTGGCGTGGGTGCCGATGTCGCCGACGCAGCAACTGATGCCCGAGCGCGCCGGATCGGTGCGCCACTGCGCCTGTTTGTTGCCTTGGCGCTCCAGCGGTTCCATTAGCCAGTCCTGGTTGTATTCGACCTGGACCTTGCGCAACTCGCCCAAATGGCCGCTGGCGACGAAATCCCGCGCCTCGCGCGCCAGCGGATAGCCGCTGTAGGCGTGGGTCAGGGCGAACAGCTTGCCGCTTCGTTCCACGATGTCCGCGAGTTCGCGGGCCTCGTCGAGGCTGGCGGCGAGCGGCTTGTCGCAAACGACGTGGATGCCCGCCTCGAGAAAAGCCCTCGCCACCGGCAAATGCAGATGGTTTGGCGTGGCGACGATGACGAAGTCGATGCCGTCTTCGCGCTTGGCTTCCTCGGCGGCCATGGTCTCGAATGAATCGTAGGCGCGGTCGAGATGCCAGGCTTTGGCGCTCGCCCGCGCCCGCTCCGGGTCGGCGGACATGGCGCCGGCGACGACCCGCGCCGCGCTGTCGAGCTCCGCGGCGGTGCGGTGCACCGCGCCGATGAAGGCGCCCTGCCCGCCGCCGACGATTCCGGCGCTGAATTCGCTCATGAGCGGTAGGCTTCCCGCCCCACGCCCTGCAGCGGGATTCCCTGGGCGGCCATCACCTCGTGCTGCAAGGCGTACATCGCCGCGGCGGCTTCGTCGATGGCCCGGGTAAAATCCACCGAGCCGGCGAGAATCGGCGCGAGCTTGTCCTTGTCCTGGATTCGCGCCGGTGGATACTCGTGCTCGACCACGAGGAAGATCTCGGCCGGGTCGATGTCGAGCAGCTCCCGCGCCGCAAGCTGATGGTCGAGCCAGTCAACCGTGCGGTTTTGCAGATAGGCCAGCGGATCATGCTTCGCCGTGCCCGGCAACTCATGCTCGCAAATCGCGACCTGTTTCTTCCAGGCGTTGACCTGAGCGGCGGGATTGGCGGATGGCGCGCTCATGTCCCCGGCGTCCCAGTCGCCGCGCTCCATGGTTTGCCCGCCATAGCCCCAGGCCGAGATGCCTTTGGCATCGATCACCTGCCCCTTGACGTGGAATCCGTCGATCAAAAAGCCATAGCCCTCGTCCTTTAGGTATTGAAACATCGAGCGCGTGTCCTGGCCCATCAACACCGAATGCGAGGGGTCGTAGTGAATGCGGAATTGATCGCCAACTCCATGCTTCTCGCAAATGCGGTGCAAAGCGATCCAGGGCCCCGGCGCGTAGGCGATGTTGTTGTGCCAGCGGTCAAGCGGCGTCCAGCCGGGCATCGGGCACTGTTCAACGCGGAAGGTGATCCCCCGGGCCTTCGCCTCTTTCAGCAGCGGGATGAATTCGCGCTCGAACATTTCGAGGTTGGGGTCCATTTCGAGATCATAATTGCGCCCGACGAAGCCGCACACCGCCGGGGTTTCCAGCAAAACCGCCGCGTCGAAAACCCGCAGCATGAAGTCGTGCTTGGCGCGGCGGGCCGCGTTGTCGGCGACGAGCATATTGTCGAAATAGGCGAGGTCGGAAAGTCCCACGCCGGTATCTTTCATCGCGGCCTTAACCCGCGCGGCGCGGCGTTCGTTGAAGGGTTCGCGCAGGTCGAGAGTGTTTGCCACCGGATCGAGCATCGCCTCGGGCGGCACATCGCCGACGCTCGGATGCAGCGCCGCGGACAATTGAATATAGGGCGAGCCAATGTCGCGGGAAAAAGCCAGCCACTCCTCAACCGCGAGATCAGGGTCCGCATCGCGCAATTCCCGCGGCGTCAACTCCTGCAACGCCGCGGTCAACACACTGATTTTCATGGGTTTGGGCTGGAACCCAACCGTCGCGTCATTCATCGGAAAGCCTTGTGTATCCACTCGCCTACCCGCGAAACTAACAGAATCGCCAAGCAATTACAGATTAACCACGCTTGCTGCATCGCATGGAGTAAAGTGATGGCTTCGATCCGTCGCTGCTGGGATGGGGAGTGCACAGTGGACGCCGTACGATACGTCCATCGGGTTCCTGAAGTATTGTTGATGCCATCCATGGCGCAACGCTTCCGGCCTCGATTGGCCCCGGTCTCGACATCCATGTCGAGCCGTTCGACCCTCGAAAAGCGTTGCTTTTCGCCTGCTTCGCAGACCGGGCCTCACCCTTGCCTCGCACGCCCGCTGTGCCCTCCCCATCCCAGCAGCGACTCACGCCGTGCAGCACTGTCGGCATGAATGCCAATCTTGGCACGGCGTTGTAGACTTTGGACGTCCCCAATTTGTGCGATTTATCGCCATCAAGGAAAAGTCGATGCGCGGGAAACTTCGGAATCTGCGCGGGCTGTTGCCTATGCTCGCGGTCGCCGCCACGGTGGTTGACGCGGCAACGGTCGAAAGCTGCCCCCCGCCGCCTTCCACACCAGTGCGAATCGCGGGCGGCACCTTTGTCATGGGCGACGATCATGTCTACGCCGAGGAAGGGCCCGCGCGCGAGACCACGGTGGATGGCTTCTGGATCGACCCGCACGAGGTCACCAACCGCCAATATGCCGAATTTGTCGCGGCAACCGGGCATATCACCAGCGCCGAGCAACCGATAGATCCAGCACTTTTCGGTGTACCCGAAGAGCGCATCCCGCCCGACCTGCTGCTCCCCGGCTCGGCGGTGTTCACCCCGCCCGCGGTGCCCACGCGCGATTTCAACGACTGGTGGGCGTACCTGCCCGGCGCAAACTGGAAAAAGCCCCGGGGCCCGGAAGGACCCGACGCCAATCCCGACCATCCCGTGGTCCACCTCGGCTGGGACGACATGCTCGCCTACGCCCGCTGGAAAGGCGGCCGCCTGCCCACCGAAGCCGAATGGGAATACGCCGCCAGCGCCGGCGTCCCATCCGGCAATATCCAGCCTGGCCCGGATCAGGCCAACACCTGGCAGGGGCAGTTTCCGCACCAAAACACAGCCGAAGACGGCTTCGGGGGCATCGCTCCGGTGGGTTGTTTCACCGCCAACGCCTTCGGATTGCGCGACATGATCGGCAACGTCTGGGAAGTCACCGCCGACTTCTACCGCCCCGGCCACGACCCGCAAGACAC
>JAPOTO010000174.1 GCA_026709135.1 Gammaproteobacteria bacterium | reverse complement strand
CCCTGGAGATGGGCGACGATGCGCAGGCGCAGTTGCGGGTCGAGTTCCATCATTTCGGCGATGGCGCCGAGGCTGGAGCGCGATGCGAGTTCATCATTGGCGGTGAAACCGAGTCCTGGCACAACGAGGCCCCGCTGTTCGCGCAGTTGCGCGAGCATGGCTTCGGGGCTGGGTATCGAGGGGCTGGATGCGGCGGGGCTGGCGGAAGTTGCCGCTGGAGCCTTGGCGCCGCCTTCGGGTTCGACAATTTCAAGGTAGGCGAGCAACTGGCGGTTGATGCGGGTGATGACGTAGACCGACACATAGAACCGGCCCGGCGGCTCCGAGCCCATGGCGAGATAGAGCTGGTTCCGCACCGGGCCGTAGAGGATGCGCTTGCCGAAGATGTCGTTGGCCCAGTATTCGCTGCTGCCGCAGGCGCGGCCGGCGCAGGAATACAATTCCCGATAACCCATTGAGCGCATCTGCGCCGCAAAGAAATCCATCACGTCCCGGCCGCTGTAGCCGCTGGCGACTTCGTAGAGAATCCGCGTCAGTTTGCCGCGGACGCGCTCGGCGGCTTGCGGCACGACTTGGCCGCGGAGTTGTTGCAGACCGCCAAGCACCACTTGGTGATTGACCCGCTCCTCGCTTTCAAATTCGCTGATTTCAGCGTCGGGAAAGCCGCCGAACAGGGGATGGTCGGATGGCTGGGCGCCGGCGGCCGCGGCGAAGGCGAGCGCGAGGCAGGCTGCGGGAAACACACCGGCCGGAACCCGGCTGGCGTGAATGAACGGGACCAACGGAATACTGCCTCGCATTGCAACCGCTTCTTTCCGCCAGTCAGTCTTCGCCCGGGGTTTCGCCGGTGGCGGCCTTTTTGGCGGCGGGCTTCCGGCGGGTGCGCTTCCGCGCCGGTTTTGCGGTTTTGGCGGGCGCATCGCCAGCCTCATCCGCCGGAGCGTCCGCGCCGGCGGGCTCTCCGCTGGCAACAGGCGCAGATTCGGGATCGGGATCAGCTTCGGCTTCGCTTGCAGCCGCTTTTGCCGCCTCGGCTTTGCCGGCGCCAGCCACCGCCGCATCATCGCCGCCGGCGCTCTCCCCGGGATCCTCGGGATCCACCCGCGGAAATTCGGCGAAGGGAAAGGGTTTGCGCCCGCTGTTCCAAGTGGCGAACAGCAGGGCCTCGCGGATGTACTCCGTCAACGCGGCGCCGAGATCGCGCAGATTGCGGTTGTCCTCCCCGGTAACGATGGTGAACACCCCCTGCGCGATGCCGAGCACGATAACCAGCGGCCCGGCGACCAGCGCCAATATCAGCAGAAACAGCAGGGTGAAAACCACCCGCGCCCAAATCGCCCGGTCCCGCCAAGCATTCTCGCTCTCGCTCCGCTTCGAATCTTCGGTCATAACGGTGCTCCAAAACCGCGTGGCGTTTTCCAGCCACAAAATTGATAACTCATTGATTTACATAAATTATCAATCCCACTCAAACCCAAATGCTAACCCGATTCCGCCTTTCGCTCAACTTTTGTGGAAATGCTTCGCGATGCGAAAATGGCGGAAAAGCCGCTGATCAAGCAAAATTCACCGCAAGGTCTTGTCTTCGTTGGCGGCGAATTCGACGTCTAGGGCTTGCTCGCTGAGCATTAGCGAGGAGAGGATGCTGGTGATCGATTCGCGTTGGTGGATGATGCGGTACAGGCCTTGGGCGAGTGGCATGTAGACGCCGAGGTCGTCGGCTTTTTCGGCGATCAGTTTGACTGTGTTGACGCCCTCGGCGACCTGGCCGACTTCGGCGGCGGCGGCCTCGATGCTCTTGCCCTTGCCAAGGGCGAAACCGACGCGGTAGTTGCGGCTCAGCGGGGTCGAACTGGTCACCACGAGGTCGCCGACACCGGACAGACCGAGGAAGGTCATCGGGTCGGCGCCGAGTTCGCGGCCGAATCTGGCCATTTCGGTCAACGCCCGGGTAACCAGCATGCTGTTGGTGTTGTGGCCCATGCCGAGGGCGGCGGCGATGCCGGCGATGATGGCGTAGATGTTCTTCAGCGAGCCGCCAAGTTCGACGCCGAGCATGTCGTCGTTGATGTAGACCCGGAAGGATTCCGAGCGCAACACGGCGCGCACGGTTTCGCGCACGGCCTCGTCCCCGCTGGCGATGACGGTGCCGGTGAGATGGCCGGCGGCAATTTCCCGGGCGAGATTGGGCCCGCTGAGCACGCCGACCCGGGCTGCGGGCGCTTCCTGGCGCAGAATCTGGCTCATCAGCAGGAAACTGTCCGCCTCGATGCCCTTGGTGCCGCTTACAAGCATGGCGTCCGGGCGGACATGGGCGGCCATCTCCCGCACCACCGCGCGGAAGCTGCCGCTCGGCACGGCGACAAAAATCAATTCGGCATCGGCCACCGCCGCCGCCATGTCGTCGGTGGCGACCACCCGGGCGTTGATTTCGTATCCCGGCAGGTACTGGGGATTCTCACGCCGGTGGTTGACATACCAGGCGAGCTCGTCGCTGCGCATCCAGAAGTTGACGCCGCAACCGTTTCTGGCGCTGATGTTGGCGATCACGGTGCCAAAGCTGCCGCCCCCGACCACCGCGACCTTTTCAATCTGCTGCACGGATTCCACTCTCCTTCGCCCCATGATAGCTGCTAAGGGCGGGGTGATGGAATTGTTGGATGAATGCGGGGCGCGGCTTGAATTACAATGGGTGTCCCATTCGTGCGCCGGGCTGTGCTAGGTGGCCGGACTGGAGTTTTTCAGGGCATATTTGCGGGGAAGGCGTCTGGCGCCATGTCGATTCAGCTGAAATCCGCCGCCGAGATCGGCAAGATGCGCGTGGCCGGCCGGCTCGCGGCGGAGGTGCTTGAGATGATCGGTGCCCATGTCGAGCCCGGCGTCTCCACCGGCGAGCTCGACCGCATCTGCCACCGGCACATTGTCGACCGGCAGGGGGCCATACCCGCGCCGCTCAATTACAAAGGCTTTCCCAAATCGATCTGCACCTCGGTCAACCATGTTGTCTGCCACGGCATCCCCAGCGACGGCAAGATCCTCAAGAACGGCGACATCATCAACATCGACATCACCGTGATCAAGGACGGCTACCACGGCGACACCAGCAAGATGTTCTTCGTCGGCACGGCGCCGGAACACGCCCGGCGGCTGGTGCGGGTCACCCGGGAATGCCTGCTCAAGGGCATTGAAACCGCCCTGCCCGGCGCGCGGCTCGGCGACATCGGCCATGTGATCCAGCGGCATGGGGAATCCAACCACTACAGCATTGTGCGGGAATACTGCGGCCACGGCATCGGCCGCGGCTTCCACGAGGATCCCCAGGTGCTGCACTATGGCGCACCGGGAACCGGCATCGAATTGCGCCCCGGAATGACCTTCACCATCGAGCCCATGCTCAACGCCGGCAGCCGCCATACCCGCCTTTCCGCTGCCGACGGCTGGACCGTCACCACCCGGGACCGCCGGCTCTCGGCGCAGTGGGAACACACCATCGCCATCGGCGAAGATGGCTGCGAAGTGCTGACCCTGCGCGAAGAGGAGCGATGAAGCCCGCGCGGGAGCGGCCCGCCGCGGTCGCGAGAGCCCGGTCGGTCAACCGGCGCGCGCTGCTCGACGCCGGGGCCTTGCGCGCCTCGCTCGCTGCCGGCGGCGATGAAGTCGGGCTGATCCGCGAAGCGCTCGCCACCGTGCGGGAAAAACTCGATGAACATTACCGCGCCGGCGGCCGGATCGACCAGATCGTTGCCGCCCGGGCCTGGCTTGTCGATCTGGCGCTGACCGCGCTGTGGGAAAGGCTGCCCTGGCCGGATGCGGCGGACATCGCCCTGGTGGCGGTGGGCGGCTACGGCCGGGGGGAACTGCTGCCCCATTCCGATGTGGATTTGCTCCTGCTCACCCGCGGCTCGCGCCACGCGGCCTACCGCGAAAACATCGACCGCTTCACCGCCAAACTCTGGGACATCGGCCTCGATGTCGGCCAAAGCGTGCGCTCGGTCAGACAATGCAAGACCGAGGCCCGGGGCGACATCACCATCGCCACCACGCTGATGGAATCGCGCTTCCTCGCCGGCTCGCGGGAATTGCACGAAAAGATGCGGCAGGCCACCGGGCCGGACTCGATCTGGCCAAACCGCAAATTCCTCCGCGCCAAGTGGGACGAGCAGAACGCCCGCCACGACAAGTACCACGATATCGGCTACGCGCTCGAGCCCAACGTCAAGACTTCGCCCGGCGGCCTGCGCGACATCCAGACGATCGCCTGGGTCGCCAAGCGGCATTATGGCGCCGGCGCGTTCCGGGACCTGATGCGCCTCGGCTTCCTCAACCGGGCCGAACACATCATGCTCAGCCGGGGCCAGCGCTTCCTGTGGAAGCTCCGCTATGGCATGCACATGGTCGAAGGCCGCCGCGAAGACCGCCTGCGCTTCGATCTGCAACGCGCCCTCGCCGCGCTGTTCGATTACCGCGATGACAAGGAAAGCCTTGGCGTCGAAAAACTGATGAAGCAGTACTACCGCGCCGTGGGCAACCTGCGCGGGCTCAACGACATGCTGCTGCAGCATCTCGACGAGGCCATCCAGCGCGGCGGGAAACGCGACGCCACGGTTGACCTGAACCGCCGCTTCCGCATCCGCAACGCCTATCTCGAGGCGCGCTCGGACGCGGTTTTCCGCCGCCGGCCCTCGGCCCTGCTCGAAGTTTTTGTGCTGCTCGCGAACAATCCGCGGATCAAGGGCATCCGCGCCTCCACCATCCGCCTGCTGCGCGAACACCGCAAACTCATCGACGAAAAATTCCGCCACGATATCCGCAACACCAGCCTATTCATGGAACTGCTCGCCTCGCCGCACCAGATGGTGACCCAGCTCCGGCGCATGGCGCGCTACGGCATCCTCGGCCGCTACCTGCCCGAGTTCGGCAAGATCATGGGCCAGATGCAGCATGACCTGTTCCATATCTACACAGTCGATGCCCACACCCTGCAAGTGGTGCAGAACATGCGCCGGCTGGCCCAACCGCAAGCCGAAAAGGAGTTCCCGGTGGCGGCCAGCGTCTACCGCGGCCTGCCCAAGGTCATCCTGCTGTATGTCGCCGGCCTGTACCACGACATCGCCAAGGGCCGCGGCGGCGACCATTCCGAACTCGGCAAAACCGACGCCGAGCGTTTCTGCCAGCGCCACCGGCTCAGCGCCTGGGATGCCAAGCTCGTTTGCTGGTTGGTGGAAAACCACCTGCTGATGTCGATGACCGCCCAGCGCAAGGACATCGACGACCCCGAGGTGATCCGCGAATTCGCCCTCGCCGTCGGCGACAAGCTGCACCTCGATTACCTCTACACGCTGACGGTGACCGATATCCGCGCCACCAACCCCGGCTTGTGGAACACCTGGCGCGCGACCCTGCTGCTGAACCTCTACCTGAACACCCGCCGCGCCCTGCGCCAGGGGCTGGAAAACCCCCGGGACCGCGGCGAGCGCATCGCCGACAAGAAAGCCTCGGCGCGCAAGCGCCTGCGCGCAAGCGGGCTGCGCGGGAAAGCCATCACCGCGATCTGGTCGCAGATGCACGATGAATACTTCGTGCGGGAGTCGGTGGACAATATCCGCTGGCACACCGAAGCGATTGCCGGCCACGCCGGCGATGGCCCGCTGGTGTCGCTGCGCGAGTTGTCCGAGGACGCCCCGGAAGGCGCCACCCTGGTCTTCAGCTATGCCCGCGACGCCGACTACCTGTTCGCCAACAGCGCGGCGGCCTTCGAGCGCCTCGGCCTCAATGTGCAAAGCGCGCGGATCTTCACCTTGGGCAGCGGCCGCTGCGCCAACACCTGGGCGGTGCTCGAAGCCGACGGCAAACCAGTTGGCCGCAAGAAGCGGCGGGTGGCGGAAATCCGCGCGACGCTCAAGCGCCATCTCGACAATCCCGGCCGCCGCGTCGCGCCGCCGCAGTTCCGCCGCAGCCGCCGCAAAATCGGCTTTGGCCGGGAAGTCGTCACCGCGCTGTTCGATGCCGCGGACATGGACTGCTCCACGCTCGAAATCAATTGCCCGGACCAGCCCGGCATCCTCGCCTGCGTGGGCCAAGTTTTCGCCGAGTTCGGCATCAGCCTGAAAGACGCGCGGATCACCACCCTCGGCGAGCGCGTCGAGGACCTGTTCTTCATCGCCGGCAAGGACGGCGGGCCACTCGATGATGATGCGGGGAATGCGCTGCAACAGCGGATCCAGAGCGAAATCGCCAACAAGCTCACGGTTTGAGTGGTTCCCCATGCGCCGCCGGTTGCCGCGCCACACGCGAAATGGTGGGAATCAACCGCAGCGGACATTTCGGCTACAATCGCGGCGATTGTTTTAGGAGAGCGGGTAGCGTGATCGGCTTTGGCTTGGGCATCGCCACAGAGAATGCCGCGGGAAAAATCATCGAGGCTTATTTCCCGCGGCCCGGCGCCATTCCCAGCGCCATTGCCAACGGCGAGGCGGCTCGCGAACTCGCCCGGTTTTGCGGAACCGAACCCGGCGCCGGCGGTTTCCGCCTTCTCGCCGCCAGCGAGATCGAAGATTGCCGCGCGCTCATCGGCCAAGCCACCGGTTCCGGGCCGGAAGAGACCGCTCCGCAAGCCGCACACGGCGACAAACCGGCGCTGCTCTGCCTCGCCCCGTTCGCGGCGAAACCCGCCTCAATCCCCGAAGCCTTTCTCAAACTGCACCTGCTCTCCCACCGCATCGCCCGCCCCCACGAGCAGAATATCGAGGGCATTTTCGCCGTGCTGGAAAACCTCGCCTGGACCGACCGCGGCCCGGTCAGCCTCGACGAATTGCCGGAGAAACAGCTCGCGGCCCGGGCCCGGGGCGAATGGCTCGGCGTCCACGCCGTCGACAAGTTCCCGAGAATGGCCGATTACGTGGTGCCGGCGGGTGTGCGCATCGCCGACAGCGCCCGGGTTCGCTTGGGCGCGTATATCGGCGAGGGAACCACGGTCATGCACGAGGGATTCATCAATTTCAATGCCGGCGCCGCGGGCCAGGCCATGATCGAGGGGCGCATTTCTGCCGGGGTCGTCGTTGGCGAGGGCAGCGACCTCGGCGGCAGCTCGAGCACCATGGGCACGCTTTCCGGGGGTGGCGCCGAAATCGTCTCGGTGGGCCGGGGCTGCCTGATCGGCGCCAATGCGGGCATCGGCATGCCACTGGCCGACGGCTGCATCGTCGAAGCCGGCCTCTACTTGACCGCGGGCGCGGTCGTGCGCCAGTTGGATGCCGCCGGCGAGCCCATCCGCACCTGCAAAGCAAAGGAGCTCGCCGGCCTTAAGAACCAACTGTTCCGCCGCAATTCCCTATCGGGCGCCATCGAATGCCTGCCCCGCAAGGGCCGGGTGGAATTGAACGAGGACTTGCACGCGCATAACTGAGGTCGCGCGCGGCGCGGCTGTGGAATCATCTTGGGAAGGAAGCATGACGCAAGCACTATCAAAAACCGGGAATCTCGCCGCCGAACTGATTCGGCGGCCTTCGGTCACCCCGGATGACGCCGGCTGCCAGGAACTGCTGCGCGGCCGGCTCGAAGCGCTCGGTTTCGCCTGCGAAACAATGCGCTTCGGCGCGGTGACCAACCTGTGGGCGACGCTGGGGTACTCGGGGCCCTTGTTCGTTTTCGCCGGGCACACCGACGTGGTTCCGCCGGGGCCCTTGGCGCAATGGCGCAGCGACCCGTTCACGCCGACCATCCACGATGGCAGGCTTTATGGGCGCGGCGCCGCGGACATGAAGGGCGGAGTCGCCGCCATGATCACCGCAACCGAAGCCTTTCTAAGCCAATGCAAGGACGAAGATAAAACCACGCCCGGCTTCCGCATCGGCTTCCTGATCACCAGCGACGAGGAGGCCGAGGCGGTCGATGGAACCGCCAAGGTGATCGACGAATTAACCCGCCGCGGCGAGCACATCGATTACTGCCTCATTGGCGAGCCATCCTGCGTCGAGCGGCTCGGCGACACGATCAAAATCGGCCGCCGCGGCTCGATCAACGGCGCGCTCACCATCCGCGGCAGCCAGGGGCACATCGCCTATCCACAACTATCGGTGAATCCGATCCACGAGGCCCTGCCGCTGCTCAACGAGTTGATCGGGATTGAATGGGATCAAGGCAATGCCGCTTTTCCGCCGACGAGTTTGCAGATTTCCAACATCAAGGCGGGCACCGGCGCCGAGAATGTGATTCCCGGCACGCTGCAACTGCGCTTCAATCTGCGCTACTCAACCGAAATCGACGCTGGCCAAATCCGCGCGCGGGTGGGGGAATTGCTCGAGCGGTCCGGGGTCGATCATGAATTGCGCTGGCACGAATCGGGCCGGCCTTTTCTCAGCGAAAGCACCGTGCTCCGCGGCCTGGTCACCGACTGCATCGAACAGGAACTCGGCCTGCGGCCCGGGCACAGCACCAGCGGCGGCACCTCGGATGGCCGCTTCATCGCCCCAGCCGGCGCCGAGGTCGTCGAGTTCGGCCCATGCAACGAAAGCATCCACCAGATCAACGAAAATGTCGCGCTAGCCGATCTCGACGCGCTGAGCCGGATTTACCAGCGCGTCCTACGGCGCAGGCTCCTAGCCAACTTTGCTCCTCGAAAAGGAGGGGGTAGGCGTTAAAAATCGGCAAAGGGATCTTCGACCGCGCCGTCTTTCACCTCATAGTCGCGGCTTTGGAACTGGGCTTCGCGCACGAACAGGTAGCTGTCGCCGCTGACCAGCGCGTCGGTTGACAGCAGGCCGGCGCGCCAGTCCACCCTTTCCACCCCGTAGGTGGAAACCCGGGCCCGGTCATTCTCCAAGTGGTACACCGGGTTGACGAAAGAATCGATGACAAAGCCGAAAGTATCCCGCGCCGAACTCGCGCCGAATATCGGCAGCACGATGTATGGCCCCGGTTCGATTCCCCAGACGCCGAGAGTCTGGCCGAAATCCTCGTGGTGTTTTTCCAAGCCGAGCTCGCTCGCCACATCGAACAGGCCGCCGATTCCCAAGGTGGAATTGATCAGGATGCGGCCGCAGTCGGACACCGCCCGGTCGACTTTCCCCTGCAGCAGGTTGTTCGCCATGGTGTTGATGTCGTCGATGTTGGAGAAAAAATTGCCGACCCCGGCGCGCACTGGTGGCGGCACATGGTTGGTGTAGGTCACCGCCAGCGGCCGCAGCAGCAGATTGTCGAAATATTCGTTGAATCCGAAAATGGCCCGGTTGACACCGGAGAAAGGGTCGCGGTCGGCGGCGGCTTCCCAGTTCTGCGCCAGCGCCGACGCCGCGGGCAGCAACAGGCAGATTGCCAGCAGCGCGCGGCGCAGGGCGGCGGGTTTCTGTGATAGGTGGCACGACATGGTTGCGCTAATCCGTCAAGGCAGTTATCCGCTTGTCCAGCCGTTCCCTGGAAACCGGAAAGCTCGTGCCCAGTCGCTGGGCGAAAAGGGAAATCCGCAATTCCTCGACTGACCAGCGCAGCTCGCGCAATGGCCCCGAATCCCCCCGGCTCGAACGCAATTGTTCGAATCTGTCGCGATAGTATGCCACCAAGCGCGTGTGTTTTGCATCCGCCGAGCCAAAATGCGGCGATTTTTCGAGCCGCAGCAGAATCCCGTCGAGATAGCGCGGGAAATGGCGCAGCCAGGGGAATCCACTGAGGCGGACGAATCCCGGGCACAGCAGGTCTCCGAGCTGGCCTTCGATATCGGCGCGAACCGCGTGGCCGGCGGGCAGTGCGGAGATTTGTTGGCGGATTTGATGGAACTTGCCCAGCATTTCGGCGAGCAAGCGCTCGAGTTCGCTGGCGAGTGGCGCGAGCCGCGGCCCGCCCCGCTCCAGCGTTTGCTCAAATTCCGCCCGGCTCCGGGGAATCCCGCCGTCGAGACCGCCGTCGAGGCCAAAAGCTTCGCGGTAGCACGCGGCGACAGCATCGCACTCGAGCGCATCGACGCCGGGCAAGAAGAGGATGCGGGCGGCATTGGCGTTGCGGAAGCGCAGAAACTGCTTGCGCAGGGCATTGCGGTGGGCGGTGGAGCGCAGCATGAACAGCCGCATGGCGCCTTGCCGGCTCGCTTCCGCGGCATCCCTCGCGCTTTCCATCAGCTTCAGCGCGACCGAATCGCCCTCATCGACGAGGGCGGGGTGGCGCAACAGCACCACGCCCTCGCCAACATACACCGATTCGGGCAAATCTTCGATTTCCCAATCGCGCATGCCTTCGCGCGCAAGCGGATGCCGGCGCGGTGGCGGCGCCCGGCCGGCGAAACGTTCGCGCAAATCCGCCAGATCGGCGCTTTCCGCGAGAACCCGGCCATGCCGGTCCAGCACTTGCAATCGGGTTTGCAGGTGGGCGGGCAATTCGACGGCGAGCAAATCGTTCTTTTCGACGCCGCCGCTATCCGCATTCATCCGCCGCAGCAGGGATTCGACGAGTCCGCCATCGGCCCGCCCCATCTTCGGCAGCACCCGGTCGATGAAATCCGGCGCCGGGATGAACTTGCGGCGCTGTTTCCTGGGCAAACCCCGGATCAGGGCGGCGCATTTGTCGCGAATCAGGCCGGGAACGGCCCAGTCGATGTCGGCCTGGGTCAGTTGCGCGAGCAGCGCCGCCGGCACCTTCAGGCTGACGCCGTCCCTGGCGGCACCGGGCTCGAAAACATAATCCACCGGCAGCACATTGTTCTGGAGTTCAACCCGATCGGGAAACTGCCGCCGCGCCTCGCGCAGGGCTTCGCCGCGGAACAGCCCGGCGCGGCGCATTTCCAGATGCTGGTTGCGCGCTTGCGGATCCTCGGCGAGCCAGGATTCGAGCGTGCGGGTGGAGAACACATCGGCGGGAATCCGCCCCTCGTAGAAGGCGTGAATTTCGCGTTCGTTGACGATCAACTCCGGGCGGCGGAATTTTTCCTCCTGTTTGCGGAGTTCCGCCAGAAACGCGCGGTTCTCCGCGACAAAGCCCGCCTTGCTGCGGATCTGGTCGCGCAGCAGGGCGTGGTCGAGGAACACGTCCCTGGCGCCGGCCGGGTCGAGTTTGCCGTAATCGACCGGATTCCGCTCCTTGAGGGCGAGGCCGTAGAGCATCGTTTTCTCGTGGACCATGACCTGCTGGCGCTCACCACTCCAGAATGGTTCGCCATATTCCTTGCGCAGCAGCGGGCCGGCGAATTCGATGGCCCATTCCGGCTTGATGCGGGCGGCCATGGTGGCGAAGGTGCGCTCGGTGTCGATCCATTCGCTGGTGAGAATCCACGGCGTGTGCTTGCGCGCCAGAGCCGAGGCGGGCGCGAGGGTGAACTTGCGGTTGCGGCTGCCAAGATAGGTTTTGCCGTCATGGTGCCGGGCGATCTGATTGAGGTAGCCGCTGACCAGGGCGCGGTGGATTTCGGCATGGCCCGCCGCGGCGCGCTCAAGCTTGCAGCCGAGCCGCCGGCACGAGGTGAGCAATTGGCGGTGGATTTCGCGCCATTCGCGCACGCGCTGGAACGAAAGTCCATTTTTGCCGCAGAACTTGCGCAAGCGCGCGGCGCCGCCGCGCTCGGTTTCGCAGCGTTCCCAGAGCTTGAGCAGGCCGAGGAAATCGGATTCGGGATGGCTGAAATCGCCGCTCCGGCCGCTCGCTTTGGTGCCGGGGGCGGCTTCCCACAGATCCCCAAGGCTGAGCGCGGCGACGATGATCAACACTTCCCGCAGGCTGCCAAGGCGGGAAGCCGCCACCAGCATCCGCCCGAGCTGGGGTTCGAGCGGCAATTCGGCGAGCATCCGCCCCGTGCGCGTCAGTTTGCCGGCCTCGGTGAGGGCGCCGAGTTCGCGCAGCAATCTGCGGCCGTCGTTGATCGACTTCTGCCCGGGGGCATCGAGGAAGGGAAAGGCTTCCGGCTGGCCAAGGCCGAGGGCGCTCATCCGCAGGATGACCTGGGCGAGGCTTGAGCGGCGGATTTCCGGGTCGGTGAATTCGGGCCGGGAAAGGTAGTCCCGCTCGCTGTACAGGCGGATGCACACGCCAGGGGCGAGGCGGCCGCAGCGTCCCTTGCGCTGGTCGGCGCTCGCCCGGGAGATGGGCTCGATGGGCAGGCGCAGCAGCTTGCGTTGCAGGCTGTAGCGGCTGACGCGGGCCTGGCCGACGTCGATCACATAGCGGATTCCGGGCACCGTCAGCGAGGTTTCGGCGACATTGGTCGAAAGCACGATCCGGCGGCCGCTGTGGGGGGCGAAGATGCGCTGCTGTTCGGCGCTTCGCAGCCGCGAATACAGCGGCAGGATTTCGGTTCGCGGCCAGCGCCGCCGGCGCAGATACGCCGCGGTTTCGCGGATTTCCTTTTCGCTGCTGAGGAAAACGAGGATATCGCCGCCAATCTTTGCATTGGGGGCATTGGGTTCATCGAGCGCATCGAGCCGGATGGCGGCCTCGGCGATGGCCGCCATCTGCCGCTCCTCCTCCAGCGCATCCCCGGCAAGCTGCTCTGGCGGCAGATACCGGGTCTCGACCGGAAAGCCGCGACCTTCGACGCGGACGATGGGTGTCCCATGATCGCGGACGATGGGTGTCCCATTGTTGCCATTGTTGCCATTGCCGCGCGGTTTGCCGAAATGCGCGGCGATCCGCTCCACATCGAGCGTTGCCGAGGTGATGACGAGCTTCAAATCCCGGCGCTTGGGCAGGATCAACTTCAAATAGCCAAGCAGAAAGTCGATGTTGAGCGAGCGCTCGTGGGCCTCGTCGAGAATCAGCGCCTGGTACTTGCGCAGCAGGCGGTCGCGCTGGATTTCGGCGAGCAGGATGCCGTCGGTCATCAGCTTCAGATACGTTCCCGCGGAAACCCGCTGGTCGAAGCGCACCTGCACGCCAACGCCGCCGCCGGTTTCAACGCCAAGCTCCTCGGCGATGCGCCGGGCCACCGATACCGCCGCGAGCCGGCGGGGCTGGGTGTGGCCGATGATTCCCTTTTGGCCGAGCCCCGCCCGCAGCAGGATTTTGGGCAATTGCGTGGTCTTTCCCGAGCCGGTGTCGCCGGCGACGATGACGACCTGATTGCGGGCGAGCAGGCGCTCGATCTCCTCCGCGTGCCGGCTGATGGGAAGTTCGCTGGGAAGCGTGAGGGCGATTTCGCCGGGGATCACTCGCGCAGTTCCCGGCGCAGGATTTTGCCGATGTTCGATTTCGGCAGGTCTTTCACATTCTCGATCTGGCGGGGAATCTTGTAGGCGGCGAGCCCTTGCCGGCACCAGTCGCGGATGACATCGGCGTCGGGCGCCCCGCCGCGGGGAACGAGAAACAGCTTGACCGCCTCGCCGGTGCGCTCGTCGGGCACACCGATGGCGGCGCTTTCCGCCACTTGCGGGTGGCGGTTGACCCAGTCCTCGACCTCGTTGGGGAACACGTTGAAACCCGACACCAGAATCATGTCCTTCTTGCGGTCAACGATGCTGATGTAGCCGTCTTCGCTGATCGTGGCGTAATCGCCGGTGCTGAACCAGCCTTGCGGATCGATGCATTCGGCGGTGGCCTCTTCGCGGCCGTAATAGCCGGCCATGACTTGGGGGCCGCGGACTTGGAGTTCCCCCACCGCTCCCGCGGGCAAGGCGTTGCCGAGATCGTCGATCACCCGCAGTTCGGTTTCGGGCACGGCCTGGCCCACGGTGCCGCGGCGGGCCCGGCCGGGCAGATTGACCGCCACCGTGGGCGAGCACTCGGTCAGGCCGTAGCCCTCGAGGATCTCGCAGCCGGTTCGCTCGAGCCATTCCTCGGCGACCGAGCTCGACATCGCCATGCCGCCGGCGCCGCAAAAGCGCCAAGATTTGAAGTTCACCCGGCGCAGCCCGGGATGCCTGAGTAAAGCAAGGTAGAGCGTGTTGATTCCGGTGAATCCGTGGACCTTGTGGCGCCTGAGCAGTTTGACCAGGCCGCCGATGTCGCGGGGGTTGGGGACGAGGATGTTGTGGCTGCCGGCATAGGCCATAACGAGCAGGTGCAATTGGAAGGCGTAGGTATGGTAGAGCGGCAGCGGCGCGACGACCTTGGCCGACTGGTCTTCGATCACGAGCAGGGTGCGCGAGCGCAACTGCATCATGTTGGCGATGAGGTTGTCGTGGCTGAGCATGGCGCCCTTGGCGACGCCGGTGGTGCCGCCGGTGTAGAGAATCAGGGCGGTGTCGCCGCCGCCGCGTTGCGCGGCGGCGGCAAACGGCCCGGCTTGAACCGCTTCGTGGAACGCATGGGCGCCGGGAAGCGAATACTCCGGGACCATCTTGCGCAGGTGTTTGGCGGCGAGATCGACGAGCCTGCCCCGCAGTCCGGGAAGCAAATCCCCCGGCCGGGCGATGATGACGTGGTCGATGGCGGTTTCGCCGATCACGTCTTCGAGCTTGTCGCAGAAGGCTTCGAGGATGATCACTGCCTTGGCGCCGGAATCCTCGAACTGGTGGCGCATTTCCGGGGCGGTGTACAGTGGATTGGTGGTGACGATGACGAGATCGGCCTTGATCGCGGCATACACTGCGACGGGAAACTGCAACACATTGGGCAATTGCACGGCGATGCGGTCGCCGGCTTGCAGCTTGAGATTGTTGCGCAGGAAGCCGGCGAGGCGGCTGCTCAATTCGTCGATGCGGCGGTAATCGAGGCTGTGGCCGAAGCCGGTGAAGGCCGGCAGCGGGCCGTGATTCGCGGCCGCATATTCCAGCACTTCGGCGAGCGAGTGGTATTGTTCGGGGCGCAGTTCTTTCGGCAGTTTTTCCATTGCTCTGGGTTTTGTTCGTATGGCTTCGATCCGTCTCCGCCGGGCAGGCTGTGTTTCGCGGACGCTGTGAATACGTCCATGTACGCTCCGGGCTCGGCTTCCTGCCTCGCAGGCCCGCGAAACACAGCCTGCCCGGCGGAGACTCACACTTGTGGGTCAGCGAGCACCTATATCCCTGTTTCCAAGATCAGTGTAACAGCTTGGCCATGGCTTGTTCGAGGCCTTTGATGGTCAGCGGCATCATGCGGTTGGCGAGAAGTTCGCGGACGAGGCCGATGGAGTGGCTGTGCTCCCAGTAGTCCCTGGGGGTGGGGTTGAGCCAGACGAGGTGCTCGAAGTGTTCGGCCATGCGCCGCATCCACACGGCGCCGGGTTCTTCGTTGTAGTGCTCGATGCTGCCGCCGGAATGGGTGATTTCGTAGGGCGCCATGGTGGCGTCGCCGACGAAGATGACTTTGTAGTCCTTCGGGTACTTGTGGATCAGCTCGAAGGTGGATTCGGTTTCGGCGTGGCGGCGCCGGCCCCGGGTCCAGACCGATTCATAGAGGAAATTGTGGAAGTAATAGTATTTCAAGTGCTTGAATTCGGTGCGCGCCGCGGAGAAGAGTTCCTCGCAGATTTTGACGTGGGGGTCCATGGAGCCGCCAACGTCGAAGAACAGCAGCACTTTCACGGCATTGTGGCGCTCGGGGACCATCTTGATGTCGAGCAGGCCGGCGTTTTTGGCGGTTGAGGAGATCGTGTCGTCCATGTCGAGCTCCTCGGCGGCGCCGGTGCGGGCGAACTTGCGCAGCCGGCGCAGGGCGAGTTTGATGTTGCGGATGCCGATTTCGACGCTGTCGTCGAGATCGCGGTAGTCGCGGCGGTCCCAGACTTTGACCGCCCTGTGGTTTCTGCCCTCGGCTTGGCCGATGCGGATGCCTTCGGGGTGGTAGCCGTGGGCGCCGAATGGCGAGGTGCCGCCGGTGCCGATCCATTTGTTGCCGCCCTCGTGGCGCTTGCCCTGCTCTTCGAGCCGCTTGCGGAATTCCTCCAGCAGTTTTTCCAGCCCGCCGAGGCTTTCGAGGCGGGCTTTTTCGGCTTCGCTGAGCGAGGCTTCGAAGCGCTTCCGCAGCCATTCTTCGGGCAGCTTGTGGAGCAGAATGTCGCCAGCGGCTTCGATGTCCTTGAAATAGCGGCCGAAAGCGCGGTCGAAGCGGTCGAAGTGTTTTTCGTCCTTGACCATGCACAGCCGCGCGAGATGGTAAAACTCTTCGACATCGCCGAAGACGATGTTCTGATCGAGACATTCGAGCAGGGCGAACAGTTCGGTCACCGATACCGGCAGGCCGCTTTCCTTCAAATGGGTGAAGAAATGGATCAGCATCAGCGCGCGGCCCGGTGCATGAAGGCGAGTTTTTCGAGCAGTTGCACGTCCTGTTCGTTTTTGAGCAAGGCGCCATAAAGCGGCGGGATGGCGCTCGCGCTGTCCTGGTTCTTGAGCACATCGGCGGGCATGTCGTCGGCCATGAGCAGTTTGAGCCAGTCGAGCAGTTCCGAGGTGGAGGGTTTTTTCTTCAGGCCGGGAACCTTGCGCAGATCGAAGAAGATTTCCATGGCCTGGCGCACGAGTTTCTTGCGGATTTCCGGGTAGTGGACGTCGATTATCTGACCCATGGTGGCGGCGTCGGGAAACTCGATGTAATGGAAGAAGCAGCGGCGCAGGAAGGCGTCGGGCAGTTCCTTCTCGTTGTTGCTGGTGATCACAACAATGGGCCGGGTTTGGGCCTTGACCACCTCCCGGGTTTCGTAAACATGGAACTCCATCTTGTCGAGTTCGAGCAGCAAATCGTTGGGAAACTCGATGTCGGCCTTGTCGATCTCGTCGATGAGCAGCACGCATTGCCGCTCCGAGGCGAAGGCCTGCCAGAGTTTGCCCTTGAGGATGTAATTGCCGATGTCGTGGACTTTTTCCTCGCCGAGTTGCGAGTCCCGCAGCCGGGAGACGGCATCGTATTCGTACAGGCCCTGCTGGGCGCGGGTGGTGGATTTGATGTGCCACTGGATCAGCTCTAGATCTAGCGCGGATGCGATCTGCTCGGCGAGCATGGTCTTGCCGGTGCCGGGCTCGCCTTTGATCAGCAGTGGTTTGCGCAGTCGAATCGCGGCGTTCACCGCCATCTGCAATTGCTTGGTGGCGACATATTCGCTGGTTCCGGCGAAATTCATGTTGTCGTTTCCGTTTCCAAAAAAAACCGCAATTCTAGAGCAGCCTGTTGCCACTGTCATTCCGCGCGAAGCTAAGTCGTGGCTTCGATCCGTCGCCGTCTGGCCGGGTGGCGTTCAGCGG
>JAPOTO010000167.1:14844-17208 GCA_026709135.1 Gammaproteobacteria bacterium | reverse complement strand
GGCGGCCAACCACGACACCACGCGCTGGTCCCCGAAAGAGGCTGATTGAAAATAGAGCGCCCCCCGCCACCAGACGACGACTGGCATTGTGCAAAAAATTCTGAGCCTGTCGAAGCGCAGTCGCAGAATCTCTTTATCCACCGGGATTGGATCTCGTGAACAAGCTCGAAGACCACATCGAAACGATAGAAGCGGGCTATGAATTCCTGCTCGCCTATGCCGCCCAGGGCCGTCCGGCCCAGGCGGAAATCGGCCCGGGCCCCCACGCCCGGCCCACCATCGAAGGCATGAACGAGGCGGTGCGGGCCCTGCGCGGGGCCTTCGAGGATTCGGACCAGGAATTCGAGCGCGTCATCGCCGAGGACTGCGCCAAGGCCGGGGCCGCGTTACGCTTCATTCTCGCCCAGGACAAGATCGGCTCGGAGATGGTCGACAACCTCAACGCCTCGATCCACCTGCGCGCGGTGCTCACCGATCTCTTCCTCTACAGCGAAGCGCTCAAACCGCTGCCGCTTGATGACAAGCCCGGCCCGGTGCAGTCGTTCGAGCCGTCTTCCCAATCCACTCCCGGCAATTCCGGGAGGCATCCATGAATCTGCGAACGGTTTGGCTGCTGCTTGCGATTGCCGGGGCGGTGGTTCCCTGGTACTGGCTCGGCGGCTTTCTGGCGGCGAACCCATTCGACATCGGCGGGCTGCTCGCGGCCGGCACGGCCAACGATGTCGCCACCGGGTTTTCCTTCGACCTGGTGATTTCCTCGCTGGTGTTCTGGGTGTTCATGTTTTCGCGCCCAGGTCCGGCGCCCTGGCCCTTCATCGCGATCAATCTGCTGGTGGGCCTGAGCTGCGCCTTTCCCGCCTACCTGTGGGCCGCGAGCCGGCGCGACCCGGGCCAAGCCGGCGCCGAATAGCTTGGCTGGCAAGCTCTGACTCTGACTTCATCAGAGCTTCCCCGGTAAGTTCTGACTTAGTCAGAACTTACCTTAGTCGCCGTAGTCCTTCCAGTGTTTGATGCGGTACTTGAGCGGGTCGGCGAGGATGGTTTGGCGGGCGCGGGCGACTTCGCCGGCGGTCAAGGGGCGGAAGCCGCCGGGCAAGGTGCCGGCGTTGAATTCGGTGAGCACCCAATTCACCACGTCGGCAAGGTCCTGGTCCGACAGCGCGGTTTGCGACGAACCCGGCACCTGGACCAGATAGGCGCGCATCGCCTCCACCGCCATCATGCGGCCGAGCTCGTCGTGCAGCGTGGGCACATTGGGTGGATTGCCAACTCCCGAGGGCAGGTGGCAGCCGCTGCAATGGAGGAGGTAGTTCGTGCGCGGGCTCGCGGCGAATGCGGCTTGACTCGCGAGCAAAGCCAGCAGCGCGAAGCATGCGGCTGATCTCACTGCCAGCCTCACTGGCTTGACTCGCCCAAAACCAGCGCCACGGTGCAGTGGTAGCTCGTGTGTTCGACGCCGAAGCACCAGATCACGGTGCTGCTGTTGGCGTTGAAATACACCGGCTTGTCGCCTTCGGTGTTGTGGCAGCCGCAGCGGCCGCACATCGACTTGCCGCAGCAGTCGTTGTAGGAGATGAGGTATTCCCGATCATCGAGCGGATTGCGGCAGGTGCCGACCCAGGTGATTGGCGAAGGCTCGCTGCCAGGCGGGCAAGAGCGGTGGCTGCCGCCGCAGCAACTGCACAACTGCCCGCTCAGCGCGCAGTAGCGCCAGTATTCGCAGGTCTGCGGGTCGCCAATCTCGCGCAAGCCCGTCTCGCTGCTTTCTTGGGCGGCAAAGGCCCGGGCCACCGGCAACAGCGGCAGCGCCGCGGCGCCGGTGAGCATCAACCCCAGCCTGGAGAGGAAATTGCGGCGGGACAGCCGCCGCGCCAATGCCAGGGTGCTGCGGCGGGCGTTTTCATCGACCCAGTGCCAGCCGCGCTCCACAATCCGGTTCGTGTTCATGATGTCTGTTCCATCACTGAGGTCTCGAATTCAGCCGATTTCCGCCTTTCCCCCCGCGCCACGTAGTCCTGGATGCTGGCGATTCCCTTCTCCATCGACTCCAGCAGGCTTTCCAAATGCTCCCGGGAATTCACCAGCCCCTTGCTCTTGAGAATGCCGTCCGCGCCGATCAGCAGCGCGAAAGGCAGCTTGCTGACTTGGTAGGCCATCCCCAACTGCATGGAAATGACGTAGGGATACCCGGCGATGCGCAGTTCCTCGACATAGGCGCGGTGCTGCTTTAGCTGCGCTTCGTTGTCCGCGCCGTCGCTGGCGAACACTAGGCGCAGCTCGCCGGGCTCGGCTTTCGCCAGCGATTTCGCGGTTGGCACCAGCGATTTGCACACCGGGCAGGTGGGCGAAATGAACAGCACCAGC
>JAPOTO010000167.1:4476-14087 GCA_026709135.1 Gammaproteobacteria bacterium | reverse complement strand
CTTGTGCCAAGCCGCCGCGGCCAGCAGCAGGGCGAATGCCAGCGAGACGAGCTTGATGACGAGCGGATCCAGCATGCGCTAAAAGTCCTCGTACATCGCCACGCCGGGCCCGTTGATCGACCGTTCGTGGCGGAAGGTCAGCGCATCGTAGACCTCGGTTCCGCCGGAAGCGGTGCCGACGATGAGCTTGGGCGCGGTTTCCTGGGTCACGGTGACGCTCTCGGCCAAGTCTTCGATTTCGAGCCGGTGCACCCGGCGCTGCCGCGCCAGATCGATCACCCAGATTTCCTCGCCGGGATCGTGGTGGGTGTCCACCGGGCCCTGGTGCATGGCGACGTAGAGCAGGCCAAGGTCCCGATGCACATCGAGAAACTCGCCGCCGCCGGGCCGCCAGTCGGCCTCGTCCGCACCGACGATGCTCCAGCCTTCGCCGATCAGGATTTCATCATCGTCGGCGCCGACCTCGAAAATCACCCCGGCGTGGGTGATGAGCAGCCACCAGCTGCCGGCGGTTCTGGCGGTGCGGTCGAACACCGCATCCTCATCCACACTGAAAAAGACTTCGCTGCGGACGCGGTTCCGCTCGACGCCGTTGCTGTCGAGCTGACTGAGTTGCAGGGTGCCGTCGCCGCAGATGAGCAGAAAATCGTTTTCCGCCACCGGCAGGATGATGGCGCAGCCGGGGGTGGACATTTCTTGGATGAACTCGCGGTCCACCACATCGACGATGGAAACCGAGTACCCCGGATTCATGTTGAGCACCGCCAGATGCCGCCCGTTGCCGAGCAGGCCGAGGTGGTTGCGCACGCTGAGCCGAGCCATGCGGTTGGGGATTTCAACCTCGGCCACCGGGCGCAGATTGGCGTAGTCGTAAATCGCGACGATATCGGTGCGCTCGCCATGGACGCCCCGGGAGAAATAGGTTTCAGCGGCGTAGAACTCGCCCCGGGGCAGATAGGGCGCCACCGCCGGCGTGCGGCTGGAAAGCGAGAGCATGCCGAGCATTTCGCCGCTTTCGGCGTCGAAGATGCGCCCGCCGCTGCTGGATTTGGCGATGAACCAGTTCGGCCCATGCTCCGGCATGGTTTCCACGCTGATTTGCTCCGGGGGCTGCTGGGCGAATGCCGCCGGAACCAAAACCAACGGAACCAGGACCAGACTGGCCAAGAAAGAGTTGAGCCGCATCATTGCCTGCCTTTTGTTTGTGCCGCGTGTTTGTGCCGCGCGTGCCGCCCACGTCGCTTGGGCGCGCTTCCCGTTTGATACTATTTTGCCCGGTCAAAAGCAATCGGGCCGGGCTTCAGTTTGCGATTCACGCCCGGCGGTACTTTTCGATCAGGCTCCAGAGGATCGCCATGGTTTCGACATCGGGCTGGCCGGAAATGTCTTCCTGGCGGAAACGCAATTGCAGGGCGCGCACGGCGTAGCGGGTTTGCCGGTCGAACTCGCCCGTGGGCTCGGCGAAGTAGCCGAGTTCGAGCAGGGCGGCCTGCAATTCGATGGTGGACGGCGGCTGGTTTTCAAATTGCGCCTGATAGCGCGCCTTGGTGTCCTCGTCGTACCAAGCGCCGATGCCTTCCTCCTCGTAGAGCCTCCGCCAGGGGAACAGCGGGCCCGGATCGGACCGGCGCTCGGTGGCGATATCGGAGTGGGCGACAAAATCAAGCGGGTCGATGTCCGGGTAGCGTTGCTGGATGCCCCGCAGCAAGTCGAAGGTGATCTCCATTTGCGTTTCATCGAATGGCACAAACTCGCATTGCAGCGAGTCGATGTCAGTTTCCGCGCTGGTTTCGCATTCGAATTCGTTGACGATCTCGATGCCGATGGAGCGGTCGTTGAGTATCGTTTCCCCGGCCCAGTAGCTGACGCCGGCGTGCCAGGCGCGGTGCTGCTCATCGACAAGCTGGTGCACCAGCAGGCGGTCGCGGGTGTAGCTTGGATCGTTCTCGGCCGGAATCAGATAATGCGAACTGACGGGCCTATCGGTGCGGGTTGCCAAGAGCCTGAGGGATTCGGCGAAGTTTTCCGAGGTTGCGTGGATCACCACATAGTCGATGCGGCTGTTGTAGTTGGGGGATTCAATCCAAACCACGTTGGAGCACGCACTCAGCAAAAGTGGCAGCAGGAGCAATCGGACGGGTTTCATCTGCGTATGGCCTCGTTCCCAATAAAACACCCATTGTGACAGTCTGGCCGGCCAGCGGCAATTCCCATCAACGAGAGTACCGCTGCGACAGGTGGTAAAACAGCAGTCCGCTGCCGATGATCGACAGGGAGAACAAGGCTTCGACCGGGCGGTTCAGCAAGGTGAAGGCCAGAATCCAGCCCGTCACCGCCAGATAGATCAGCGGCGGCAGGGGATACAGGAACGTGCGGTAGGGCCGCGGCAAGTCCGGCTGCCGGTGGCGCAGCACGAACACGCCGAATACCGCCGCGAAACTGTTCAAGGCCATGGTGAATCCCGAGAAAACCAGCACCGACTCGAAGCTGGTGACGAAGATGAACAACAGCGCGATCGCCGTCTGGGTGTAGATCGCCAGCGCGGGGATGCCGTGGCGGTTCTTGCGGCCGAAGAAACCAAGCACTGGGAAATCCTCGCCGATGACCTGAATCACCCGCGGCCCGGCCAGGGTCATGGCGCTTACGGTGGAGATCAGCAGCAGGGCGAGCACGAGCCCGGTGAAGCGGCCGCCGATCTCGCCGAAGGCCGCCTCGGCGGCGATCGCTCCGACTTCCACCTGGCCCACCATCGCATCCATCGGCGCCACATGGAGGAAAACGAAATTCAGCGCCAGGTACAGGATGGTCACGACCACGGTGCCGGTAATCAGAATCCAGGGCAGGAAGCGCTGGGGGTTTTCGATCTCGCTGCTCAGATAGGTGGCGGCGTTCCAGCCGGTGTAGGCGAAGCTGACGTAGATCAGCGCGACCGCGTAGGTGGAGCTGACGATCAAGGCGCCATCTCCCGGCGCGGGAGCGAAATTCACCGGCTGCGGCGCGCCGGTGGCGATTACCGCCAGCGCGCAGAAAGCGACGATCACGAAAATCTTCAAATTGGTGAAGATAACCTGGGTGCCACCGCTGGTGCGGTAATTGGTGGCGTGCGCCAAAGCCATGAAAATCACCAGGGTGGCGGCGATCAGCTTGCGGAGTGAATCGCTGGTTTCGCCGGGGAAAATCGACGACAGGTAGGCGGCGAAAGTCATCGCGGCCAGCGCCGTCGGGCCGGCGAATCCGATGGTTGAGGAAATCCAGCCGGAGACGAATCCGGCCGCGGGATGATAGATCCGCCGCAGCAGGTTGTACTCCCCGCCTGAGCGGGGCAGGGCCGCGCCGAGCTCGGCATAGGTCAAGGCGCCGCAGAGCGCCACGATGCCGCCTATCGCCCACAGCATCAGCAAGGCGAAACCGGAGCGGATGTCGACCAATTGAAAACCGAGGCTGGTGAATACCCCGGTGCCGATCATGTTGGCGATCACAACCGCGGTAACGGTGAAAAAGCGGAACTTGCTGGAGGACATGGCACGACACCGGGCTTTTGCGCCCGATTATCCGGCTGTTGTCCCCCCGCGTCTATTTTTGGATTTTTTGGGCTTCGCCGGGGGTTTCGATTGGGGTTTCGATAGAGCCGGAGGCTTCTGCTACCATCGGCGTAATATCGGGAGGCGGCCATGCCGAAGCTATGGGTTTGCGCAGGCGCCACGCTGCTTGTTCTGGCTGGCGCCGCTTCCGCCCAGACGCCGGTGGGCGACACATTGACCCGCGCCCGCGCCGCAACCGGCGAATACATCAGTTGGCGCGAGCATATCATCGACGACGCCAGGGCCGCCGGTGTGCCGTTCAGCGGCAGCGACGGCCTGGTCATGGGCGATATCGACCGGGACGGTTTCGAGGATGTGGTGTCGGTCCATGAATCCGACGCGGAGTACGACTCGACGCAATTCCGCCCGGGTTTCGTGGCGCCGCTTGCCGGCCATGTCCGCATCGCCTTCGCATCCGAATCCCCCCGGCGCTGGACCAATATCACCATCGCCGAGGGCGAAGACGCCCCCGCCCCGGAAGACGCCGCCCTCGCCGACCTGAACCGCGACGGCTATCCCGATGTGCTCGTCGCCGCCGAGCTTTCCCATATCATCTATTTGCAGAACCCCGGCCCAGGCGCCCGCACCGAAACGTGGCCACGCCTGGTATTGCCCATGACCCGCGGCCGCGGCTCCTACATCCGCGTCTTCGCCGCCGACTTCGATGGCGACAGCATCGCGGAAGTCGTCGCGCCCAACAAGGGTGCCCAAACCCCAGGGCCCGAGGACTACGCGCGCTCAACACCGGTGGAGTTGTTCCGCCTCACAGGCGACCCGCTCGACGGCGGCGCCTGGCGGCGCAGTGTGCTCGGCCGCTACAGCATTCCCCAGAACGCCGAGCCGGTGGACCTCGACGGCGATGGCGATCCCGATATCGTGGTGGGAAGCCGGGGCGAAAGCCGCCTGGCGTGGTTCGAGAACCGCGGCGGCGAAGGCCCCGGATTCCGCGAGCGCGCCATCGGCATCAATGGCCCCGCCATGGCCGGGTTCAATCTCGAGTACGCCGACCTCAGCGGCGATGGCGCGCTCGACATCATCGGCGCCGCGGGTGGCGGACTGGCTTGGATCGAACAACCCGCGCGCAAGGGCGACGCTTGGAACGCGTTTCCCATCGGCAGTTTCGCGCCCGACAGCATAACCGGCCTCGAACTCGCCGATATCGATGGCGACGGCGACACCGACGTGATGGTCGGCAGTTACAGCCGCGGCCCGCGCACCGGCGATGGCGACATCGCCCTGAACGACCCATTGGGCCGGCTCGGCTGGTTCGAAAATCCCGGCGATGCGAAGCGGAGCTGGACCCGCCACGACATCTCCCGCCGCAAGCGCGGCATGTTCGACAAGTTCATCGCCCGGGACCTCGACAGCGACGGCGACATCGACTTTGTCGGCACCCGCGGCAACAGCCAGCCCTTTGACGGCGTGTTCTGGCTCGAGCAGGTGCGGAGCGCGGAACCCGTGGCGGCCTTCCGCCGGGCGCGGGAGGTTGAAAGCGAAGAGGTGCCGCTGCCGTGAGCCGGAAGCCCCGAGCGCTGATCGCCGCGCTGTCGCGCCCGATTTCCCGCCGGACCTGGAACCAAGCCAGCGGTATTCGGTCAATCATAGCAATGGCAACATGGATTTCCGGGGCAATGCCCATACCGCCAAACAGGAAGGCCGCCAATGAACCCTGAACATCAGGCCACAAGCCGACCGGCACCGGGCCTGATGCTGTTGATTTCGCTATTGCAGGGGCTGGCCCTGCTCCTGCTCTGGCGCGCCGCCACCAATGAGGTGTGGCCGAGCCAGACGCCCGCGCTCAATTTCCCGCTCTGGACCTTGGCGACGGCACTGCCGCTGCTGCTTCTGCTGGGGCTGGAAAACCGCAACCAACGGCGAACCGCGCTTGCCATTGCCGGTTTCTGCGCCGCGCTCGCGCTGCTCGGGGCGCACATTGGCTGGCAGGCGGCGCCCTGGGGCGAGTTCCCGGTCGAGTCCTTGACCGCAGCCTATGTGCTGCCGCTGATCCTCGGCTGTTTTCTGGGCCTGCTCTTCCTCCGCCCGCTGGTTGAGTGGAGATCGCCGGATTACGGCGAAATCTTCGCCGATTCCTGGCGCAACGCGCTGGTCGCCGCGCTGTCCTCGGCGCTCGCCATTGGCGTGACCATCGTGCTGATGCTCTGGGGCGAATTGTTCCGCGTCATCGGCATCGAATTCTTCATCGATCTGTTCACCGAAGACTGGTTCCTGTTCCCGGTGCTGTCGGTCGTGGTCGGGTTCGGCATCCACATTTTCCGGGGCCTGGCGGGTGTGATCGGCGGCATCGCCAGCCTGCTCCAGGGCCTGATGTGGCTGCTGCTGCCATTGGTGCTGACGGTGACCGCGCTGTTTCTCGGCGCCCTGCCTTTCACCGGCCTCGAACCGCTGTGGAGCACCGGCAGCGGAACCTCGCTGCTGATGGCGCTGAATCTGTTCGCGCTGTTCGCGCTCAACGCCGTTTACCAATCCGGCGGCCATGAACCCTATCCACCGCCGGTCCACCGCCTGCTGTGCGCCGGCGCCGCGCTGCTGCCGGCGATTTCACTGCTCGCGCTGTATGGATTGTATTTGCGGGTCGATCAGTACGGTTGGACCGTGGCGCGCTGCTGGGCCTTGCTCATCAGCTTGCTGATCACGCTTTTCTCCCTCGGCTACGCTGGCGGCGCGCTCCGGTTCCGGGCGCAATGGACCGCCAAGCTGGCGGGGGTCAACCTGCCCATGAGCGCGCTCATGCTCGGCCTGATCCTGCTGGTGAACTCGCCACTGCTCGATTTCCGCAAAATCTCGCTGGCCAGCCAGCAAGGCCGGGTCGAGCGCGGCGAAATCGCCTTGGAAGACTTCGACTTTTACGACACCAGGGAAAACCTTGGCCGACCCGGCTGGCTGTGGATGCGGGATCTCATCGAAGACAATCGGGAATCCAATCCCGAACTTGTCCAGCTGATGCTTGAACCGATTCGGCATCACGAAGAATCATTCGATTTCGCTGGCGGGCCGGGCATTGGAGATGAGCCGCTTGATTTCGGCCAGCGCGCTATCCTCCGCCCCGGGCCATTCGCGATCCCCGAAACCTTGGCCGCCGCGATGCAATCCTCCGCCGCCGCGACGATAGCGAGATTCGACCCCGAAGCCGACCTCTACCTGTTCCAAGCCGACCTCAACGGCGACGGGAGCCCGGAATACATCCTGATCGGCAGCGCCGGGGGCATGATGGTGGAGGCGACCGGCTACCTGCTGGAAGACAGCGGCGCCTTCTCGCAACTCCCGCTCACGCTGCCCCGATTGACGCCGGAACAAAACCAGTCCCTCGCCGACGGCCTGGTCGAGGTGATCGATCCCGAATTCAACCATCTGCGAATCGGCAATGTCATCCTGCAAGTAACCCCACCCGAAGCCCCCGCCGCCCGCTCGCCACAGCCCTTCTAAGGCGGAAAATGTTTCTGCCGCCTGGTCAAACCCCGTCCGGCATGATGCTGGTGGTGATGAAAATGAGCAATTCGGTGCGGCGGGTGTCGGAAATGGTGCGCTTGAAGAGCCGCCCGAGGCCGGGGATGTCGGCTAGCACCGGCGTTCTGGATTCAGTGGCGGTCGCCTCCTCGCGGAACACGCCGCCGAGCACGATGGTTTCGCCATCGTCGACGAGGGCGCTGGTGACGACTTCGTTGGTGTTGATGGCGGGCACGCCGGAAGCCGTCGGCGAAACCGAATCCTGGCGCACCTCGAGTTGCATGTTGATGCGGCCGTTGGGCGTGATCCGGGGGGTGACCCGCAGCAGCAGCACGGCATCCTCGAACTGGGTGACCGAGCCGCCGGCGGCGCCGCCGGCCTGGGACTGGTATGGGATTCGCACGCCGGAGCGGATCTCGGCGGTGACTTTGTCTTGGGTGGCCACCCTGGGGCGGGCGATGATCTCGCCGTGGCCGCTGCTTTCGAGCGCGGCGAGTTCGAGCTCGATCAACTCGCTGTTGCCGGTGTAGCCGATGCCGAGGGTCGAGCGCAGGGCAAAGCCGAGATCGAGGGCGAGGGCGTCGCCTGGCGCCTCGGGCGTTGCCCCCGGCGTCATGCCCCGGGCGAGGCCGTAGCGGATTTTGCCGTTCCCGGAAGCGGTTCCGGCGGCGGCCCAGCGGGCGCCGAAGTCCCGGGAGTAATCCGTCGACACATTGACGATGCGGGCTTCGATCAAGACCTGCCCCACGGCGACATCGAGGCTTTCGAGCAGCGCCCGCACCGCCGCCAGATTCGGTTCGAGGTCCCGCGCGATGATGGTGTTGGTGCGCACATCGACCGCGGCCGAACCCCGGCTCGAGAGCAGGCCGCGGCTCCCCTCGGCGGCGGCGGGGCCGCTATCGGCGCCACGCACGAGATCGAGGATGGCGCTGGCGTCGGCGTAGTTGACTGGCAGCAGTTCGGTCCCCAGCGGCGCGAGTTCGAGCGCCTGGCGGCTGGCCTCGAGTTCCCGCTCGCGCTGCAGGGCCATCTCCTCCGCGGTGGTGACGTACATGACGTTGCCTTCCATGCGGTGGGCGAGATTGCCGGCGCGCAGCACAAGTTCCAGCGCCTGCTCCCAGCCGACGCTATCGAGTTGCAGGGTGATTTCGCCGCTGACCGCGCCGCCCGCCACGAGATTGAACCCCTGGGCATCGGCCAGTATCTGCAGGGCCGAACGCACGGGGATGCTCTGGAAGGACAGATCGATGACTTCGGCCGCGGCTTGCGGCGCGGCGGCTTGCGGATCTTGGGCCGGCGCGGGGCCGGGCGGCGGCTGGGCCAGCCCCGACAGCGGCAATAACATAGCCAGCGCCGCGAGGCAGAACCGCAACATGGCCCGCGGCGCCAGGCGGAGCCGTGCCGGAACGCGTATGGCGCGCGCGATTCCTTTCATTGCATTTCCTCCCAATCCAGCAATGTTTTTGTCGCGGCGGCGGTGGTTTCATCCCGGGGCCACGCGATGAGTTCCACGCCAAGTGGCGAAATCCCGCCGACCCGCCACCCGCCGCCCAAAGCATCCCCCACCCAAACGCGGTGGACTGCGCCGGCGGGGTCCCGAACTAGGCCGCTGTGACTGTTTTCCTGGCGGAGCAGCCCCACCAGGCGCAACTGATCGGGACGGAATGCCGCCAACGGGCCGAATTCGCCGATGTCCCGTTCCCGCCGCGCACCGGTCGGAGTGAATGGATCGCGGCCGGCATCGGCCTCGTAATGGAAATCCCCGATTGCCAAGGGCTCGGGCAATCGCGGCGTCCTCGCCTCTGCGGCGACCTCTTCGCCGGATAATGGCCGGTAGCGGTAGCTGCGCGCCGTCAGATCGAGTTCAAGCTGGCCAGGCTCGTCCGCGGCGCGAAGCAGAAACTCATGGCTGGTGACGATCCGGTCCAGCCCCGCCAAGCCGGCGAGAAACGCGCCAAGCTCGTGATACGAGCCGATCAGGCGCAGGCCGATGGCTTGCTCGACGTAGTGCGGCGCCGCTTTTTCCGCAGGCAAGTCGAGGGTATTGTGCTCAATGTTGAAAGCGAGCCCCAGGGCGGCGATGTCGTCGATCAGGGCGGGAATCCCGCTCTCGTAGGGCAACTGCCGCAGGGTTTCCAGATAGGGGGCTTCGCTCGCCAGGGCCCACTCGCGGTGCGAATCGAGCCGCGCCGCGCTGGCCGCCAAGCCATTGCGTTCGAGCGCGAGCGCGGACGCCTCGCTGGCGAGCCGACCATTGTGTTGCTGCAAGCCGCGCAGCGCCAGCGCATACCCGGCAAGCAGCAGCGCGGCCATCAAGACAAGAATCACCACCGCCTTGACCGCCGCGGGCCATGCGCCCATCTCCCCGGTGGCGGACAATTCGCGCCAGTCGAATTCGTTCAGCTCGCGGAAAATTCGCAACCAGAAGGACATCGCGTTTCAGCTCCGGGAAGCGATCAGCCGCAGCAGCAGGCTGAAGGCGAGGCGTCCGGCCCCGGCGGCGCCCGCTGGCCCGGCCTCGGCGGCTGCGCTTGCCGGTTCGAATTCGGCTTCGGCGGCGGCGCT
>JAPOTO010000167.1:0-4455 GCA_026709135.1 Gammaproteobacteria bacterium | reverse complement strand
GGCGCTCATTGGCACGGCTTTCGCCGCGCTGAGGAGTTCGACTTCCGCGAACAGCGGCGACGCGGCCAGATTCCGCATCAGCGCGGCAAGCGCGGCGTGCGACTCCGCCTCTCCCGCCAGGCGCAGCTCGTTGCCGTCTCGCTCCACCTCGCGATACATCGCCTCCTCCGGCAGCGCTTGGGACAAGGCGGCGAAGATCTCCGCCGCCAGCGAGCGGCCTCGCTGAAGATCCTGCAGCACTTGCATATGCAGCACGATCTGCCCCTGTTCCCCCGCCAGGCGGTCGGCTTCCGCGCCAGCGGCGGCTAGGCGGGCGATTTCGCCCCGCAATCCGGCGATCTCGATTTCTCGGGCGGCCAAGTCCGCCTCCAAGGCGCGATACAGCAGGAGCAGCAGGGCGAGGCTGGCACTCAGGCAGCACGCCGCCGCGGCCAGAAAGCGCCGCCTGTCGCGCTGGCGCTTTTGTTCGCGCCACGGCAGGAGATTAACCACGGCGGCGGCTCCAGTGGCTGTGCGCGATCATCGCGATCCGCATTTCATTCATCAGCGATGCCTCCGGGAATCGCCAGGCCCGCCGCGAGCAGCAGGGCGGGGGCGGCCAAGGCGATCGGCTTGCCGGCCTCGGCGGGAAAGGGGTTGGCGATTTGCGCTGGCGGGTCGAGCGCCTGCCGCGCCTGTTCCGCCAGGCCGTCGGCGAGCGCCGCCGCGCCGCAGAGAAACACGCGGTTCAAGCGGCCATGGCGGGAAGAGGATTGGAACATCTGCACCGCTTGGGCGATTTGCCGGGCCGCGGCCCGCGCAAACGCCGGATCGCGGCTGGCTTCCCCAGCCCCCGGAAAGGGACTCGCCTCGCAATGAACGGAGCGGCCCCCGGCAAAAACATGCAGGCGAATCGCAGCCGCGCCGATATCGGCGATGGCCACTGGCCCGGCTTCTTTTTTCCCGGCGAGTCGGTCGAGGACGCGTTCCATCGCGTGGTGCTCCACATCCACCGCGATTGGCCGCAGCCCGGCCAGGCGCAAGGCCCGCTCGCGAGCTTCGACGAGCTCGCGTCGGCAGACAGTGAGCAGAACCCGGCCCGGCCCGCCGGCCGCATCAAGGCGGCGGAAATCGAGGCTGGCCTCGGCCATGGGCCAGGACACATGGCGCTCGGCTTCGAGCGTCACCAGCGCTTCGAGTTCGGCCTCGGGCAGGCTCGTGTCCATTTCCAGCTTGCGCTGCATCACCGCCGCCGCGGGCACCGCTGCCACGGCTTCGCTGGCGCGCCGGGGCATGGCCGCCAGCGCCTTGGCGATGCGGCGCCCCACGGCTTCCACATCGCGGATGGCACCGCTGGCGACCGCACCCGGCGGCAGTGGTTCAATCGCATAGTCCGGTGGCTGTTCGGGGTCATGGTTGTCCGGCCAGCGCAACAACTTCACGGCGGAACTGCCGATATCGACCCCAAGCGGCCGCGGTTTTCCGCGGGAGCCCGGAAAACCGCGCAGAATACCGGCAAGACTCTGGAGCATGGCCACACCCTGAACAACTGTTGTCCCCAAAGGTGTAGTACAACTAGCGGGATTTCGCTTGGAAATCCGCGAAAAAATGCCGGAATCTCCTCCGCGGCAGGCGAATCGCGGCGGCCCGGCGGCAGCGGGATGCTTGAAACGCCGCGGGGTGTATAATTGGCGGCGGAAGCACCGCCCAACCCGCGCTCCGGCAGCCTGTTGCAAGGCACTATCGCAAGTTCATAGCGCAAACCGTTGGCGCGGTCCGGGACAGCCAGTGAACGCCAAACTCAAACCCTATGTGAAGTGGGGTGGCCTATTCGCCCTTGCTTGCGTGGCGGGGGTTTTCATGGTCGCCGCGGCGGCCTATCTGTATCTGGCGCCTTTGCTCCCCGCCGCGGAAGACTATCGCCAGGTGCAACTCGAAACCCCTTTGCGCATTTACACAGCCGACTCGCGGCTGATCGACGAGATCGGCAACCGCCGCGACCCGGTCGAGTACGAGGATCTGCCCCAGGTTCTCATCGACGCGCTGATCGCCACCGAGGATGTGCGCTTCTATTCCCACCCCGGCGTTGACGCCCAGAGCCTGCTGCGGGGATTTTACGGTTTTATCACCGGCAACCGCCTTGGCGGCGGCAGCACCATCACCATGCAACTGGCGAACAATCTCTCCTTCGACAGCGACAACGTCTACATCCGCAAGTTCAAGGAAATACCGTTCGCGCTCCAGATCCAGCGGGAGCTGTCCAAGGAAGAGATTCTGACGCTGTATCTGAACACGATTTATTTCGGCGCGGGGGCCGACGGCATCGGCGCGGCGGCATCGATCTATTACGGCAAGGAAGTCGGCCAGCTCACCCTCGCCGAGGCGGCGATGATGATTTCGCTGCTGCCCTGCCCCTCCGCCTGCAATCCACTCGCGGCCCCGGAGCGCTCGCTGGTGCGGCGCGAAACCCGGCTCGCCAACATGCTCAGGGAGGACATG
Organism: Gammaproteobacteria bacterium; assembly: GCA_026709135.1. Taxonomy (GTDB): domain Bacteria; phylum Pseudomonadota; class Gammaproteobacteria; order Pseudomonadales; family Pseudohongiellaceae; genus UBA9145. Next base: position 1,977 of record JAPOTO010000167.1, on the reverse strand, counting down.
ATCAGCGCAGCCGAGTTCGCGCAGGCGAACGCGATGCCGGTGACCGCGCGCCGGCGCAGCCGCGACATCGAAGTGCCGGCGCCCTATGTGGCGGAAATGGTGCGCCAGGAACTCTACGCCCAATTCGGCGAGGACGCCTACACCCAGGGGTTTGAAGTCATCACCAGCATCGATGGCGACAAGCAGTTGCTCGCCAATTCCGCCCTGGTCAACGGGCTCGAAAACCACTACGACCGGCGCCACGGCTACCGCGGGCCAAGCGCCAACTACCCGCCGGACCCGCTTGCGCCACAGTCGCGGTGGCTGCGCGAGCTCGAGGGCGTGCCGACCTATGGCAACCAGCGGCCCGCCATCGTCACCTCGGTGCAGTCGCGCTCCTTCACCGCGCTGCTGCAATCGGGGGAAATCATCACCGTGCCCTGGGAGGGCATCCGCTGGGCCTACCGCTTCCGCAACCGCAACGAAGCCTGGCCCCCGCCACAGGCCGCCGGCGATGTCGCGGCGGTGGGGGATCTGATCCGGGTGCGGCAGGTCGATGGCGCTTGGCAACTTGGCCAGGTCCCCGACATCCAGGGCGCCCTGGTTTCGGTTTCGCCCAACGATGGTTCGATTCTGGCGCTGGTGGGAGGGTATGACTTTCGGCTCAGCCAAGTGAACCGGGTTACCACGCCGCGTCCGCCCGGCTCGAATTTCAAGCCCTTCCTGTATGCCGCGGCCCTGGCCAATGGCTTTTCGCCCGCGAGCGCGATCAATGACGCGCCCTTCACCCGCGGCGACTACCGGCCCGGCAATTACGAAAACAACTTCCTCGGCCCGATCACCCTGCGCCATGCGCTGCGGGAATCGCGCAATGTGCCGGCGGTGCGGCTTTACGACCGGCTCGGCTCGTCCGCCGTCCTGCCATACGTCGAGAATTTCGGTTTTGATTCCGCCAACTTCCCCGCCAACGACCTGACCGTGGCGCTCGGCAGCCAGGACGTGCAACCGCTCGAGGTCGTCGCGGGCTACGCGGTGATCGCCAATGGCGGCTACGAGGTGAACCCCTGGCTCGTGCGGCAGATCGCCAATCTCGCCGATGGCGTTGTCCACACCGCCGCGCCGGCATCGCTTTGCGCCGATTGCGCCCGGGCGGGTGGAACGGTTTTCCCCGGCGCCGAAGCCGAAGCCAAACCCAGGCGCGCGGTCGACGAGCGCGTGGCCTACATCCTCGGCTCGATGCTGCGCTCGGTGATCGAAGATGGCAGCGGAGCCCGGGTCAACCGGGAAATCAACCGCGCGGACCTAATGGGCAAAACCGGCACCACCAACGGCCCGCAGGAACTGTGGTTCTCCGGTTTCAACCGCGATCTGGCAACGACGGTTTTCGTCGGCTTCGATCAACCCGAGCCGCTTGGCGAAAGGGAGCAGGGCGCGACGGTGGCGGTGCCGATCTGGATCGACTTCATGAAACAGGCGCTGGCGGGCCAACCGGAAGCGGACATTCGGCGGCCGGACGGCATCGTCGACCGTCTGGTGGATCGGCGCTCGGGGGCGCTCGCGCAGCCCGGGGACCCGAACGCCGTATTCGAATACTTTCTGGCGGAAAACGCCCCGGAAGTCGGCGCGGGCCCGGACAATGGCAGCGAAACAACCGCGGGCGAGCAGCCGCCGCTGAGCACCGAAACGATCTTTTAGGGGCTGAATCGGGGCTTTGCCGCGCCTCGGTCCCGCGTCAATCCCGCCTCAAACCCGGCGGTCGCCGAATCGCCGCTTGAACCGGTCCACCCTGCCGCCGGAGTCCAGAATCTTCTGTTTGCCGGTGTAGAACGGATGGCACTGGGAACAGACCTCGATCAGAATGTCCCTGCATAGCGTGGACTGTGTCTCGATCACATTCCCGCAACTGCAAGTCGCCTTGATCGTGGCGTATTGTGGATGAATGTCAGGCTTCATAACGCAATATCCTGATTAGCTCGTCCCTTGCTTGGCAGCGCGCCA
>JAPOTO010000021.1:14783-17312 GCA_026709135.1 Gammaproteobacteria bacterium | reverse complement strand
ATGCGCAGTCATTATTGTGGCGAATTGAACGAATCCCACATCGGCGCCGAAGTCGCGCTGTGCGGCTGGGTGCACCGGCGGCGGGATCATGGCGGGGTGATTTTTCTCGACACCCGGGACCGCGAAGGCATCGCCCAGATCGTTTTCGACCCCGATACGCCGGCGAGCTTCGCCATCGCCGAGCAGCTTCGCAGCGAGTTCGTGATCCGGGTGGAGGGCCGCGTCCGGCCGCGTCCGGCGGGCACCGAAAACCCGGAAATGGCCACCGGCAAGATCGAGGTGCTCGGCCAAAGCCTCGAAATCCTCAATCCCTCCGCCACCCCGCCGATCCCCGTCGACGAATACGTCGAGGTGGGCGAGGAGGTCCGCCTGCGCCACCGCCACATCGATCTGCGCCGGCCCGAGATGACCGGGCGCCTGCGCTTCCGCTCGCGGCTCGCGCGCAGCGTGCGCCAGCACCTCGACGACAACGGCTTTCTCGAAATCGAAACCCCGCTCCTGACCCGGGCAACCCCGGAGGGCGCCAGGGATTATCTGGTTCCCAGCCGCACCCATGCGGGTGATTTTTTCGCCCTGCCGCAATCGCCCCAGTTGTTCAAGCAGATGCTCATGGTCGCCGGCATGGACCGCTACTACCAGATCGCCCGCTGTTTCCGCGACGAGGACCTGCGCGCCGACCGCCAGCCCGAATTCACCCAGATCGATGTTGAAATGTCCTTCGTCGAGGAAGCCGACGTCATGGCGGCGATGGAGGGGCTGATCCGCCATGTTTTCCGGGAAACCATGGCTGTCGAGCTGCCGCCGTTCCCGCGCATGAGCCATGCCGAGGCCCTGCGCCGCTTCGGCTCCGACAAGCCCGATCTGCGCATCGGGCTGGAATTCACCGATGTCGCCGAGCTCATGCGCGAGGTGGATTTCAAGGTGTTCCGCGAACCCGCCCGCAAGGAGGGCTGCCGGGTCGCGGCGCTGCGGGTTCCCGGCGGGGCGGGGCTCAGCCGCAAGCAAATCGACGGCTACACCGATTTGGCGCGCAAGCGCGGCGCCGGCGGCCTCGCCTGGATCAAGGTTCAGGATCCGGCGCGCGGGCGCGAAGGCTTGCAGGCGCCGATTGTCAAATTCTTCGACGATGCCGCCATCGATGGCTTGCTCGAAGCCACCGGAGCGGCCGCCGGCGACATCCTCTTCTTCGGCGCCGACAAGACCGCGGTGGTCAACGAGGCGCTCGGCGCGCTGCGCCTGCGCGTGGCCGCGGACCTCGGTCTCGTCGGCGAAGGCTGGGCGCCGGTGTGGATCGTCGATTTTCCGCTGTTTGAAACCGCGGCCGGCGGCGGACTGACGCCATTGCACCATCCCTTCACCGCGCCTTCCTGCACCGATGGGGAGCTGCGCGGCAATCCGCTCGGCGCCTTGTCCCGGGCCTACGACATGGTGCTCAACGGCGTCGAACTTGGCGGCGGCTCGATCCGCATTTCGCGGCGGGAAACGCAACAGGCGGTGTTCGACCTGCTCGGCATCGACGCTGAGGAGGCCACGCGCAAATTCGGCTTTCTGCTCGACGCCCTGCGCTATGGCTGCCCGCCCCACGGCGGCATCGCCTTCGGCTTCGACCGGCTCGCGATGCTGCTCTGCGGCGCCGACTCGATCCGCGATGTGATCGCCTTCCCGAAAACCCAATCCGCGTCGTGCCCGCTGACCGCCGCGCCGGGGGAGGTTTCCCCGGCCCAGTTGCGCGAATTGCATCTGCGGCCGCGGCCCGCGCAAACCTGAGCGGGAGGGCGCCATGGCGGGACACAGCAAATGGGCCAACATCAAGCACCGCAAGGCGGGGCAGGACGCCAAGCGCGGCAAGATATTCACCAAGATCATCCGTGAGTTGACCGTCGCCTCCCGGCTCGGCGGCGCAGCCGCGGAAGACAATCCGCGGCTGCGCACCGCGGTCGACAAGGCGCTCGCGGCGAACATGCCCCGGGACACCATCGACCGCGCCATCGCCCGGGGCGCCGGCGCCGCCTCCGCCGAGGACATGGAGGAGATCAGCTACGAGGGCTATGGCCCGGGCGGCGTGGCGATCTACCTCGACTGCCTCACCGACAACCGCAACCGCACCGCCGCCGAGGTGCGCCACGGCTTCGCCAAGTATGGCGGATCGCTGGGCACTTCGGGTTCGGTGGCCTATCTTTTCAGCCGCACCGGGGTGATTGCCCTCGCCCCCGGCGCCGATGAGGAGCGGGTGATGGAAATCGCCCTCGAAGCCGGCGCCGACGATGTGGTCAACAGCGGGGACGCGGGCATCGAAGTGCACGCCAGCCTGGAGAATTTCGGCGCCGCCCAGGACGCCTTGCGCGCCGCCGGGATCGATTTCGAAAACGCCGAAATGACCATGCTGCCCGCCACCGAAGTCGAAGTCGACGCCGACGGCGCCGCCACGCTGCTCAAACTGCTCGACCACCTCGAAGACCTCGACGATGTGCAGAACGTCTGGTGCAACGCTAGTGTCAAAACGGATTGATACGACCGTATCAGTCCGTT
>JAPOTO010000021.1:0-14647 GCA_026709135.1 Gammaproteobacteria bacterium | reverse complement strand
TGCCGATAATCCTGAAAGCGTGGACATCATAATCGGCATTGATCCCGGCTCGCGGGTAACGGGTTACGGGCTGGTTCGCTGTTACCCGGACCGGCTCGAGCACCTCGGCCATGGCTGCATCCGGGTCGATCATCTCGGGCAGAGCGCGCGCCTGCTCGAAATTCACCGCAAATTGCTGCGGGTCGTGGAACAGTACGCCCCCGCGGAGGCGGCGGTCGAGGAAGTTTTCATGGGCCGCAACGCCGCCGCGGCGCTCAAGCTCGGCCAGGCCCGGGGCAGCGCGATGATCGCCTGCCTCGCCCAGGGGCTGACCGTGGCGGAATACTCGACGCGCAAGATCAAGCAGGCCGTGGCGGGAACCGGCGCGGCGGGGAAGGAGCAGGTGCAGCACATGGTTCGGGTTCTGCTCGGCATCGGCGAATCCGTGGCGGAAGACGCCGCCGACGCCCTCGCCGTGGCGATCTGCCACGCCCACAGCCGCGGCGGCTTGGCGAAAATCGCCCAAGCCGCCAGCGTGGCCGCCTACAGCCGCGGCAGGTTCAAGCGGTGATCGGCCTGCTGCGCGGCAAATTGCTGGAGAAGAATCCGGGGGAGGCGCTGGTGCTTTGCAATGGCGTCGGCTACGAGGTGCAAATCCCGCTGAACGCCTACGAGCGCCTGCCCGAAACCGGCGCCGAGGTTGCCCTGCACACCCACTTCTCGGTGCGCGAGGACGCCCAGGTGCTGTTCGGCTTTATCGACGCCGGCGGCAAGCGCCTGTTCCGGGAGTTGATCCGGGTCAGCGGCGTCGGCCCGCGCATGGCGCTCGCGCTGCTTTCTGGGATGCGCCCAGGCGACCTCGCCGCGGCGGTGCAAGCCGGCGATGTGGCGCGGCTCAGCAAAGCCCCCGGCATCGGCCGCAAGACCGCCGAGCGCATCGTGGTCGAGCTGCGCGACCGCCTGGCTGAATCAGCCGGTTACGGTGATTTCGCCGCCCACACTGGCGCGCCTGGCCAGACTGCGCCCGGCGGCGCCCGGGAGGCCGTGGCGGCGCTGGTCAGCCTCGGCTACAAACAGCAGCAGGCCGCGCGCCTAGTCGCCGCGGTTGAGCGCGAACATCCAGAACTTGAGGAAACCAGCGAATTGATCCGCATCGCCCTGCAAAGCCTCGCGCCGGGCGGGGGAGGGCGCTGATGGAAGAGCGCATCATCACGCCCGAGGCGCTGAGTTCTGAAAAGGCTTGCGAAGAAGCTCCCCAGGACAGCCAGGACTCGCTGCGCCCCCTGCGCCTCGGCGAGTACATCGGCCAGCAGGCCGTGCGCGAGCAGATGGGAATTTTCATCGGCGCCGCGCGCAAGCGCGGCGAATCACTCGACCACACGCTCATTTTCGGCCCGCCGGGGCTCGGCAAGACCACCCTGGCGCGGATCATCGCCCATGAAATGGGCGTCGCCATCCGCAGCACCGCCGGCCCGGTGCTGGAGAAATCCGGCGATCTCGCGGCGATTCTCACCAATCTCGGCGAAGGCGATGTGCTCTTCATCGACGAGATCCACCGCCTGCGCCCGGCGATCGAGGAAATCCTCTATCCGGCGATGGAGGACCGGCAACTCGACATCCTGATTGGCGAAGGCCCGGCGGCGCGCTCGATCAAGCTCGACCTGCCGCCCTTCACCCTCGTCGGCGCCACCACCCGCGCCGGATTGCTGACCTCGCCACTGCGCGACCGCTTCGGCATCGTCCAGCGGCTCGAGTTCTACAATACCGAAGAACTCACCCGCATCATCACCCGCTCGGCGGCGATTTTCGGCGCCGACATATCGAAAGGCGGCGCCGGGGAAATCGCCCGCCGCTCCCGGGGCACCCCCCGCATCGCCAACCGCCTGCTGCGGCGGGTGCGGGATTTCACCGAGATGAAGGAGGATGGCGGCATCACCGAAGGCTCGGCGGGGCGGGCGCTCGACCTGCTCGAAATCGACCAGCGCGGCTGCGACCACATGGACCGGCGGCTGCTGCGGACCATCATCGAAAAGTTTTCCGGCGGGCCGGTCGGCGTCGACAATCTCGCGGCGGCGATCGGGGAGGAGCGTGATACCATTGAGGATGTTCTCGAGCCGTTCCTGATCCAGCAGGGATTCATCATGCGCACACCCCGGGGGCGGGTGGCGACACCGCAGGCTCACCGCTATCTGGGATTGCCCAGCCCAACCGCGCCGGCGGCAACCGGCGATTTGCTCGAATCCGGCTGAGCGGATCGCGAGGAGAATCGAGAGTGGGCGAAGAACTCGGACCATTGCAACTGATTTTCGGCGCCAGCATCGAGGTGCAGATCGTCATCTTGCTGCTGCTCGCGCTGTCGGTAACCTCCTGGTGCATCATCATCCAGCGCTATCTCGTGTTGTCTTCGGCGGGCAGGGCGGTGCGCGGCTTCGAGGAGCGCTTCTGGTCGGGGATCGATCTCGGCGTGCTCTACCGGGAAGGCAGCCAGATGCAGGAGGAGGGCGTCGCCGCAACTGGGATGGAGAACATTTTCCGCGTCGGTTTCAAGGAATTCCTGCGCCTGCGGCAGCAGGGCAACGTTGACCGCGAGGCGATCATGGAAGGCGCCCAGCGGGCGATGCGGGTCGCCTATTCCCGCGAAGAGGAAAAACTCGAGCGCCACCTCGCCTTTCTCGCCACCGTGGGCTCGGTCTCGCCCTATATCGGTCTGTTCGGCACCGTCATCGGCATCATGAATGCCTTCATCGGCCTCGCCAGCCAGGCCCAGGCGACCTTGCAGGTGGTCGCCCCCGGCATCGCCGAGGCGCTGATCGTCACCGCCATCGGCCTGTTCGCGGCGATTCCGGCGGTGGTGGCCTACAACCGCTATTCCTCCAAGGTCGAATCGGTGACCGGCAGCTACATCACCTTCACCGACGAGTTCTCCAGCATTCTGCACCGGCAGATCCACACCACGGGCTAGGCGAGGCGATCATGGAAACCCTGGCCCGCAAGAAACGCCGCCCGATGAGCGAGATCAACGTGGTGCCGTATATCGACGTGATGCTCGTGCTGCTGATTGTGTTCATGATCACCGCCCCACTGCTCAACCAGGGCATCGAAGTCGAATTGCCCGAGGCCAACAACGAGCCCCTCGACATCGACGAGAACCTGCAAACCCTGGTGGTGACGATCACCGCCGCCGGAGAGTATTTCCTGAGCATCGGCGCCACCGGGGAAGACCGGCAATCCCTCGATCTCGCCACCATCGCCCGGCAGGTGGGCCAGATCAAGAACGCGAACCCGGCGATCCAGGTGCTCATCGAGGGCGACACCAACGCCAACTGGGGCGCCATGATCACGCTGATCACCGCGCTGCAAAACGCCGGGGTGGAAAACCCCAGCTTCATCACCCAGCCCCTGACCGGGCCGGCCTGAGGCTGCCGCGGTGTATTCCGGCTACCGCTATCTCGTCGGCTTGAACGGCTACCCGCTGTCGGCGCTCGCCGCCGTGCTGCTCCACCTCCTCGCCCTCGGTTTCATTCTCTATTGGAACAGCGGCAGCGATTCGAGCGAGCTCGAACTCGTCCAGCCGACGGTCATCAAGGCCCTGTTCATCGACGAGAATCCGCAGACCCGGGAGCGGATTGAACGGCAGCGTCAACAGCAAATCGACCGGCAACGGCAACAACAGGAAGCGCAGCGCCAGCGCGAGGCCGAGGCGCAACGCCAGCGCGACGCCGAAGCCGAGGCCGAGCGGCAGCGGCAACTCGAACAGCAGCGCCTGCTCGATGCGGCCGAGCGCCAGCGGCTGCTTGAAGCGGAGCGCCAGCGCCAGGCGGAACAGGAAAGGGCGGAGCGCGAGCAGGAAGAGCAAAGGCAAAGGGAACTCGCGCAGCAGCGCCAGCGCGAACTCGACGCCGCCGAGCGCGCCCGCCAGCAGGAGGAGGCCCAGGCCGCCGCGGCCCGCACCGAATTCGAGGTTGTGCAAAGCGGTGTCGCCCTGATCCAGCAATTCGTGCAGGAAGTCTGGTCGCGGCCGCCGAGCGCCCGCAACGGCATGCGCGCGGTGCTGCGCATCAACATGCTGCCAACCGGCGAGGTCACCGATGTCGCCATCATCGAATCGAGCGGCGACGCGGCCTTCGACCGCTCGGCCGAAAACGCCGTCTACCGCGCCCAGCCGTTCAGGGAAATGGAACAGATGCCGACCCGCATCTTCAACGCCAACTTCCGCACCCTGTCGCTGATATTCCAACCGGAGGACCTGCTCAATTGAAATTATCAAGATTGCTGTGCGCTTTCGTTTTGTTCGCCGCCCCCGTGATCGCCTGGGCCGAACTCAGCATCCAGATCACCCAGGGTGTTGACGATCCGATTCCCATCGCCGTGGTACCCTTCCGCACCGAGGGCCTCGCCTTCGGCGCCGCGGACGTGGCCGAAATCGTCGCCAACGATCTCGAGCAAGTCGGCGAGTTCACCGCCCTCGGCCGGGAGAATCTGCTGAGCATGCCGAGCGGCGAGGGCGAGGTCTTTTTCCGCGACTGGCAGGTGCTCGCCCAGGACTACCTGCTCGTGGGCCAAGTCAGCGCTTCGCCGGGCAGCCAGTTGGTGCGCGTCCAGTACGAATTTTTCGATGTCAACCGGGAATTGCGGCTCGTTGGCGAAGTACTCAGCGGCAACATCTCGCAACTGCGCGACATCGGCCATGAAATCGCCAATGTGGTCTACGAGCAGGTCACCGGCACCCGCGGCGCCTTCACCACCCAAATCCTCTATGTCGTCGCCGGAACCTCCGCCACCGGCGCCGAGGAATTCCGCCTGGAAAAAGCCGACTACGACGGCGCCAGGCCCCAGGTGCTGCTGCGCTCCCGGGAGCCGATCATGTCGCCCAACTGGTCGCCGGACGGGCGCGAAGTCGCCTATGTTTCCTTCGAGACCAACCTGCCGAGGATCTACATCCAGAACATCGCCAGCGGCCAGCGCCGGCAGATCACCAATTATTCCGGCATCAACAGCTCGCCAGTGTTCTCCCCGGACGGCAGCCGCCTGGCGATGGTGCTCTCCCGGGACGGCAGCCCCGATATCTACGTGCAGGATCTGCGCAGCAACGAGCTAAGACGGGTCACCGACCATCCCGCCATCGACACCGAGCCGAGCTGGACCCCAGACGGCCGCTCGATCGTGTTCATGTCCGACCGCACCGGCCAGCCCCAGATCTACCAGATCGAAGTCGGCGCGAGCTCCTTCGACGTCGAGCGGCTGACCTACGACTGCTTCCAGTGCGCCAAGGCCCGGTTCCTGCCCGATGGCGTCAATCTCATCCACGTCCGCCGCGAAACCCGGCAAAGCCCGACTTACCAGATCGCCATCATCAATATCGAGTCGCTGCGGGTGATCACCCTCACCGACACCTCACTCGACGAGTCGCCGAGCCTCGCCCCCAACGGCAGCATGATCCTGTACGCGACCAAGCACCAGGGAAGGGGTGTTTTGGATGCGGTTTCCATTGACGGTATGGTGAAATTCCGTTTACCATCCACCGAGGGTGACGTGCGCGAACCCGCGTGGTCTCCGTTCCTCGACTAAACATTGTCCGCTGCCGGTCGAAAAAAGGATAGAAGGGGAGCCGGTTGACAGGCTGGTCGAGGCGTGGCGGCCGAAAACACACAATTGACAGACTGTTTGGAGGACTCGAAGAGTGGGAACCCAGAGCAACACAATATACAAGGCGGGCCTGCTGGCGTTTGCGTTGACGCTGTTCGCCGCATGCGGTTCAACGAGCGACACGGAAGAAATGCCGGAACCGGTTGAATCCGAGCCGCCACCGGCGGTCACCAGCGGCGCCGACGACAACCCGGGTCCGACCGCCGAGGAGATGGCGATGGAGGCCGCCCTCGCGACCACCGTGTTCTACTTCGACTTCGACGTCGCCGAATTCAAAGCCGAGGACCGCGAAACGCTGACCTATCACGCCCAGGACTTGGCCGGCGACCCCGGCCGCCGCATCCGGCTTGAAGGCCATGCCGACGAGCGCGGCACCCGGGAATACAACCTCGCCCTCGGCGAGCGCCGGGCGAATGGAATTCTGAACTATCTCATCGTCAACGGCGCGTCCCGGGGGCAGATCGAGGTGGTCAGCTATGGCGAGGAGCGGCCCGCGCAAATGGGGCAGGGCGAATCGGCCTACGCGATGAACCGGCGCGTCGAGATCGTCGCCCAGTAAGTGACCGGCAAGAGCAACAGCCTGTTGCTTCGCGGCTTGCCGCGGGCACTGGCCGGGTCATGTTTGCTGCTTGCGGCCGCATGGTCGCAAGCGCAGGACCCCAGCCCACAAAACAGCGACGCGCTGTCCCTGCTGCTCGACCAGAACAATGCCCTGCGCGCCGAGCTCCAGGCGTTGCGCGCCATCGTTGAGGAGCAGGGTTTCGATCTGCGCCGGCTTCAGCGCGACTCGCTGAGCCGCTACACCAATATGGACGAGCGGCTCCAAGCGCTGGAAAATGGCGAGGGCAGCCAGCCGGCGCCCGCTCCCGGCGGGCCGGCTTCCAGTTCTTCCATTGATCCCACTTCCACCACGCCGGCATCCAGCCAGGCCGCAAGCGTCCCGGCAAGATCACCCATCGAACTGCCATCCCGGGCGCCGGGGCAACCCGCCGAAACCGAGGCCGCCCCGGACTCCCCGGCGATTTCCTCGCAACCGATCGGCGCCGCGCCCCGCAACGCCGAAGCCGCAACCGCCCCAAGCACCGGAAGCGCCGCGCCGGTCCGCAGTCGCAGCTCAAGCCTGCAACCCGCGGTGCTGAGCGAGCAACAGCTTTACCAGATGGCCTACGAATCGGCGATCAACGCCAACTTCGAGCGCTCCATCGCCGAGTTCGACCAGTACCTCGGCGTCTATCCAGCCGGCCGCTTCGTCGACAACGCCCACTATTGGAAAGGCCAGTCGTATCTCTATCTCAACCGCTACGAAGAAGCCAGGGCATCCTACGAGATCATCCTCGAAGAATACGGCGACTCGGCCAAGTTGCCAGACGCCATGTACGGCCTCGGCCAGGCGTATCAGGGCCTCGGCGACACCCGCCGCGCGCGGGAACTGTTCAACAGCATCAAACGCCGCTTCCCCAACACCGGCGTCGCCAACCTCGCCGACACCCGCCTCCTGTCCCTCGACTGATCCTTGAGTAAACCAGTTATTCTGTGCGTAGTCGCAAAATCCCGGATGACTGGTGCAGCGTTAGTTGCCGTCTGGCCGGGTGGAGTTCAGCGGGCGTGCGAGACAGGATGTCGAGCCCGAAGCCTCCAGGGACGGATTTACGGCGTCCGCTGAACTCCACCCGGCCAGACGGCGACGGATCGAAGCCATAACCCCGCGCGGCACAACGAACAGACTGCAATCCATATGGCACTTAGAATCACCGAAATCTTCCACTCGCTGCAGGGCGAGACCCGCACCGTGGGCATCCCCACGGTTTTCGTGCGGCTCACCGGCTGCCCGCTGCGCTGCGCCTGGTGCGACACCGCCTATGCCTTCAGCGGCGGCGAAACGATGGAAATCGGCGCGGTCATCGAGCAAGTGGCGAAGTGGGATTGCGGCTATGTGACCGTAACCGGCGGCGAACCACTCGCCCAGGCGCAGTGCCATGATCTGTTGCGGGAACTCTGCGACCGGGATTACCGGGTTTCGCTCGAAACCAGCGGCGCCATGCCGCTTGCCGATGTCGATGGGCGCGTCTGCATCGTCATGGATCTGAAGGCGCCCGCTTCCCGCGAGTCCCACCGCAACCGCTATGAGAACCTCGAACATCTGCGGCGCTCGGATCAACTCAAGTTCGTCATCCAGGACCGCGGCGATTACGAATGGAGCGCCGCGCAAATCCGCCAGCGCGGCCTCGCCGGCAAAGTCGATGAAATCCTGTTTTCACCCGTCCATGGCGAACTCGCCCCGGCGCTTCTCGCGCAATGGATACTCGACGACCGCCTGCCGGTGCGGATGCAGATACAGCTTCACAAGCTGCTGTGGAACGCCGAGCCGGGGCGCTGACGGTGGCGGACGATGGCTGACGAATCCACGCAACCGCAACAGGCCGCGGTGGTGCTCCTCTCCGGCGGGCTCGATTCCGCCACTTGCCTCGCCATCGCCAAGCAGCGGGGATACCGCTGCCACGCCCTGAGTTTCGATTATGGCCAGCGCTCGCGCATCGAAGTCGAGCTGGCGGCGAAACAGGCCCGGGCCCAGGGCGCCGCCGAACACCGGGTGCTGCCCCTGCCACTTGGCGAGTTCGGCGGCTCCTCGCTCACCGACCCCGGCATCGAGGTGCCGGAGGCCGCCGCCGATACCAATACCGATTCTGATGCCAATACCGGGCAAATCCCGTCAACCTATGTGCCGGCGCGCAACACGGTTTTTCTCGCCCACGCCCTGGCCTGGGCCGAGGTGCTTGGTGCCGGGGCCATTTTCATCGGCGTCAACGCGCTCGATTACTCGGGCTATCCCGATTGCCGTCCCGAATACATCGACGCCTTCCAAAGCTTGATGAATCTGGCCACCCGCGCTGGTGTGGAGGGTGGCGGCATCGCGCTCGAGGCCCCGCTGCTGCATCTGCGCAAAGCGGAGATCATCCGCCTCGGCACCAGCCTCGGAGTGAATTACGCCGATACGGTTTCCTGCTATCAAGCCGACACGCGGGCCAGGGCCTGCGGCCGCTGCGACAGTTGCCACCTCCGCCGCCAAGGCTTCGCCACCGCCGGCATCGCCGACCCGACGGTGTACCAGTAATCCCCGCATCAAAGCCCGCCCCACTCCCGTCCGCAATCGGCGCCGGGCGGTTTCGGCTTCGACCCGGCGCCAAGCCGACAATCCGCCCATCCCGAACCCCTTGCTGACACCAGCGCAGCGGGGCAGGCGGTCAGCGGCGGATTTTGGCCAAGAAAATACTGTATATTAATACAGTATTTTCCCCGGCGGCCCGCCATGGACAAATCGCCATGGACAAATCCAAGTATGAATCCGCCACCGCCCCCGCCTATGCGGAACTGCATTGCATCTCCAATTACAGCTTTCTGCGCGGGGCTTCGTTTCCCGAGGAACTTGTCGCCACCGCCCGGGAACTCGGCTACGAGGCGCTGGCCATCACCGATGAATGCTCCCTCAGCGGCGCGGTGCGGGCCCATATGGCGGCGAAGGAGCATGGCCTCAAGCTGATCGTCGGCGCCGGATTCCGCCTCGGGGAAGGTTGCCGGCTTGTGGCGCTCGCGCGCAACCGCAAGGGCTATGGCGAGTTGAGCCACTTGATCAGTTGCGCGCGGGGGAACAGCGCCAAGGGCGGCTACCGCATCGACCGCGCCATGATTGAACAGCACCGGCCCGATGACTGCCTGCTGCTGTGGCTGCCGGAGTTTTCCCTGCCGCCCGAAGCGCTCGAAACCCAAGCCGCCTGGTTGCGGGAGCATTTCGCCGGACGGGCCTGGCTTGCCGTCGAGTTGCTGCTGCGGGGAGGCGACCGCCTCGCGCTTGCGCGGTCCCGCAAGCTCGGCGAGCGCCATGGCCTGCCGCTATGCGCCGCCGGTGGCGCCTGCATGCACGCCCCCGGGCGGCGCCCGCTGCGGGACACCCTCAGCGCCATCCGCCTTGGCAAGACCATCGCCGAACTCGGCCTCGATGGCGAATGCAACGGCGAGCGGCATCTGCGCGGCAGGGCGCAACTCGTCCGCCTGTACCCTCCCGAACTGCTCGCGGCCACGGTGGAAATCGCCGGGCGGTGCCATTTCTCGCTCGATGAACTGCGCTACGAGTACCCGCGCGAACTGACCCCGAAGCCCCACTCGCCCCATGGCTGGCTGTGCCGGCTCGCCATCCGGGGCATGCGCCGGCGCTGGCCCGGAGGCGCGCCGGAGAAGGTGCGGACACTGCTGCGCAAGGAACTCGCGCTGATCCGCGAACTGCGCTACGAGCATTATTTCCTCACCGTCCACGACATCGTCGAGTTTGCCCGCGGTCGCGGCATTCTCTGCCAGGGCCGGGGCTCGGCGGCCAATTCCGCGGTGTGCTATTGCCTGGGCATCACGGCGGTCGATCCATCCCGCATCGAGCTGTTGTTCGAGCGCTTCATCTCCAGGGAGCGCGACGAGCCGCCCGACATCGATGTCGATTTCGAGCACAGCCGGCGCGAGGAAGTGATCCAGTACATTTATGAACGCTATGGCCGCCACCGGGCCGCGCTCGCGGCCACGGTGATCCGCTACCGCTCCCGCAGCGCGGTGCGCGATGTCGCCAAGGCACTGGGGCTGGCGCCGAAACAGATCGAACACTTGGCCAAGTCGATCCACTGGTGGGGCGCCAACCTGAAAGAACAACTGCGGGACGCCAACATCGACCCTGCCGACCCGCGCATGGCCATGCTGCTCAACCTCGCCGGCGCCCTGCTGGGCTTCCCCAGGCATTTGTCGCAGCATGTGGGCGGCTTCGTCATCAGCCAGGGGCCGCTCACCCGGCTCGTGCCGGTGGAGAATGCCGCCATGGCCGGCCGCACGGTGATCCAGTGGGAAAAGGACGACCTCGAAGCGCTCGGCCTGCTCAAGGTCGATGTGCTTGCCCTCGGCATGCTCACCGCGGTTCGCAAATGCATCGAGTTGGTCAATTCGTACCGCGAAGAGCCGCTGAGCATGGACCGCATCCCCGCGGAAGACCCCGCCGTCTACGACATGATGGGCCGGGCCGACACCATCGGCGTGTTCCAGATCGAATCCCGCGCCCAGATGAGCATGCTGCCGCGGCTGCGGCCGCGCAATTACTACGATCTGGTGATCCAGATCGCCATAGTGCGGCCGGGGCCGATCCAAGGCGACATGGTCCACCCCTACCTCAACCGGCGCAACGGCAGGGAGCCGATCGAATACCCCAGCGGGGAAGTGAAGGAAGTGCTCGAGCGCACCCTCGGCGTGCCCATCTTCCAAGAACAAGTGATGAAGCTGGCCATGGTGGCGGCGGGTTTCAGCGGCGGCGAAGCCGACCAGTTGCGCCGCGCCATGGCCGCCTGGAAGCGCAAGGGCGGACTGGAGCCCTACCGCGAAAAACTCATCCAGGGCATGCTGGCGCGTGGCTATGAGGCCGAGTTCGCCGAGCGGCTGTTCCGCCAGATTCTCGGTTTCGGCGATTACGGCTTCCCGGAATCCCACTCCTCGAGCTTCGCCCTGCTGGCCTATGTGTCCTCTTGGTTGAAGCGCTACCACCCTGCGGCTTTCTGCTGCGCCCTGCTCAATAGCCAGCCGATGGGGTTCTACGCCCCGGCGCAGCTGATCCGCGACGCCCGCGAGCATGGCGTTGCGGTTTTGCCGGTTCATATCAACCACAGCCTGCCGGAGTGCGGTTTGGAGTTTCCCGAACAAGGGGCGCCACGCCTGCGCATTGGCTTCAACCAGGTCAAGGGTCTGTCGCGCAAGGCCGCCGAGGCAATCCATGCCGCCCGCGCGGCTGCCGTGTGTGAAGACCCTGTCCGCGGCGGGGCCGGCATGGGCGCCCCGCCGGCTTCCAGCGCCAATGCCAAGGCCGGATTCGCCAACATCGAGCAGCTGGTCTTCCGCAGCGGCATCGGCCAAAAGGATTTGGAGGCATTGGCCGCCGCCGACGCGCTGCGCGGCATCGCCGGAGACCGGCACCGGGCCTTCTGGCATAGCGCTGGCGCCGCAACCGCCGCCGGCGGCCTGTTCGCCGCCACTGGCTTCGGCGCGGAACCGGCTGGAGTCGATGTGCTTCTGCCCGGGCCGGACGAGTGGCAAAACATCGCCGCCGATTACAATACCGCGGGTTTCAGCCTGCGCCGGCACCCACTCGCGCTGTTGCGCGACCGGCTCGACCGCTGCGGTGCGGTATCGGCGGGGGATTTGTCCAACCTTGCCGATGGCGGCAATGCCAAGGTCGCCGGCCTGGTGACTTGCCGCCAACGCCCGATGACAGCCTCGGGCGTCACCTTCCTCACCCTCGAAGACGAAAGCGGGATGACCAACGTGGTCGTCTGGCCCTCGCTCGGCGAAAAACAGCGCCCCGCGGTGCGCCAAGCAAAACTCCTCGGCGTGGTGGGCCATGTGCAAAAAAGCGAAGGGGTGATCCACCTCATCGCCCGCCAGTTGGCCAACCTCAGCCACTGGCTAGACGGCCTGGAAACCACATCCCGGGATTTTTGCTGACGCGGAACGCGCGACACGCATGTGGGGGGCGGTTATCGCGGGTGATCCCGTCATCCCGCAAGCGGGCGCTTTTGTTTTTCAGGGCATACCTAAGCGAAGAAGCCGTGCAGATACCAGTGCTGTCCGGGGTCGCATTCGCGGAAGAGCCACAGGCGGCGGCCGTTGTTTTCCCTGCCGATGTAATAGTCGCGGCGCATGTCCCCGCCCGACCACCAGCCGGATTCGATGCGTTCCGGGCCGCTGAGCAGGGTGATCGGGCCGTGGTGCAGCGGTTGTCCATTGCGGCAGGCGAGCCGCCGCGGCTCGCCGAGCAGGCGCAGCGGGCGCGGCGAGGCGGTTGCCGGCGCGCCCGGGCCGGCCTTGCCGCCTTCCGCGTGGTCGAATTCCCGGCTGGCGTATTCCGGGCGGTGGTCGGCCACCGCTTCGATGCCGCGGATGCGCCCCTCGCCGAGCCTGGCCCGCAATCGTTCCAGCAATTGATCGATGCCGCCATCTTCCGCGCCCGCGGCCTTGTCGTTGCGCAGCAGTTGCGGGTTCCGGTCGAGCCATGGGCCGAAGCGGGTCACCTCCAGCCGCAGTGCCGTAACCGGCGCCGGCGGCGCAAGCTCGCCAAGCCGGGTTCGCAGCAGCAACAGGAAATGCCGGCGGCAGGCGCTTGGCCGCCGCAGTTCGAGCGCTATCCCGGTGGCTGGCCGCCTCTCGTGCAACAAGCCGAATTCGAGGTGCGCGGCGGCAAGGCAATGTTTGCCGAGAAAATCGCCGAGCCGCGCCAGCAGTTCCTCCGCGGCGGGGAGCAGGCGGTCGAGATCCGCAGTCTCGGCGGGCAAGTCCAGCGAAGCGCGGAACGAGAGCGGGGGAACATATTTCGGCATCGGCTCCGGCGCCTTGCCAAGCGCCCGGTCGAGTTGTTCGACGAAGGCGGCGCCGAAGCGCGTCACCAAGCTGGCCACAGGCAGCCGCCACAGATCGCCGAGTTGGCGGATACCCATGTTTCGCAGCTTGTGGCTTTGCTTCCGGTCCGGCCCCA
Organism: Gammaproteobacteria bacterium; assembly: GCA_026709135.1. Classification (GTDB taxonomy): domain Bacteria; phylum Pseudomonadota; class Gammaproteobacteria; order Pseudomonadales; family Pseudohongiellaceae; genus UBA9145. Next base: position 1,476 of record JAPOTO010000021.1, on the reverse strand, counting down.
GCACCGCCACCGGCAATTGCCGCAAGGCGGCCCGCAGGTTCGCCCGGCGGTACACCGCGACACCGCCGCCGGCCCGGGCGAGCAGCAAGCCACCGGTCATCGTCGGCGCGGCGGCATGGGAAAACTCCCCGGGCAAGCCCCATTCGCGCAGTCGCCCCCTGATGGCCGCGCCGATTTTTTCGTGGATTGCTTCCAGCCCGCCGAAATAGCGCAGGGCGCTGCGCACTTCGCAGACCAGCGCCGCCTCATCGAGGCGGATGTCGGAACTGCAATCCTCCAGCAGCCCGGCGAGCGTGGACAGGCACCGCCGCCGGCGGAAGTCCGGCAGCGTCCGCAGCCAGGGGAGATGGCAGACATACCAGAGATTTTCCGGCGCCGCCTCCCCCCGTTGCGGATGCTGGCCGGCATCCCCGCCTTGCCGGACCAGGCCCGGCATCGCCCGGCCCGGATGCGGAATTGAGGTTTTGTGGATGCTTGCATTCATCGGCTTCTCCAAGATACTGTACGTATATACAGTATCTCTGTGGATAAGTCTACTCCGATGTTCGCTGGCAAGCGCTCCGACACCAAGACCGACACCGACGCCAGCAGCGCCAAGCGGCAAGTGATCGACGCGCTGCTGCGGGAGATTCCCGAGCTGTGGCGGGGCCATTGCACCGCCAGCCCCGCCGGGGGCACCGCCACCACCACCGCCACCGGCTTTCCCGAACTCGATGCCATCCTCCCCGCCGGCGGCTGGCCCGCCAAGGGCTTGGTGGAGATCGTCTATTCCCGTCCAGGCATGGGGGAGTTGCAATTGCTGCTGCCGCTGATGCGCAAGCTGACCAGCCAAGGCGAATGGGTGCCATGGATAGGCCCGCCCCTGCCGCCCTACGCGCCGGCGCTGCTCCAGGCCGGGGCGGACATCGGCAAGCTGCTCGTCATCCAGCCCGGGGCCCCGCCGCGCAATATGCTGTGGAGCATGGAACAGGCGCTGCGCTGCTGCCGCCTCGTGCTCGCCTGGCGCAGCGGCTTCTCCCATAAATCCCTGCGCCGCCTGCAACTCGCGGCGAATGCCGGCAACAGCCTGGCGGTGCTGTTCCAGCGCGGCAACAGCCGCTGCCCCTTTTCGACCCTGCGCCTGCGGCTCGATTCCGCCAGCGATGCGCCACAAGTCCACATCCTCCACGCCCGCGGCCAAATCCGCCGCCACAGCGCCCGGCTCGCAGCGGGGAAGGGCGGTGGTGGCGCGTTCGCCGCGCTCGACGAACAGCCGCTATAATCCATCGTCGGAGGGAAACAGCCATGCCCCGGGAGGAAGAAGCGATCAACACCTCGACTGCTCAAAAGACCATCGAAGAAGCGATCAAAAAGACTGCCGAGATGAATCCGCAGGAGACCGACGGCAAATGGCTTGAAGTCGTCACCGTGGAGTGTGCTCCTTACCTCAAGGAATGGGACATCGCGGAGTGCTGGCATTGGGACGAGTGGCCTGAT
>JAPOTO010000157.1 GCA_026709135.1 Gammaproteobacteria bacterium | reverse complement strand
GAGCGGGTTAGGATGTCGAGGCGGGCTTGGAGGCGGTCTAGGCGGAGGCGGAGGTTGTCCACCTGGTCGGCGAAGGTGGCGAGGTCTTCGGGGGTGGGCATGGCGCCGGATTCGTATTGGAGGTAGTTCGCCAGGTTGCGTTTGATGTTGCCGCCGGCTTGGCGGGACCAGTCCCGGGCGCCGGCGGCGGCATCGCCGATGCCCGCTATTAGCACATCGCCGAGCCCATCGCCAAGCGCGGGCTGGAGCAGGTCTTCCCAGCGGATGTCGAGGCGGTTGAGGGTTTGTTGCAGGTCGAGCAGGAGTTCGGCGTCGCCTTCGATGCGGATGTTCCGGTCCGCCCGCCCATGCTCGCCATTGCCGAGCATTTTGAGCAGGCTGGACGCCGGCCCCGCGATGGTGACATCCACCGGCTCGGAAACCGCCCCCGGGTGCAATGCGGCGAGGCGGACCCGCGCTTGCCCGGAAGCTGGCCCGGCAACCGGCTCGGAAGCCAACTCGAAACCCAGTATGAACCCGATCTGCGGTGTTTGCGCCGCGATCCGTTTGCCGTTGAAGCCGGCGAGGGATTTTGCCGCGTGCGGGTCTTGGGCGAGCAGCGCGTTGGCCGCCTTTTCCACAGGCGCGAGCAGGGCGGTCGCGGCGAGGGAAAGCGACATGGTGGGCGGCTTCAGACCGGCTCGGCGGCCGGTTTCAGGCCAACATGCACGGCGCAGATTCCATCCATGACGTTGTGGAACCGGCACTGCTCGAAGCCGGCCGATTGCAACATGCCGAGCAGGGTGTCCTGATCGTGATGCACGCGGATCGATTCGACGAGGTAGCGGTAGCTTTCGCTGTCGCCGGTGACGAGTTTGCCGGCCGGGGGCCACAGCGCCGACCAAGCGTCGTAGGCGCGGCTGAGCAGGGGATTGTTGACCCGCGAAAACTCGAGAATCAACGCCCGGCCGCCCGGCTTGAGCACGCGGAGCATCGACGCGAGCGCCTTCGGCTGGTCGGTGATGTTGCGCAGGCCATAGGCGATGCAGACGCAGTCGAAACTCGCCGCCGCGAAGGGCAACTCCTCGCCATTGAGCCGCACGATATCGATATTGCCGGCAAGGCCCCGGTCGATGATGCGGTCGCGGGCGACTTCGAGCATTTCCCCATTGATGTCGGCGAGCACGACCCGGCCCGCGGCGCCCACCAGCGGCGACAGGCGCATCGCCATGTCGCCGGTGCCGCCGGCGAGGTCGAGCACCGTCTGGCCCGGGCGCGCGGCGCTCAATTCGAGGGCGAAGCGCTTGATCAGGCGGTGGCTGCCGAGCGACATGAGGTCGTTCATCAGGTCGTAGCGGCTGGCGACCGAGTGGAATACGTCGTTCACCCGGGATTGCCGTTCGGCCCAGGGCACCTTGCGGTAGCCGAAGTTGGCGGTTTTGCTTGGTTCGCTCATTTCGGTTCCGTGAAGCGCAAAATTTGCACATCCGGCGCCGCCGGGTCGCGGCTGGCGCCGGCGGCGCGCAGGCGGTCGAGATAGTCGCGCCAGAGTTCGTCCTTGCGCGAGCATAACCCATGCAGGTATTCCCAGCTATAAATGCCGCTGTCGTGGCCGTCGTCGAAGCGGAGTTTCACAGCGTAATTTCCCACTGGCTCGACTCCTGTGAGGCGCACCCCGCGCTTGCCGGTTTGCAGGACTTCCCGGCCTCGCCCGTGGCCGCGGACTTCGGCCGAGGGCGAGTGCACCCGCAGGAATTCCGCTTCGAGCCGGCAATCGCCACCCCCGGCGTAATTCAGCTCAAGCACCGCGGCGGCGGAATGCAGTTTGATTGCCGTGGGAACCCGGGTCATATGGCTGTGCCGGCCAAGCTGGTTCCAGTGCCGCCGGTTGCGCGGGTCACAGGATGTAGCGGGCGAGGTCCTCGTCCTGGGCGAGGTCCGCGAGTTGGCGCTCGACATAGCCGGCGTCGATGACGAGTTCGCCGTTGTTGCCGATGGCCATGTCCGGCGCGCCGAAGGATACCTCCTCGAGCAGGCGCTCCATCACCGTGTGCAGCCGCCGGGCGCCGATGTTTTCGGTGCGCTCGTTCACGCGCCAGGCGATTTCGGCGATCTTGCGGATGCCGTCTCCGGCGAAGGTGAGCCGCAGGCCGTCGGTTCCGAGCAGGGCCTGGTACTGCTCGGTGAGCGAGGCGTCTGGCTCTTCGAGGATGCGCTCGAAGTCCTCCACCGACAAGGCCTTGAGTTCAACCCGGATCGGCAGCCTGCCCTGCAATTCCGGGATCAGGTCCGAGGGTTTGGAAAAATGGAAAGCGCCCGAGGCGATGAACAGGATGTGATCGGTGCGCACCATGCCGTACTTGGTCTTGACGGTGGAGCCTTCGATCAGCGGCAGCAGGTCCCGCTGCACGCCCTCGCGGGAAACGCTGGCGCCGGACAACTCGTGCGCCGTCGTCACCTTGTCGATTTCGTCGAGGAAGACGATGCCGGTCTGCTCGGTGACGTCCACCGCCCGGTTGCGGATTTCGTCTTCATCGATGAGTTTGGACTGCTCCTCCTCGGCGAGGGCTTTTATCGCCGCGCCCACCGGCATCCGCCGCAGTTTCTTGCGGCCGCTGTGCATGTTGGCGAACATCGATTTCAACTGGCTGGTCATTTCCTCCATTCCCGGCGGCGCCATGATTTCAACTCCGGCGGGCTGCTCGGCGAGTTGCAGTTCGATCTCCTTTTCGTCGAGTTCGCCTTCCCGCAGTTTCTTGCGGAAAAGCTGCCGCGCGCCGGAATCGCGCTCCTCGCCCTCCTGCTCCCGGGCCCGGGGCAGCAGCACGTCGAGAATGCGCTCCTCGGCGCGGTCCATGGCAATGTTTTCGACCTTTTGGATTTCCGCCTCGCGCAGCATCTTGACCGCTTCGTCGGCAAGATCGCGGATGATCGATTCAACATCGCGGCCGACATAGCCAACTTCGGTGAACTTGGTCGCCTCGACCTTGATGAAGGGCGCCTTGGCGAGCCTGGCGAGGCGGCGGGCGATTTCGGTCTTGCCAACACCGGTGGGGCCGATCATCAGAATGTTCTTGGGGGTGATTTCCTCGCGCATGGTGTCGTCGAGCCGCAGCCGCCGCCAGCGGTTGCGCAGGGCGATGGCGACCGCGCGCTTGGCGTCGTTCTGGCCGACGATGTGCTTGTCGAGCTCCGAGGTGATCTCTCTTGGCGTCATCATGGACATAAACTGGCCGCTCCGGGCAATGCCCGCGGAATACTCATTCCGCGGAACACAATTCTTCGATCGACACGCTGTGGTTGGTGTAAACGCAAATGTCGGCGGCGATGCCAAGGCTTTGCTCGACGATTGCCCGGGCTTCGAGATCGGTGTTCGCGTGCAGCGCCCTAGCCGCGGCGAGGGCGTAATTGCCGCCCGAGCCGATGGCGAGAATCGAATCCTCCGGCTCGATCACATCGCCATTGCCGGTGATGAGCAGCGAGGATTCCCGGTCGGCCACGAGCAGCAGGGCTTCGAGGCGCCGCAAGGCGCGCTCGGTGCGCCACATCTTGGCGAGTTCCACCGAGGCCCGCTGCAACTTGCCCTGGTGCTGCTCCAACTGGGCCTCGAAGCGCTCGAACAGGGTGAAGGCGTCGGCGGTGCCGCCGGCGAACCCGGCGAGCACCGAGTTCTTGTGCAGCTTGCGCACCTTGCGCGCATTGCCCTTGAGCACGGTGTCGGCCAAGCTCACCTGGCCGTCGCTGCCGATGGCCACATTGCCGTTGCGGCGCACCGAAACAACGGTCGTGCCTCTGTACTGATCCAAGTGGGAACTCCCATGCCGGGCCCAACTGGTTTAGGTTGGGGTGGTGGCGGAAAAATCAATGTCGAATCGCCCGGCGCCATCCACGGTGATGGCAAGCGCCCGCCGCGTCAAGGCGGCATCGAGGCTGCATCAGGGCGACATCAGGGAAGAGCGCGGCGCAGCGTCTCGATATTGTGGAGCCGGAATACGAGTTCGGCCTCTTCGAGCCTGTCGCTGGCCACAAAGGGCCCGGACTGAAGCACGAACAGCGCGCCCTCGCTGCCGGCGCGCTCGCTGATTTCCACGTCAAGCCCGAGGCCGCGCTGCCGCTCGAGTTCGGACTGGGCGAGGTCGCGCTGGCGGAAAGCGCCGGATTGCAGCACCGTGCCGGTTGGGGCGGCTGTTGCGGGCGCCGGGCGCGAGGGCGCCGGGGCCGGTTCGGGTTCCGCCGCGGTTTGCCGGGTAGATGGCGGCGGCGCTGGCGCCGGGGTGGAATCCCGGGGCGCGGCGCTGGCCGGCGCTGGTTCAGCCGCGCCTGCCGATTCTGGCACCGATTCCGGAACAGGCTCCAGGGCGGGTTCCGGCCTGGGTTCTGGAGCGCCAAGCACGGTCTCGCCGGGAGGCGCTGGTTCCACAGGTGCCGGCGGCACGGGCTCGGGGGCCGAAACTGGTTCCGGGGCGCGGGTTTCGATCCCGGAGACGATGGTTTGGGCGATGTTCTCAAGCGCGCCGGTGGCGATTTCAAGCTGGGCCTGGGCGGGGGAAGGCTCGTCCGGCGCGAGTTGTTCGATCAGCCGGCCGATTTCGGTCGCGCCTGGCTCCGCCGGCTCGCCAGGGCGGGAATTGACCTCGACATCACTCTGTTGCAGCCGGTCGTAGAACTCGAATTCGAGCAAACCGCCACCCGCGCTCGCATTTTCCGGGATTTCGCCGGCAGGCTCCGGCGCCGCCGGCGCGAGCAACAGATAGCCAAGCAGCGTGGCGGCGCCGGCCAGCGCGAGTATCAGCAGCCCGGTTGGAAAGGAGGATGTGCGTTTTGCTGGCATTTCGGCCCCGCCGTGGGGCGATTTCGTCCGCCCGCATTCTATAGTGTCGGCAAATTGGGAAAAAGCTAAGCACTCGGTTTCGGCGGCACATCCGCTCGCCGCGGGAAGTTCTGATTAAATCAGAGCTTCCCGCGCGCGTCACAGCAGGTCGATCGGGTCCACGTCGATGTGGCAGCGCAGATTGCGGGGCGGGGCCAGGGCTTCGAGATGCCGCGTCAAGAAGGCGATGATGGCGTGCAGCCCGGCCCGGTTTTCGCCGCGCAGGAGCAGGTGCATGCGATAGCGGGACTGGCGCTTTTCCATGGGGGCGGGGAGGGGGCCGGTCAGGCGCACCCGCCGGCGCCGGCATTCGGCTTCGATTTCGCCCCGGGCCCGGCGCAGCAGGCCGAGCGCCGCGGCCCGGTCCTTCGATTCGGCGCGGACCAGGCACAGGTGGGCGAAGGGCGGCATGGCGGCGGCGCGGCGCTCGGCGAGCATGTGGCTGGCGAATTCGGAATAGCTCAATTCGATGATGGAGCGGAGCGTGTCATGTTCGGCGTGGCGGGTCTGCACGAGCACTTCGCCGGGGCGGTCGCTGTCGCGGCCGGCGCGGCCGGCAACCTGGGTGATCAATTGCGCCATTTGCTCCTGGCCGCGGAAATCCGGCGAGAACAGCCCGCCGTCGGCATCGACGATCACCGCCAGGGTGATGCCGGGGAAATGATGCCCCTTGGCGAGCATCTGGGTGCCGATCAGCACAGCGGCTTCGCCCTTGGCCACGTTTGACAGCAAAGCCTTAAAGCCGCCCCGGCCTTTGGTGGAGTCCCGGTCGATTCGCAGAACCGGCGTGGCGGGAAACTCCCGGCGCAGAAAGCGCTCGATCTGCTGCGTGCCCAAGCCCGCGGTGGCGAGATCATCCTGCCGGCAGACCGGGCAGCGCGCGGGGATGTTGCGCCTTGAGTCGCAGTGGTGGCAGCGCTGGCAGGCGGGCTCGGCGTGGACCGTCAGCAAAGCGCTGCAATCCTCGCACTGGGCCATCCAGCCGCAGAGCGGGCAGTGCAGCACCGGCGCGTAGCCGCGGCGGTTGATGAATACCAGCACTTGGTTTCCCGCCTCCAGATGCTGGCTGATTTTGCGCATCGCGAGTTCCGACAGGCCGCCGGGCAAATGCTGGTTGGCGATGTCCAGCGGCAGCAGCCGCGCCGGGGCGGAACCACCGGCGCGGCTGCGCAGTTCAAGGCTGAGGAAGCGGCCGGCGGCGGCGTTGTGGAAGCTCTCGAGGCTCGGGGTGGCGGAGCCGAGCACGATGCCGATGTTCTCCTTTCTGGCGCGCATGACGGCAAGGTCCCGGGCGGAATAGCGGAAGCCTTCCTGCTGTTTGAACGAGGCATCGTGCTCTTCATCGACGACGATCAGGCCGGGGCGCGCCATGGGCGCGAACACCGCCGAGCGGGTGCCGATCAGAATCGCCGCGCTGCCCTCCCCCGCGTGGCGCCAGGCCGCTAGCCGCTCGCTGTCGCCGAGGCCCGAATGAAACACCGCCAGCGGCAATCCGAAGCGTTGCCGGAAGCGCTCGATGGTCTGCGGGGTGAGGCCGATTTCCGGCACGAGCACAAGGCATTGGCGGCCGGCGGCGAGTTCTTCCTCCATCAGCCGCATGTAGACTTCGGTCTTGCCCGAGCCGGTTACGCCATTGAGCAGGGCGCAGTGGAATCCTTCCCCGGCGGCCTTGAAGCGGGCAACCGCTTCGGCCTGCTCGGGGTTCAACTTGGGCCGGTCCGCGCCGGCGCAATGGCAGGGGGCAAAGGCCGGCGCAGGCTGCTCGGGGCGGTTTTCCTTGCGCAGCAGCCCCTTGCCCGCGAGTTGCCGCAACAAATCCGGGCTGAAGCCCGCCGCGGCCGCCTCCGGGCGCGTCACGCGCTGCCGGGCGATGATGAACGCAAGCAATTCCCGCTGCCGTCTCGCCCGCGCGGACAGAGACTCTGGCCCGGCCACGGCGGACCAGCATTCGGTTTTCCCATACAGGGCCGCGCCCCGCCGCAGCCGCGCCGGCACCGCGCCGGCCAACACTTCGCCGATGGGGTGGTGGTAGTAATCCGCGCTCCAGCGCAGCAGGGCGAGCATCGCGGGGCTGAACAGCGGGGTGGAATCAACCGGCGCCAGGGCGGGTTTGAGCTGCGCCGGTTCAATCTCGCTGCGCTGCGCGGTTTCGAGCACAAAACCGGTCAGCACGCGGCGGCCAAAGGGAACCCGGATGCGACAGCCGGGCTGGAATCGGGTAATCTGTTGCCCCTCCGGTGGCAGGTAGTCGAACAATCGCCGCAGTGGGGCCGGAACGGCAACGCGGAGAATACCTGCCTCTGGCATGGGGGAACCGGAACAGTCAATGTGGCGGCATGGTAAATTCAAACTCCGCGCTTAACAACAGGACAGCCGGGCAATGAGTGGTGCCGGCGACATTCCCGGCGAATTGCTCGCCATCCGTGGGCGCATCGACGAGATTGACCGCGCCATCGTCGATTTGCTGCGCGAGCGCTTCGCGCTCACCCACGAGGTCGGCCTGCTCAAGGCGAGCCGCGCCCTGGAAGCGCTCGACGCCCGCCGGGAAGAGGAAAAGCTCAAGGCCCTGACCGACCTGAGCGAAGCCAACGATCTCAACCCGGACCTCGTCCGCGACCTGTTCCGGCGCATCATGGAAGAAGTCGTCAGCAACCACGAGAAACTGCGCCACCCGCCCCGATAAGCGCGCCGCCGGGTCGAACTCTCCCCCTGTCAATGTGAATGCCTTTGGCTAGGAGCCTGCGCCGCAGGCTCCTAGTTAAATCCAAAAGGAGAAGTAGAGGTAAATCGCCGCCACCAAGCCGAGAACGACCGCGGTGGCGATGATGTCCTTTTGATCCCAGCTTGCCCGCACCGCCTCGCGGTCCATGTGCGCGAGGGTCAGGCCGCGAAGCTGTTCCGGCGCGGGCGCCGCCTCGCCGCGGGAAAAGACGATGATGACGGCAACGCAGATCAGGAACAGCAGCCCGGAGAAATAAAGGAAGTTGAGATCGGCGATCATTGCCAGCAAGGCCGGGTTTTCGATTTTGCCGGCGCCGAATACGGCTTGCAGGCCGAGCTTGGCCATGCCGAGCGCGAAACCCATCCCCATCCCCCAGGCCGCGCCCCGGGCATTCACGCGCTGGTTGAAAATCCCCAGCAGGAAAACCGCGGTGATCGGCGGCGCCAGATAGCTCTGGACGTTTTGCAGATACTGGTACAGCCCGCCCTCGGAGACCGCCGGCATGATCGGGATCCAGATCAGGCCAAGGACGATAACCACGCCGGTGGCGTAGCGGCCGACCCGGACGATTTGCCGCTGGGGCGCGTTCGGCCTGAGTTTTTCGTATATATCAACAGTGAACAGCGTCGCCGTCGAATTGAACAGCGAAGACAGCGAGGACATCAGCGCCGCGAGCAGGCCGGCGACGACAAGCCCGCGCAGACCCGCGGGCAGCAGGGAGACCACCAGCGTCGGGAACACCTGATCGCCCACCGGGTTCCCCGCCGCGTCGAGCGGAATCTGCAACAGGCCCCGGGCGTTCAGGGCGGCGCCGATCAACCCGGGAACGAGGAAAATGAACACCGGCCAGACCTTGAGAAAGGCGCCCCAGAGCGCGCCGCGCCGGGCCTCGGTCAGATTCTTCGCCGCCAGCGTGCGCTGGACGATGTACTGGTCGGTGCACCAGTACCAGATGCCGACGATGGGCGAGGCGATCAGAATGCCGAGCCAGGGGAATTCCGGGTCGGACAGCGGCCGCCACAGGGCGTAATCGGCGACATTGCTGGCGGCGAAGGCCTGCAACTCGCCCCAGCCGCCAAGCTGTTGCAAACCGAACCAGGTGATGGCGCCGGAGCCAATGAGCAGCACCAGCGCCTGGGCGGCGTCGGTGTACAGCACCGCCCGCAGCCCCCCGGCCACGGTGTACAAGCCGGTGAGCAGCACCGTCGCCACCGCCCCGACCCAGAACGCCGCCTCGGGGCTGCCGAAGGTGTCGGGCAGCAAGGTGCTGAAGATGATCGCCCCGGCGTACACCGTCACCGAAACCTTGGTCAACACATAGGCCGCGAGCGAAACCAGCGACAGAATCCAGCGCGGCTTCGGCCCGAAGCGCCGCTCGAGAAACTCCGGCATGGTGAACACGCCGGCCTGGTAATAGAAGGGGACAAAAACCCAGGCGAGCAGCACTACGATCCACGCATGCAACTCGTAATGCGCCATGGCCAGCCCGGTGGACGCGCCCTGCCCCGCGAGCCCGACGATGTGCTCCGAGCCGATATTGGAGGCGAAAATCGACGCGCCGATGGCGAAAAAGCCAACATTGCGGCCGGCGAGAAAATAATCGGTGGAGGTCTGCTGCCTGCGCGTCACCGCGAGCACCAGCCCCAGCAGCGCGGCAAAGTAGACGGCGATGACAAGCCAGTCGAGGGTGCTCAAAGAAGGCACAGTATGGTTTCCGACCCCAGTATTTGCGCGAAGCCAGCACCTTGGCGGACGGCGAAGGTTAACACCGGGGCGGCTGGGCCGCTACCATGTCAGAATCCGCGTCAACAGGACTCTGCGACAAAATGGCGGTCTCGGCGGTGGCGGACTCAACTTCGACGCCAAAGGTGCGGCGCGAATCCGCGGACCCGGAAGATCTGATCAACGACCACATCGCAACCTCATAAAATTGTACACGTCGCCGCCATTTTTCATGTAAAATCGGCGGCATGTCTTCCACTTATGAGCGCATCAACCGGCTGCCGCGGCAAAGCTTCTTTCTGCTCGGGATGCGGGGCGTTGGCAAGAGCACCTGGGTCCGCGCCGTCTTGCCGGATGCGCTGTGCATCGACTTGCTGGACGAGCGCCTGTACCAGGATTTGCTCGCCGACCCTTCATTGTTCGCCCAATCCATAGGGCACTTGGCGCCGAACGATTGGGTGGTTGTCGATGAAGTGCAAAGATTGCCGATGCTGCTGAACGAAGTGCATCGCTTTATCGAATCGCATCGCCTCAACTTCGCCTTGCTTGGGTCCAGCGCCCGCAAGTTGAAAGCCGCGGGGGTCAATCTGCTGGCTGGCCGGGCGCTCAACAAGACCATGTTTCCGCTTACCGCCGCCGAACTGGGTGCGGATTTCGATCTCGACCGGGCGCTCCGCTGCGGAACCCTGCCCCTGGTGTGGGGCAACCCGGAACCACCCGCCGTGCTGGAAGCCTACACGCAGCTTTATCTGCGCGAGGAGATACGCGCCGAAGCCCTGGTGCGCAATCTGCCCGGTTTCGTCCGCTTTCTGCCGATAGCGGCGCTCTTCAACGGCCAAGCAATCAACATCGCCGGAATCGCCCGGGATGCGGGAGTGGCCCGGGGCACCGTGCGCGGTTACCTGGAAATCCTCGAAGACACCCTGCTCGTTCACCGCCTGCCCGCCTTCGAGTCCCGCACCCGGGTGCGCGAGCGCAAGCTGCCGAAACTCTACTGGGTCGATCCCGGCGTCGTTCGCGCCGTAAAGGGACAACTCGGCGAGGTCACAGCGGAGGAACGCGGCCCGCTGCTGGAAAGCTGGGTATTGACCACCTTGCGGGCACACGCTGGCGCATGGACCGGCGAGGCGAAGCGGTTATGCGACGAGATCGCGTACTGGTCGCCCCATCAAACCGATGCCGAAGTTGATTTTCTGCTGCGGCGGGGAGACGAGCTGCTGGCGATCGAGGTGAAGGCCACCGACCGCTATCACACCGGGCTGCTGAAGGGGCTGCGGGCGATCGCGTCGGTACCCGGGCTGACCCGCCGCGTATTGGTGTACACCGGCCAGCGGTCGTTCCGGTCGGCGGACGGCATCGAAATCTGGCCCGCGGAGCGGTTCGCGGCGGAAGCGGCGAATGGCAGCTTGTGGGGCTGAGGGCGAAGGCGGCCGGGTTCTTGAAATTTCCCAAGCCGTCCCTATATTTCCTGCCTGTTGTTCACGCTGGCCAAACTTGCCAAACCATGACGCGAGGCGCTGCGGGCGGTGATTGAGATCAAGAATCTGACGCGGAAGTTTGATCAGGTCGTTGCGGTGGACGATCTGAGCTTTGATGTGCGCGAGGGCGAGGTGCTCGGCTTCCTCGGGCCCAACGGGGCGGGCAAGTCGACGACGATGAAGGTCATCACCGGCTTTCTGTCCCCGAGTTCCGGCAGTGTCACAATCGCCGGCTTCGACATCGGCGGCCGGCCGCTCGAAGCCAAGTCGCTGATCGGCTACCTGCCCGAGGGCGCGCCGAGTTATGGCGACATGAGCACGCTCGCCTTCCTGCGCTTCATCGCCCGCATCCGCGGCTATCGCGGCCAGCAGGCCGAGGACCGCATCGCCGCGGTGATGCGCGATGTGGCGCTTGAATCGGTGGCGCACCAGACCATCGAGACGCTGTCCAAGGGCTTCAAGCGCCGGGTCGGTCTCGCCCAGGCGATCCTGCACGACCCGAAGGTGCTCATCCTCGACGAGCCCACCGACGGCCTCGACCCGAACCAGAAAAACCAGGTCCGCGAGTTGATCCGCAATCTCGCCAAGGACAAGATCGTCATCATCTCCACCCACATCCTTGAAGAAGTCACCGCGGTCTGCACCCGGGCGATCATCATCGACCGCGGCAAAATCGTCGCCGACGGCGCCCCCGGAGAACTCGAAGCGCGCTCGCGCTACCACCAGGCGGTGGAGGTGCGGCTGTCGAGCGAGATCGATCTCGCCGCCGAGCTTGCCGGCGTGGCGCAAATCGCCGGCGTCGAGCGCGGCCATTCCGGCAGCGCGAGCTTCACCATCTTGTCCCGGGGCGAGCCGATCTTCGCCCAAGTCTCTGAACTCGCCCAGCGGCGGCAATGGCCGGTGGAGGAATTCCACGTGCGGCGCGGGCAGCTCGAAGATGTCTTCCGCACCGTCACCCAAAGCGCGGCAGGCCAGTAGCGGCAAATCAATAGAGGGCGGCTCATGCAAAACCTCGGAATCATCTTCCGGCGCGAATTGACTGGCTATTTCGCCACCCCGCTGGCCTATGTCTTCATCGTGATCTTCCTGATCACCAACGGCATCTTCACTTTCGACCTCGGCGGTTTCTACGCCCGGGGCCAGGCCGACCTGATTCCGTTTTTCAGCTTCCATCCCTGGCTCTACCTGTTCATGGTGCCCGCCATCGCCATGGCGCTGTGGGCCGACGAGCGCAAGACCGGCACGATCGAGCTGCTGCTGACGCTGCCGATCCGGCTGTCCGAGGCGGTGCTTGGCAAGTTCCTCGCCGCCTGGGCGCTGACCGGCCTGGCGCTGCTGCTGACCTTCCCGATCTGGATCACGGTCAACCACCTCGGCGACCCGGACAACGGCGTCATCGCCGCGGGCTACATCGGCAGTTGGTTCATGGCCGGGGCCTATCTCGCCATCGGCTCGTGCATGTCGGCCTGCACCCGCAATTCGGTAATCGCCTTCATCCTGACGGTTAGCGTCTGCTTCCTGTTCGTGATCATGGGCTCGCCGATTCTGCTCGGCGCCTTCCCGGACTGGATGCCCCAGGCCATCGTCGACGCGGTCGCGGCGCTTGGCTTCCTGACCCATTTCGACTCGATCACCCGGGGCGTGCTCGACATCCGCGATGTGCTGTACTTCAGCGTGTTCATCGCCGCCTGGCTGCTCGCCAGCGCCATCGTCATCGAAATCAAGAAAGCGAACTAGGAGGCCGGAAACATGACCAGCGCACGCCTCGTTTCAATCGTCGGACTCGCCTTCATCGCCCTCGCCCTGCTGCTCGCGGTGACGGTGGTCTCGCTGCTGCCGGGCTGGCGCCTCGATTTGACCGGGGATCGCCTGTTCACCCTCGCCCCGGCGACCCGGGAAATCGTGTCGAGCCTCGAAACCCCCATCGAGATCAGCTTCTTCTACTCCGATTCCGCCACCGAGGATGTGCCGCAAATCCGCACCTACGCCACCCGGGTTCAAGAGCTGCTGCGGGAAATCGTCATCGCCAGCGAAGGCCGCCTGAGCTTGAATGTGATCGACCCGGAGCCGTTTTCGGAAGACGAGGATCTCGCCAATCAATTCGGCATCCAGCCGGTTCCGGTGACCCAGGGCGGCGAGGCGATCTACTTCGGCCTCGTTGCCGCCCAGCCATTGGCCGAAGGCGCGCCGGAATCCCTGCGCGTTGCGGAAACCATGCCCCTGATCCGGCCCGACCAGGAGCCTTTTCTCGAGTATGAGTTCGTCAAGCTGATCACCCAGGCCGCCAATCCCGAGCGTCCGGTCGTGGGCTTGCTCACCGGGCTTGATCTCGATGGCGGCTTCGACCCGGCCAGCAACCAGATGCTCCAACCCTGGTTTGTCATGGACGTCATCCGCCAGTTGTACGATGTGCGCCGCATCAGCCCGCTCGACGCGACCATCGACGGAGACGTCGATATCGTCATGCTCGCGCATCCCCGGGACCTGTCCGATCAGATGCTCTACGCCATCGACCAGCATCTGCTGCGCGGCGGCGGGGCCATCGTCTTTCTCGACCCGAGCGCCGACTCGCTGGTGACGCGCTCGCCCCAGGGCATTCTCGTCCCCGCCGGTATGGGTTCCGACCTGCCGGGGCTGCTCGAAGCCTGGGGCGTCGAGTACGACAGCGGCCAGGTGCTCGTCGACAACGGCCTCGCCCTGCGGGTGTCGATGGGGCAGGGCTCGCGGCCCGAACCCCACCTCGGCATGCTCGGCTTCCAGCGCGGCAACCTCGACGGCGACGACATCATCACCAGCCGCCTGGAAACGATCAATGTTTCCTCTGCCGGGGTGATCGCCCAGGCCGAAGGCGCCACAACGCAGTTCGAGCCGCTGCTGCAATCGTCAACCGATTCGATGCTGCTGAACGCCGCGCTGGTGCAGGATCTCGCCGAGCCTTCGGCGCTGTTCGAAGCTTTTGAGGCGACCCCGGAAAGCTACACCCTGGCCGCGCGTGTCAGCGGCGTGCTCGATTCCGCCTTTCCCGAGGGTCCGCCACCGCCGGAAGTTGAAGATGCCGAATCGGCGGAGGACGGCAACGCTGAAACCGGGGAAGCGGCTGATGCCGAATCCCCCACGGCCGAAGCCACCGCCGAAACCAGCGATACAGATGCCGGCGAATCCGCTGAACCCGCCGACACGACAGAAGAAGAAACCGCCCCCCACCTCGCCCGCTCCGAAGCGCCGGTCAACATCCTGCTGTTCGCCGACACCGACATGATGTCGGACCGCATGTGGGTGCAGGTGGCGCAGTTCCTCGGCCAGCGCATTCCCCAGCCGTTCGCCAACAATGGCGACCTCGTCATCAACGCGCTCGACAATCTCGCCGGCGGCGCCAGCCTCGCCAGCATCCGCGGCCGCGGCACGTATTCGCGGCCTTTCAACCGCGTGATCGAGATGCAGCGCGAGGCCGACGACCGACTGCGCGAGGAGGAGGCGGTGCTGCTCGCGCGGCTCGCCGAAGCCGAAGCCGAGATCGCCCGCCTGAGCCAGAACGCCGAGGGCGGGCCACTCGATGTCATCGCCCCGGAAATCCAAGCCGAGATCGATCAGTTCAACCAGCAGATGATCGACACCCGGCGGCGGCTGCGCGATGTGCAATTCCAGTTGACCGAGGATATCGAGCGCCTCGGCGCCAACCTGAAATGGATCAACACCTTGCTGGTGCCCGCCCTGCTCAGCGCGCTGGCGCTTGCGCTGTACTTCCTGCGGGCGCGGCGGCGGCGCGGCGGGGCAGGGTGACGCTGACCCGGGTGCCCCGGCCCGGCTCGCTGTCGATTTCGAGCTTGCCGCCGTGGGCCTCGGCGATGAGGTGGCAAAGATACAGGCCAAGCCCCGTGCCGCCGGTGTCGCGGCGCCTTGAGCGGTCGGCGCGGTAAAACGGCTCGGCCACCTTGCTCAAATGCGGCTTGGCTATGCCCTCCCCCCGGTCGATCACTTCGATCAGCGCCTCCTCCCCGGGAAAGGAAACCGCGACGGTGATCGGATTGTTCCCGCCGTGGCGCACCGCGTTGTTGAGCAGATTGGTCAGCAGCAGCCGGATGCGCAGCTTGTCGATGTCAAACTCCCGGTCTGGCTTTGGCGTTTTCACTTCGAGGCTGCCGGCGTAATCGACATACTGCGCGGTCACCGAGCGCACGAATCCGCCAAGACCCACGGTTTCGGCCACGAGCGCGGCATGTTCCTGATTGAGGCGCTCGGCCTCGATCAAATCGGCGATCAGCAGGTCGATTTCATTGATGTCCTCGCGCAACTGCCCGGCGTGTTCGCCTTCCTCGATGAACTCCAGCCGCAGCTTCGCCTTCGCCAGCGGCGAGCGCAGCTCGTGGCTGATCGCGAGCAGCAGGGCCCGCTTGGCTTCGAGCATCGACTGCAGCGAGTCGGCCATGTGGTTGATGCTCTGGGTGAGTTCGCCGAGCTCGTCCTGCCGGTCGCTGTCGACACGGAAGCCGAGATCGCCGTTGCGGATGCGCTCGGCGCCCTGCTTGAGCAGCCGCACCGGGGCCAGCAGCCGGTTCACCATGATGTAGTTGAGCAGCAGCGCGAGGGCGGCGAAGGCGAAGCCGGCGTACAGCGCCAGCGTGGTGATGCCGGAGCCGGGAACCGCCCGCTGGTAGAGGTAGAACTCGTAGCCGCCGCGCTCCACCATGATGATGTCCTCGCCACCGATGCGGCGGATTTCGGCGTCGGCGCTGAGGGTGTGGTCGAACTCGGCCTGGGTTACGTCGATGCGGTTGTCGGTGTCGGAACTCCAGCGCATGATCGGGCTGCGGATCTGTATCGTCCAGCCCAACTCTTCGGCGAGGCGCATGGCGTTGGCCAGATTGGGCGGCGAGCCGATGCTTTCGATGTCGATGATCGAATCGATGTTGCGGGTGAAAAAGTCGGGAATCGCGTCGATGGTGTTGCGGCTGTTGTTCGCGAAGCGCAGCGCGCCGGCGATGATGATGAGGAACAGCAGCAGGGTGGTGCCGAAAATCAGCAGCAGCCGCAGAAACAGCGAGCGGCGGATCGACAAGATCAAGCTGGTCACAACTGCTTGCCGACAAAGGTGTAGCCGCGGCCCCAGATGGTTTTGATGTAGCGCGGCGTCTTCGAGGTGTCTTCGAGCTTGTGCCGCAGGCGGCTGACGAGGGTGTCCACCGCCCGCGAGAACAGTTCCGCGTTGATGCCGCGCAGCCGGTTCATCAGTTCGTCCCGGGTGAAGGTTTTGTTGGGATACTGCATGAACAGGATCAGCAGTTCGTATTCCATGGTGGTGAGATCGATCACTTCGCCATCGAGCTTGACCTCGCGGCGCGGGGCGTCGACATCGAGCCCCTCGATGCGCCTGATTTCGCGCAGCTCGGCGTCGTCGGCGCTGCGGCGCAGGATGCTGCGCACCCGCGCGAGCAATTCCCGGGCGTCGAAGGGTTTGGGGAGATAATCGTCGGCGCCGAGTTCAAGCCCGGCGATGCGGTCGCTGACCTCGGTGTGGGCGGTGAGCATGAGAATCGGCAAGTCGCCATAGATCGAGGATTTGGCGCGGATTTCCTTGCACACCTCGAAGCCGTCCTTCACCGGCAGCATGACATCGAGAATGAGCAAATCGGGCTTGAGCCGCTTGAGCATCTCGAACCCCTGCGGCGGGTCCAGCGCCACATGGCACTCGATGCCGTTCCGCTCAAGATACTGGGTCAGCAGTTGGCCTAGCTTTTCGTCGTCGTCGAGAATGAGGATTTTCGTCATGTTGGGCCGCGGGCGCCAGCCGTTTCAACCGATGTTACGGATTCGACTTCGGCAAATCAATTTGGGGGGCCGCGGCACTTGAAAGCCGGCGATGATGTTCCCATGTTGAGAAGGGAAGCCAGCCCGATTCCGATTTTGCCACCATGAGCGCTCTGCACCGTTCGCTAGCCGTTGTCGCCTGCCTCGTTCTCGCCGTTTCCGCCGCGGCGCAGCCGCGGGATTACGCGACGTTCAGCACCGATGACGAAGCCAACAATATCGAGGTTTTCCGGCTCGCGAGCCCCTCGGTGGTCAACATCACCAACTCGCGCATCGTGCGCTCGTTCTACTCGCTCAACCCCCAGGCCGTCCCCCAGGGCAACGGCAGCGGTTTCATTTGGAGCGGGGATGGCTACATCGTCACCAATTTCCACGTCATTCAGCAGGCTGACAGCGTCACCGTGACGCTGCAGGATGGCAGCACCCACGCCGCCGCGGTGCGCGGGGTGGACCCGGACAAGGACCTCGCGGTGCTCAAGATCGATGCCGGCGGGCGCGAACTGAAGCCAGTTGAACCCGGCGACTCGGCCCTGCTCGAAGTCGGCCGCAAGGTGATCGCCATCGGCGATCCATTCGGCCTCGACACCACCATGACCGTCGGCGTGGTCAGCGCGCTCGGCCGCGAAATCGATTCGCTCAGCGGCCGCAAAATCCGCGATGTGATCCAGACCGACGCCGCGATCAATCCAGGCAATTCCGGCGGCCCGCTGCTCAATTCGCTCGGCCAGCTCGTCGGCGTGAACACCGCGATTTTCAGCCCGAGCGGCGCCAATTCCGGCATCGGTTTCGCGATTCCGGTCAACACCGTCAAGCGGGTGGTGCCGGAACTGATCGAACATGGCCGGGTGCAAACCCCGTTCCTCGGCATCACCCGGATGCCCCAGCCCGGCTATTACCGCCGCCTGTGGGGAATCGAAGGCGTGATCGTGCTCGATGTGGTCGAAGGCGCGGGCCCGCAGCGGGCGGGAATGCGCGGACTGAGCCGGGACCGGCTCGGCCGCATCGCGCTCGGCGATGTCATTGTCGCCATCAACGGCGAAGCCATCGCCAACGAAGACGATCTCGCCTCGATGCTTGAACGCTACCGCGACGGCGACACCGTAACCGTGACCACGCTGCGCGACAACCGCCGAACCGAATACCAAATCGAACTGCTGGCGCCCGCGTCGCGCTAGGAGCCTGCGCCG
>JAPOTO010000030.1 GCA_026709135.1 Gammaproteobacteria bacterium | reverse complement strand
TAACAGAAACTGCCCAAGAGGACTGGCGATGCGATTCGAAGGCATCTACACGCCGATCATCACGACCTTCCGGGATGATTTGTCGGTTGATTTCGACGCCTATGGGCAGGTCATCGACTGGCAGGTGGAAAACGGCTGCCACGGCCTTATCGTCGGCGGCTCAACGGGTGAATTCTTCTCGCTGACGCAGGAGGAGCGGATTGCGCAGTTCGGCTTCGCCGTTGAGCGCGCGGCGGGGCGGCTGCCAGTTGTCGCCGGCGTCAACGATCTGCTCGCCGCACGCTGCCGCGAATTGGCGGCCGCGGCGCGGGAGGCCGGCGTCGACGCGCTGCTGGTGGCGGCGCCACCCTACGGACTGCCGAACCAGGAGGAACTCGCCGCGCACTGCCTGGAAATCGACCGCATCGCCGACCTGCCGATCATGCTGTACAACTATCCCGGCCGCACCGGGGTTTGCATGGAGGACAGCTTCCTCGAGCGCGTCAAGCAAAAGCGCAATTTCCGCGCGATCAAGGAATCGAGTGGCGACATTGACCGCCTGCACAGGTTGGCGCGGGATTTTCCCGAACTCCAGCTCAGCGCCGGCGCCGAAGACCAGGCGCTCGAATTTTTCGCCTGGGGGGCGCGCAGTTGGGTGTCCGTGGTGGCGAACTTCCTTCCCCGCGAAGCCGTGCGCCTCTATGAGCTGTGCGTGCTCGAAGGCGATTTCGACCGCGGCCGCCGGATCATGTCCGCCCTGCTGCCGCTGACGACCTGCCTCGAAAAAGGCGACAAGTTCCTGCAAAGCGTCAAGTGCGCCTGCGAGCTGCTCGACCGCCCAGGCGGGCCGGTCAGACCGCCCTTCCAGCCGATGGACGACGCATCCAAGGGCGAATTGTCCCGCATCGTCGAGACGGCCCGGGAATCGCTCCAAAGCATTATCGGGAAAGGCTAGCCGCCCATGCCCGAGCGCTGGTCGTCCCGGCTGACTTTTTTGCTGGCTTCGGTCGGCTTCGCGGTCGGGCTTGGCAACATCTGGCGTTTCCCCTATCTCGCCGGCGAGAACGGCGGTTCGGCTTTCGTGTTGATCTATATGCTGTTCGCCTTCGGCATCGGCGTGCCGCTGGTGATGTCGGAATGGGCGATCGGCCGCCGTGGACGAACGACAAGCTCGGCCCCGGGCAGCATCGCCGAAGTGTCGGCCCAAGCCGGGGCCAGCGCGGCTTGGGGCAGTGTCGGCGGCATCGCCGTGCTGGCGGTGTTCATGCTGATGTTGTTCTACACCACGGTTGCCGGCTGGACGATGGATTACTTGGCCCGCGGCGTGGCCGGGGAATTCAGCCGAATCACAGCGGCGGAATCGCGGGCGATGTTCGCGGGGCTGACGGCGAATCCAGCCAGGCTGGCGTTCTGGCACACCGTGGTCTGCGTGGTGACGGTTTACATCAACTCGCGGGGGCTGCATGACGGTATCGAGCGCGCCGTCAAGGTGCTGATGCCGGCCTTGTTCGGCTGCATGATCGTCATGGTGGGCTATGCCGCCCTCGTCGGCGATTTCGGCGCGGCGGCGGGGTTTCTGCTCGCGCCGGATTTCAGCCGCCTGAGCGGCGGCGCGGTGCTGACCGCCCTCGGCCAGGCTTTCTTCTCCATCGGCATCGCGATGGCTGTGATGATCACCTACGGCTCCCATCTCGACCAGCGCGTGTCGATTCCACGCAACGCCTTCATCGTGGTGGGCGCCGACACGCTGGTGGCGCTGCTCGCGGGGTTTGCGGTGTTTCCAATCGTGTTCGCCCACGGCCTGCCGCCCGACTCCGGCGAGGGGCTGGTTTTCCA
Source organism: Gammaproteobacteria bacterium (assembly GCA_026709135.1). Lineage (GTDB taxonomy): Bacteria > Pseudomonadota > Gammaproteobacteria > Pseudomonadales > Pseudohongiellaceae > UBA9145. The sequence continues at coordinate 16,059 of JAPOTO010000030.1, read as the reverse complement.
GACGCTTCCCATCGCCTTTGGCGAACTTCCCGGCGGCAGGATTTTCGGCAGCGTGTTCTTCCTGCTGCTGATCGCGGCCGCGGTCACCTCGTGCATCGCCAACTTCGCCCCGGTCGTCGCCTGGACCGAAGAGCGGCTCAAATGCGGCCACGGGGTCGCCGCATTGACCGCGGGATGCGCGATGTGGGCGCTCGGCCTCGGCACGGTGTTCTCGTTCAACCTCTTGGCGGAGTTTCATCCGCTGGCTTTCATCGGCGCGCTGGGGGAGCGGACGATTTATGAAAGCTTGGACTTTATTATGTCCAACGTGCTGCTGCCGGTGGGCGCGTTGCTGACTTCGATCTTCGTCGGCTGGGTCGCCGACCGCGAAGGCATGCGGGAGGAATTCGGCCTTGGCGAGGGCATGGCCTTCCGGGCCTGGCTCGCGCTGGTGCGCTATGTGGTGCCGGTTGCCGTTGCTGTGATCTTCATCGCCGGCGTGCGCGGCTAGGAGCCGCGGCCCACCGCCGCTTGCTGTCAGTCCGCGGTGATGAAGTCGGCCAGATCCTGTTTGAATTTCGCCAGCGATGGCGGGTGGACGTACATCATGTGGCCCGCCTCATACATCTCCACCACAATCCGCGAGCGCTGCTCCGGGTTGAGATCCATGTGGTTGAGGACGTATTCGAGCACGAAGTGCGGCGTCGCCAAATCATAGTAGCCCTGCTGCACCAGCACGCGCATCGGCGGGTAGCGGGTCATGGCGGTGGCGAGATCGATGGCGGTGTTGGTGATCAGCGTTTCCTGGCCGTTGGGCAGGGTGTGCAGCCAGTCCCAGCGCTCGAAAATCCCGCCCGAGACGGCGTAGTCGCGGTCTTTCCGGAAACCGAGGTCGTTGTTGTAATAGTGCATGAATCCCGCCTTGTAGGCGGGGCGCACGGCGGCGTCGAAGGGGTCGTATTGCATGTTGTCCGCGACGCGGTCGATGCTGCGGCCCTTGAAGCGCGAGTCGATCCTGCCAACGGTGATGTCCTGATCGCGCAGCAGTTCCTGGGTGAAGCGGGTGTGGGGCACGCGCAGATTGGAGTTTTCCCAGTATTGCTCACTCAGGCCGGTGTAGCGCGCGAGTTCGCCAACGAGCGCTTCCCGCTCCGCGGCCGGCAGCGTGGCGCCTTTCATCAGCGCGGGGGTGTACACCTCGACCGCGAAAGTCTCCACCTCCTCGATGAAAGCCATCAGGTCGTCCGGCCGCTCCGCGATGGCGTCGTGATACCAGGCGGTCGCCGCCAGCGTTGGCAGATACAGCGCGTGTGGCAGATCGATGGCGAAGCGGTCGCGCGCGGCGGCGGCATCCATGAACGGGGAAACCAGAATCACGCCATTGAGCCCCACGCCGTAATCCGCGAGCAACTCGTAGGCCACGCCGCCGGTGCGGATGCCGCCGTAGCTTTCGCCGAGCACATACTTCGGCGAGTTCCAGCGGTTGTTCTGGGTGAGGTAATTGACGATGAACTGGGAGGCGACGGCGATGTCGGCGTCCACCCCCCAGAAATCCTCCGGCCGCCCCTCGCCCTCGATGGTGGCGTAGCCCGTTCCCACCGGGTCCATCATCACCAGGTCGGCGACATCGAGCACGCTGAATTCATTGTTGACGGCGCCATAGGGCGGCGGGCCGGTCACTTCGACATCGTCCACCGGAATGCGTCGCGGGCCGAGCACCCCCATATGCAGCCAGATCGACGCCGAACCAGGGCCGCCGTTGTAAGCGAACAGCAGCGGACGACTCGCGCTGTCCTCGCCGTCGCGCACATAGGCGGTGTAGCCGAACAGGCCGATGCCCTCGCCGGCCTCGTTGCGGATCAGGTCAAGCCCGGCGGTGGCGGTGTAGTCGATCGCGCGGCCATCGATCTCCACGCTGTGCCGGGTCACGACCGATTCGGCCTCCAGCGGGGTGATGTCTTCGCCATCCGCCGGCGGCACGGCATCGACCGCGGCGAGCGCCATGGCGCCCAGCAAAGAAAAAAGCAAGGAAAGTGGCATCAAAAGCAGCTTCTTCATGATCGTCCTTCTCCAAGGAAATTGGGCAGCCGCGGCGGCGAATCACCACCGCCGCGGCACCTGCGTCACAACCGGAAGCGTACACCGGCGAAGTACCGCCGGCCAAGCACGTCATACAACGAGATATCCACATTCGCATCGCCAGCGAGCGAGAAACCCAGCACCGGCGGCTCCTCATCGGTCAAATTGTCGATGCCCGCGTAGACCGTGAACTGATCGTTGACCGCGTAATCGGCGTTCAGATCGAGATAGTCCCTGGCCGGCGCGGATTTGACCACATTGCCAGCGCCCGGAAACAACGTGAAATCGCTGATGTTGCGGAATTGAAACCGGGTGGTCAGCGGACCGCTGTCATAGGCGGCGTTGAAGACGAGCTTCGACTCCGGCTGCATGAAGACATTGAAGCCCGAACACGAACCACCGAAATGGCCGAGGCAGTCGATCGCCGGCTCGCCGGGCTCGGAGACGCGCTCGTTGCTGAAGGCCCAACTGCCGACAAACTGCAGGCGCAGCGCGGCGGCGCTGTCGAAAAACGCAAACCCGGCCGGAAGATCGAACGAATAATCCGCCTGGAAATCCACCCCCGACGCTTCCAGCGTGGCGATGTTCTTCAGGGTGGCGGAAACATAATCGATCTGGCCGTTCTGGAAGCGGTTGATCGAGCGGCAGGTGTCGCTGTTGTTGTCGAGCGAGCGGAAACAACTGTTGACGACCTGCTGGGCGCTGAGTTGATCGATGGCATCCTCGATCTGGATGTCGTAATAGTCGATGGTCAGGTTCAAGCCTTCGATGAACGGCGGGCTGATCACCAGGCCGACCGTCCAAGTGTCCGACTCTTCCTGGGTCAGATTCGCGTTGCCACCGGACTGCACACCGAAGCCGACATTGATCTGATCGAAGGCGTCGATCTCTTGCGCCAGCACGCCCTGGGCCACGCAAAGCTGCTTTTGCGCCGCGGTCGGGCCGAGATCCTTGTCGCAGGGATCGTCGCCGGCGGAAAAGCCGATCGTAACGGTATCGAACAATTCATCGAGATTCGGCGCGCGAATCGCCACGTTGTATGCGCCGCGCAGCCGCACCCATTCGTTCAGCGCCCATTCCCCGCCCGCTTTCCAAGTCGTGACCCGGCCACTCGTTGAGTAGTCGGAGCTGCGCACCGCGAGTTCGAGGCCGAGATAATCGATGGCGGTCAGATCGGCGAGCAGCGGCACCCGCGCTTCGGCATAGAACTCATCGAGATCGATTGAAGCCGTTCGCGGCGACAGGATGTCGCTGGTGAATTCGCCGCCCTGGCCCGCGGTGTCGGGACGAAAATCATGCTCGTCCCAGCGGCTTTCATAACCCAGCGCGACCGCCAGCGGGCCCGCCGGCAAGTCGAGCAGTTCGCCGGTTATCGTGCCGCCGTAGATTTTGCGTTCGAGCACGCTGGTGGTGCCATGGGTCGGCGAAATGAAGGCCGCCGCTTCGGGCGTGACCGAATTCAGGCCGAGAAAATTCACCGGCACGCAGCCGACAAACTCGTTGGTGCAGCGCGCCGCGCCGTTTTCGACTGTCACATCCGAACCGAGGGCGAGCCGCAAGCTCGAAAGCTGCCCGGCAATCGACTCATTGGTTTTGGCGCGCTGGAATTGCAGGAAGGTGTCCCAGTTCCAAGCCCGGCCCAGGACCTCGAAATCGCCGCGCAGTCCGGTTGTCATGTTGTAGGTCAGGCGTTCGTATTTGTAATTGCGCGGCCCGGTTTCCACCGAACGGCGGCCGGTTTGGATGATTGCCGCAGTGCCGTCGCCGTCCGGGTCGAAGGTTTCGGGATTCGCGATCAGGAAATCGCGCACCGGGGCGAACAGGACCGGGTTGCTGGCGTAGTTGGGAATGAGATAGGTGCCGCGGGGCGCGCCGCTGGTTTGCAGACCGCCGGCGTTGGGCGCCTGCTGCCACTCGTTCCGGTTCTCCATGAAGTACAACTCCGAATAGGCCGTCAGATTGTCGCGCAGGTCGAAATGGCCGATGGCGCTGATCTGATTGCGCTCGAGCGGGCGCAGCAGATAGTTCAGCGGCGCGAAGTTGAAACGGTCCTCGGGGTCGCAAAACGGCATCACCGCGCCGCCTTCGCCGAAGCGGACGCCGCCAATCGTCCCCGGACACGCGGTGGCCGGATCGAATGGCAGCCCGTTCAACCTCGACAGACCCGCCGAGTTGAACGAAACGCGGGTGCCCGGAATATTGCTCGACCCGCCCGGCACCAGGGTGCCGCCGCTTTCAAACAGCGAAATGGCCGAGTAGTCGCGGTCCGCGAAGAATATCTGATCGCGCTTGGTGTAGGAGGCGCTCAGCACGGCGTTGCCGCGGCCATCGGCGAAGTTGCCGCCGATGGTCAGGTCGTATTTTTCCATGCCGGCGTCGCCCTCGCCCGACTCGCCGAATTGGTAGTTCGCCTCGACGCCCTGGAAGTCGTCCCGCAGGATGAAGTTGATCGCCCCGGCGATGGCGTCCGAACCATAGACGGCGGACGCTCCGCCGGTGAGCACTTCAACCCGTTCGATGAGCGCGTCGGGAATGCTCGTGAGATCCACCAGCCCCCTGGAATCCGACGGCGCGAAACGGCGGCTGTTGACCAGAACCAGCGTGCGGACGGCATCAAGGCCCCGCAAGTCGGCGGTGAGAATGCCGGAGCCTCCGCCCGAGTTAACGCTTGAAGTGTTGTCCGACGCCAATTGCGGAAACTCGTTCAAGGTTTCCTCAATGGTGATGTTGCCGGCGCTTCGCACCGCCTCGTTGGTCAACACCAGGACCGGGCTTGGCGCGTCGAGATCGCGCCTGAGCAGGCGCGAGCCGGTTACCACGATTTCCTCAAGCGCCTCTTCCTGCGCCAAGCCTGGTTTCGGCACCCCGACGCCAAGGCCAAGCGCCGCGGCGATCAAGCAGGCGGTGGCCCGCTGCCGGTGATGCTTCGATGAAACAACCGCTATCGCTTTGTTCATTTGCCTCTCCTCCCGCGGATGATGTCCCCGAAAATTCGGGTTCATATAGAATATAAAATATATTATCTATTTTTTGAGGAAGCCAAGAACTCAATTCGGGGATCGCCCGCGCCGCGCAAGACTCCGGGAAGCATTCGACAAGCGCCTGCCTAATCGGGTAAAAAGCCTCACGGAGTTGTTACAAAACCAAAGCCCGCGCGGAAGCGCCGGACAACTCGCACCGAAGGGGTAGCCGGCATGCCGCAACCACAACGACCGCCGACGCTTGCGCAGAGTGTCGCTTCGCATTTGCGGGAGCGGATTCTCAAGCGCGAGATCGTGGGGGGTGAGCCTCTGCGTCAGGAGGCGATCGCCAATGCGCTGGGCACCAGCATCATTCCGGTGCGCGAAGCTTTGCGCCAGCTTGAGGCGGAGGGCCTTGTTGAATTGCACACCCACCGGGGCGCGGTGGCGACGAGCCTGAGCCTGGCGCAGGCGCTGGAATGGATCCACATGCGCCGCCTGATCGAAACCGACCTCATCGGCAGGGCGATGGACGGCATGACCGGGGAACATATCGCCAAGGCGGAGACGATTCTGGGGAAATTCGACCAGGATCTCGACGTGCGGCGCAACATCCACCTCTGGAACGACTACAACTGGGCGTTCCATTCGGCGCTGTACGAGGCGGCCAACCGCCCGGAAACGATGCGCGTGCTGGCCATGCTGCACAAGCAATGCGACCGCTACATCCGCCTCCAGCTCCTCGGCGGCGACCACATCGACCGCGCCGAGAAGGAACACGCGGAACTGATCCAACTCTGCCGCAAGGGCGACAAACGCGCCGCCAAGGCGCTCCTGCGCCAGCACATCGTCGGCGTCGAGGACGACCTCATCGAACAGCTCGGGGGGTAGCGCCCGGCTCTACCAGTTCCGGGCGGGTACGGTTTCGATCGGCATCGGCCCGGCTGGAATCCCCAGTAGATCCTTGCGCGCGGCGACCATGGCGCGGATTGCGGCGAGCAATTCCGGCACGTCGTACACAATGCCGTCCTTGATGGTGTAGCGGATGCCGCCGACCCGCTCGACTTCCCGGGTGGCGTCGTTGAGCCGGATCGCCCCGGTGCCGAGCAGGACGTGGAGATTCGCCAGCGGGTTCTCCTCGACGACGACGAAGTCCGCTTTCTTGCCGACGCGGATCGAGCCGACTTCATCGTCCACCCCCATCACCTCGGCCCCGACCATGGTCGCGGCGTGGATGATTTCCAGCGGCGTGAAGCCGGCCTCGCGGAACAACTGCATTTCCATGATGTAGCCGAATCCGTAGAGATTGTAGATATAGCCCGAATCGGAGCCGAGCGACACCTTGCCGCCGCGGTTCTTGTATTCGTTGATGAAGGCCATCCACAGGCGGAAGTTTTCCTTCCAGGCGATCTCGTCCTCGAGGGTCCAATAGAACCAGTACGATCCGTGGGCGTCGCGGTTTGGCCGGTAGAATTCCCACAACTCGGGCATGGTGTATTTCTCGTGCCACTTCGCCCGGCTCATGCGCATGAAATCGCGGCTCGTCAGATACGCGGTGAAAGTCGGCGACAAGGCGAAATCCCGCGCGAGCAGGGTTTCCATGACCTCGTTCCATTTCGCGCTGCCCGGCCGCGCGGCCTGCCGCCACAGCCGGCCGGCCTCGGCGAAGCGGTGCTGCTCGTTCTGATAGACATAATCATTCGGGTAATGCTGAATGGTGCGGTCTTCAAACAGCGCCTCGGGCAGCCCGTACCAATGCTCCATCGACCGCAACCCCCAGCCGGAGGTGGTCAGCACATTGGCGTGTTTCACCGCGAGCTGGGCATGGTGCATCGTTGAATTAAGGCCAAGGGCGTTGGCCTCGTCGAGGGCGGCGATCATGATTTCCTCCGGGGAGCCGAAGAACTTGACGCCCGTGCCGCCCATGCGCTGGATTTCACGAATCCGCTCCCGGGCCCGCTCCGGCGTGTTGACACCGCCGGCCTCGGTCGCGTTGAACGCCGGATACACTTCGAGGCGCGGGCCGGTGATCTCGCTGGCGGCGAGGCGCGCGGCGACATCGACCTCCCAAGGCGTGCCGTGGTCACCGCCGACGGTGCGGCCGGTGGTGATGCCGTGGGCGAGCCAGAGTTTGAGGATGTAATCGGGCGGCACACCCTGGCCGGATTGCCGGGAATGCAGATGCAGATGGGTGTCGATGAAGCCCGGCAAAACATACATGCCCGAGACATCGATTTCCCGCCCGCCCTCGAGTGGCGGGCGGTCGTCCGGGTCGATTGCCAAGCGCGGATAACCGACCACCGCCACCTGTGCTATACGGTCGTTTTCCACCACGATATCGACCGGGCCCTGGGTTGGCGCCCCGGTGCCGTCGATCATATAGGCCCCGCGCAGGATCAGGCGCTCGAACGGGCCTTCGCCCTCATCGCGTTCCGGGATGGTGACCGTTTCGTCCTGGGCGAAGCCGCTCCCCGCGGCAAGCAGAGCCAAGCACATGGCGGCGATCCGGCCCCGCCATCGAGTTTCGACTTTCATCGCGTTTCCTCCCCGACCGCGCATGGCGCCGCCGCATCGTTTGTTTCATTCATTTGTGTCGTTCACTTGTTTATCCACTTGTTGATCCATGGCCGAGCAAAAAATATATCATATATTATCTTTGCGGCCAGTGCCGCGAATCGCCGGCACAGTCTCTGGCCCGATATCCGGCCAAGTATCGCTGAGGCGGTAGCCGGCGGGCCACGGGTCTCCGGGGTCGAGCAGCAGTTGCCGCCGCCCGGTTATCCAGCCGCGGCCCGTGACCGAAGCGCGAATCGCGCTTTTGCCGCCGAGGCGCAATTCCTCCTCGATCCGGGCGGTGAATTCCGAGCCGATGATCGAGCGGCCGGTCAAGCTTGCGCCGCTGGCCAGCGCGCCCTTGGCGCGGAGCACCGCGAGCAGGGCCGACAATCCGGTGCCGGTGGGCGAGCGGTCGATTTTCCCCGGGCGGACAACCACGGCGCTTTTCACTGTTGCGCTGTTCGCCTTTTTGGCCGCCTGTGTAGCCGCAGTTGTGGCGACCGGGCGGGTGAACTGGCAAAACGACAGGCCCTTTATCGCGGGATTTTCGGGATGCCGGAAACCGAGTTGTTCATTTGCGGCCCGGGTGATCGCGATGCCGGTCTCGCATAAATCCCGGGCTTCCGCCGGAGCGATTTCGAAGCCCAGCTCGGCGGCGTCGACGATGACGAAAGTGTCGCCGCCGTAGGCGGTATCGACCCGCAGCGCGCCAACGCCCGGCACCTTGAGTTCAACGCCGATGCGGTCGGCGAAGGATGGCACGTTGAGCAGGGTGACGCTTTCGGCCTTGCCGCCGCGGCAGCGGGCCCGCACCGGCACCAGGCCCGCCGGCGCTTCGAGCGCGAAGCGCGTCTCGGGCTCGCGCATGGCGATCCGTCCCGTTTCGAGCAGGACCGTCGCCACACAGATGCAGTTGGAGCCCGACATCGGCGGCGTGTCTTCCGGCTCCATGATGATCCAACCCACATCCGCGGCCGGATTCTTCGGTGGAACCAGCAAATTCACATGGCGGAAAACCCCGCCCCGCGGCTCGTTCAGCACGAAGTCGCGCAGAGTGCGGTCCCGTTCGATCCAGCGCGCCTGCTCCCAGATGGAATCTCCAGGCGGCGGCTCGACTCCGGCGACGATCACATCGCCAACCTCGCCCTCGGCATGGCAACCGACGATCTCGATGATTTGCCCCGGCGCAACGCTCATTCGACCCCGCCCCATTTTCCTGTGCGAATTTTATATTGTATATTTTCCGCCATGCCGCACCCTGTCAAGAATTCAGTTTGAAGCCCAGCAATTCCCATCATGCCGAAATATGGAATCTCTCGGAATCTGCACAGCGTAAGTCGCCGTCTGGCGGGCCGCGCGCGGCGGGCGTGCGAGGCAGGAAGCCGAGCCCGGAGCCTCCATGGATGGATTCACGGCGTCCGCCGCGCGCGGCCCGCCAGACGGCGACGATTCGAAGCCATTTACTTGGCCGAAGTATCCGCATCGAACGCCAATATGAGATTTGCCGCTTGAATCAGGCAATTGGACATTGCGTGGAGGTTGTCGATTGCCACACCGGGGGGGAGCCGACCCGGGTGGTGATCGCTGGCGGGCCGGACCTGGGTTCGGGGCCGGGTTCGGGAATGCGCGAGACCGCGATGGCGGAGCGGCTTGCACTGCTGCGCGGGCGCCACGACTGGCTGCGGTCGGCGATCATCAACGAGCCGAGGGGGTCCGACGCGCTGGTGGGGGCCTTGCTTTGCCCGCCGGCGAATCCGGCCAATATCGCCGGCGCGATTTTTTTCAACAATGTCGGCTATCTCGGCATGTGCGGCCATGGAACCATTGGCCTGGCGGTCACGCTCGCCTTCCTCGGGCGGCTGGAACCGGGAACGCACCGGCTGGAAACGCCGCCCGGCGAAGTGGGTTTGACCTTGCACGACAACAACCGCGTCACCGTCGGCAATGTGCCGAGTTTCCGCCACCGCCGCGGGCAAATGCTGCGAACACCCGAGTTTGGCGAGGTTTGCGGCGACATCGCCTGGGGCGGCAACTGGTTCTTCCTCGTCTCCGATCATGGCCGGCGGCTGGAGTATGACAATGTCGAAGAGCTGGGGGCCTATGCCCGCGTGATCCAGCGCGAACTCGAGCAACAGGGAATCCGCGGACCGGAGGGCGAGTTGATCGATCATGTCGAGCTGTTCGGCCCCGCCTCGGAAAACTCCAGAGCCGACAGCCGGAACTTTGTGATGTGCCCCGGCGGCGCCTATGACCGCTCGCCCTGCGGCACCGGAACGAGCGCCAAAGTGGCCTGCCTGATCGAGGATGGCGAACTCGCGCCGGGGCAGGTCTGGCGCCAGGAAAGCATCACCGGTTCGGTGTTCGAGGTTCGCGCCGCCCAACGGGACGGGCGGATCGTTCCCGAGATAACCGGCAGCGCCCACATCACCGGGCGGAGCACCCTGATACTCGACCCGGCGGACCCTTTCCGCCACGGCATCGGGAAGCTCTGATTAAGAGGAACTCCCGCCGCCAGCAATGAAGCCAGCAATGAACAACGGAGCCAAGCATGTTCAAAACCAGACTGATCCCCATCACCATTTTCATCCCGGCGCTGCTGCTCGCCTGCGCGCCGCCGGAGAGCGATCCCCCGCAAACACCGGAGGCGGCCGCCGCCGCCACGGCCGTGGCGGAATTGCACGCGCTGTTCGACGACGAATGGCGCAGCCGGCTCGCGCGGGACCCGCTGTTCGCCAGCGGCCAGGGCGTTGCCGACCACAACGACCGCCTGCCCGATGTCTCGCCCGGGGCGCAAGCGCGCTATCTCGAAGAGGACCGCGGCTTTCTCGCGCGGCTTGCCACCATCGACCCCGAATCGCTGTCGGCGGCGGACCGGATCAACCACGAATCGTTCGAGTTCATCGTCGGCAGCCGGGCGAGACTCGCCGAATACCGGCCGTACCGCATCCCCATCCTCAGCGACGCCGGCTTCCACATGCGCGTGCAACGCATGTATGAGTCGGCGCCCTTCGGCACGGTGGCGGACTTCGAGCAGTATCTGTCGCGGCTGCGGGCAACCGGAGACTTCTTCGACCAGAACATCGCCAACATGCGCCAGGGGATAAGCGACGGGTTCACCCAGCCGCGGGCGATTCTCGAGGGAATACTGCCTTCGATCTCGGGTTCGATCATCGACAATCCCGAGGAGAGCGTCTTCTACACGCCGTTTCGCAGCTTGCCCGGCCATTTCGACGCGGCCACAGCCGAGGAACTGCGGGAGGCGGGCCGGCAGGCGATCGCCGGAACCGTCGTGCCAGCCTACCAGCGTTTTCTCGACTTCTTCACCGCAGAGTATATCCCCGGCGCGCGGGAAACCCTGGGCACAGCGGAGTTGGAAAACGGCCGCGCCTACTACGAGGAACTGACGCGGTTCTTCACCACCCGGCAGGACGCGGACCCGGACGCCATCCACGAATTGGGCCTGCTTGAAGTCGCGCGAATCCGCGCCGAGATGGAGGAGATCATCGCGGAACTCGAATTCGATGGCAGCTTCGCGGATTTCATCGAGTTTCTGCGCACCGATCCGCAGTTCTATGTCGAGGAACCCGAGCAATTGCTCAAGGAGGCCTCGTGGATCGCCAAGAAAATCGACGGCCGGATGCCCGCCTTCTTCGGCGTCTTGCCGAGAATGCCCTATGGCGTCGAACCCGTGCCGGCCGACATCGCGCCGAACTACACCACCGGGCGCTATTGGAACGCCCCGGCCGGCGGGCGCCGCGGCGGCTACTACATGGTCAACACCTACGCCCTCGACATCCGCCCGCTGTACACCCTCGCCGCCCTGACCGCCCACGAAGGCGTGCCGGGCCACCACCACCAGAACTCGGTCCGCGATGAAATAGCGGGCTTGCCCGATTTCCGCCGCGCGTTCTATCCCCACGCCTTCGGCGAAGGCTGGGGCCTTTACGCCGAAAAACTCGGCATCGAGATGGGCATCTACGAGACGCCCTACGATGATTTCGGGCGTCTGACTTACGAGATGTGGCGCGCGGTCCGCCTCGTGGTTGACACCGGCATTCACTACCGGGGCTGGAGCCGGGAGGAGGCCCAGGACTATCTCGCCGAGAATTCGGCCCTGTCGCTGCACAATGTCCGCACCGAGATCGACCGCTACATCTCCTGGCCCGGCCAGGCGCTGGCCTACAAGATCGGCGAATTGATCATCCTCGAACTGCGCGAGCGCGCCGAGCGCGAACTCGGCGAAAACTTCGACATCCGCGACTTCCACGACGCCATCATGCTCACCGGCGGGGTGCCGATGGACACGCTCGAGCGCGAGATTGAGCGCTACATCGAAACCGCCGCGGCCGGCCTGTGAGCCGCCCGCCAGCCATCCACAATGCCTGAGACGGAACAGCGGAGCATCAACAGCGGCAAGCGGATGATCGCGGTGATCGGCGCCGGGATCATCGGCATATCCATTGCCTGGCGTCTGGCGCGCTCGGGCGAACGGGTGCTGCTGATCGATCCGCTCGCGCCGGGGTCGGCGACTTCCTTCGGCAATGCCGGCCACATCGCCAGCGAACAGATCTTCCCGCTGGCCTCCCCCGAGACGATGCTCGCCGCGCCCCGGCTGCTGTTCGGGCGCAACTCGCCGATGCATATCCGCCCCGGATACGCGCACAGAATCGCGCCCTGGCTGCTCAAATTCGCCTGGGCCTCGCGGCCCTCGGCGTATCGACGCGGCATCGAAGCCCTGTTGTCATTGCAGCGGAAGTCGCTTGAGTCGATGCGGGCGCTGTGCGCCGATGCGGGGCTTTCCGAGCTGTTGCGCACCCAGGGCCACCTGGTCGTCGCCGAATCGGAAAAATCATTGCCCGCGCTCGACGCCAAGCGGCTCGCGCTGGCGCGTCATGGCATCGAAGCCGTTCCGCTCGCGCCGGAGGAGGCGGTGGCGAGGGCGCCTTTTCTCAAGCGCGGCATCGCCGGCGCCTTGTTGCTGCCGCGCACCGGCCATGTGCTCAATCCGCACAGCCTTTGCACCGGGCTGCATCAGCGCTACAGCGAGGCGGGCGGGCAGACGCTGCGCGCGCGCATCGAGCGTATCGAGATTCTCGATAATGGCGGCGGTGACGGCGGCTTCGTGCTGTGGCATGAGGCTGGCCAAATCAAGGCGGACAAGCTCGTGCTCGCCGCCGGCGCCTGGTCGGCGCCGCTGGCCCGGCAACTCGGCCATGCCGTTCCGCTCGATACCGAGCGCGGCTACCATGTCACCGCCGAGGGCGCGCCCAACCTCGGCGGCATTGCGGTCGAGTCGCACGAGCGCAGAATCATCGTCACGCCGATGGATTGCGGCTTGCGCATCACCGGGATCGTCGAGTTCGGCGGCCTCGATCTGCCGCCGAATCCGCGGCGCCATGAGGATTTGAAGCGGCATCTGCGGGAGCTGGCGCCCGAGATGGAACTGGGCAACTTGTCCGAATGGATGGGCTTCCGGCCCTCGCTGCCGGACATGCTGCCGGTGATTGGCCACCCGCCCGCCAACCCCAATGCGATCTTCGCCTTCGGCCACCAGCATCTCGGCCTGACCCTGTCGGCAATCACCGCGGACATCGTATCCGCCCTCGTCGCCGGGCGAACGCCACCTGTCGATTTGCGGCCGTTCCGGCCGGACCGCTTCTGAGGGCGCCACGATCAGCTAGCCATGCGCGCCGCTATAGCTGTTCACCAGCACCACGCCGCTGACAATCAGGGCGAGGCCGAGCATCGCCTGCCACGGCAGGGCCTGGCCGTGGAACAGCAGGCTCAGCAGCGCCACGAGGAAAACACCAAGCCCGGCCCAGCTCGCGTAGACGATGGCAATGGGGATATCCCGGATCGCGAAGGTGAGAAAGTAGAACGAAACACCATAGGCCGCGAGCAGCGCCACGCTCGGCAGCAACCGGGTGAAATTCTGCGAAACGGGCAGCAGCATGGTGCCGGCGACTTCAAAAATGATCGCCCCCGCGAGATACAGATAAGCCATTGCGAATTCCTCCTAATTGATCTTGCCTGGCGGCAGCTTGGTGCGAGCCTATTGATGCCTGCGAGCGGCGGGATGCGATCATCGCGATGACTCGGCGGCGCGAAAGGGGTACACTCGCGGATAGATGGTGCCGCCGGCTTCGGCGGCGTGGGAACACGGTGCAAATCCGTGGCTGTGCCCGCAACTGTGAACCGGGAACTTCCGGCCCGAATGCCACTGGAGCTTGCTCCGGGAAGGCGGCCGCAAGTGTTGATCGGTGAGCCAGGAGACCAGCCATCGCGTCGTTCGCCCGAAGACCGGGACCAGTCTTCCGTGGGCGGAAAGAATGCGCATCCGCAGCTTTTCCAGCAACGACACCGAGCCCGCCCCAACGGCCAAACCAGCCGGGGCGGGGTTTATCGTTCCACAAGTTCTGGAGAACACAACCATGCGTGCCAGCAAGTATGCCAGATATGCCCGTTGGTCGGTCCCGATCCTGCTCGGCCTTGGAAGCGCCGCTTTCGGCCAAGGGGGCACCGGCGGGGACATTGAAGAAATCCTCGTCCGCTCGACCAAGCTCGAAAAGTCGCTGACCGATCTGACCCAGTCGGTGACGATCATCGGCGAGGATGAGATCGCGCTCAAGAGCTACACCGACTTCACCGAGATCATGCGCGGCCAAGCCGGCCTCGAATTCAAGCAGAGCGGCGGGCCCGGGCAGTTCAACTACCCGAAGATGCGCGGTTTCTCAAGCAGCGCCATTCTCGTCGTTGTCGATGGCGTCAAGATCAACCAGGCCAGCTCCGGCAGCGTCGACCACCTGCTCGGCCAGATCGACCCGAACATGATCGAGCGCGTGGAAATCCTGCGCGGGCCCCAGGCGGTACTTTACGGCGCCAACAGCACCGCCGGCGTCATCTCGATCACCACCAAGAGCGGGCAGCGGCGCGACGGCGGCATCCAGCTCGAAGCGGGTTCGCTCGACTGGGGGCGCGCGGCGCTCTCGTATCGCGACACCATCGAAGCCGGCGACGGCGATTTCGCCTATTCGCTGAACCTGTCGAGCATCGACAGCGGCAACGTCCACCCGGAGGAGTTCTACGAGGACAATACGATACAGGCCAAGCTCGGCTATGACCGCGAACGCTTCGGTTTCGGGCTGAGCTTCTGGGAAACCGACAACCGCTTCGGCTACGCGCAACTAACCGACGCCGGCCGCGACGCCACGCGCGAGACCTACTGGAGATTCCAGACTCCAGACCCCAACCAATCGAGCGGAACCTTGAACCGGGTAACCGCGGCGCATCTGCGGCACGATATTTCCGCTGCCTGGTCGCAGCGCCTGCAAGTGGGGTCGCTCAAGAACACCTACAACATCAGCGATGCGCCAGACGGCTTGCTGGGCTTGGAGACCGCGCCGATCAGCGGAATCTCTCACTGGTCCTTCGGCGGCCCCTACAATCGCGGCGATGTAATCGAAATCAACGATACGGCATCCGAAGTCGCCGCCTTTTACGCCGACGAGAACACGCAGATCGATTACAACCTCGTCTTCAATGGCGACCGCCTCGGCGTGCTGTTCGGGGTCGAATCACTCGACCAGAGCGCGCGGCAGTGGGGAACCTACGGCACCTCGGACGGCGAGGAAAACGTCACTTCGCTCTACGCCAACGCCGAAGTCGAACTTGGCGAGCGCCTCGTGCTCGCCTTCGGCGCGCGCTCCGACGACTACGACACCTGGGGCTCGGAAACGACGGGCAGCGTGGGCATCGTGTTCGATGTCGGCGCGGGCGGGGCGATCTTCGCAAACCACGGCACCAGCTTCACCGCGCCAACGCTGTCCCAGTTGCTCAATCCAACCTACGGCACGCTCGATCTCAGCCCGCACACGGGGACGACGACCGAACTCGGCTACCGCGCCTCGCTCGCCGACGCCAGGCTGAACCTTGAAGCCACGCTCTGGCACACCGAACTCGACAACGTCATCATCTATGACGCGACCATCGTCAATCCGCGCGCGCGCTTCGGTTACGGCCAGTATGCCAACCGCGACGCCCAAGTAACCGAGGGCGCCGAAATCGCGGCGAACTACGCGCTGTCCGCGAACCTGTCGGTTTACGGCAACTACACCTACACCGAATCCAAATTGCGCAGAGGCGAGGGCGAGGAATGGCTTCGCACGGTGCAGATCGCCAGGAACAAGGGCAATCTCGGCATCGATTTCAGCGACGGGCGATACTACCTCGGCGCCAACGCCTATTACGCCGGACCCAGGCTGCGCTGGGCCGGCGATATCGAGATGGAGGCATACTGGCGGGTCGATGTGACCGGCCGCATGAACTTCACCGACGCGCTGTCGGGCTATTTGCGCGTCGAGAACCTGTTCGACGAGGACATCGAAGAAGGCCTCGGCTACCAGCAGCCGGGCGTCTATGGAATCCTCGGCATCCAGTACAAGCTTTTCAATGCCAGTGCCGGAAACTGACGCCAGAACCCGCAAAC